>JAYRNU010000162.1:0-4358 GCA_041912015.1 Thiobacillus sp. | reverse complement strand
CAGGAAGGAACAGCCCGCGGACTTCTATTCGTGTGCCGTTTCCCTGAGCGCATCCATGATCTGATTGGCAGACCCCTGGGCGTTGTCGAACAGGCAGACCACATTGCCCACGCAGCATACCGTCATCCCTGCGCCCTTGACGATCCAGCCCTGCGACGGCGACCAGCCGCGCATTTGCGAAAACAGTGACAGCAGGTCGGTATTGCTCGAAACCAGGCGGCGGAACCATTGGGCGAACCTTGCCAGGCGCTCCATGAGGTCTTGCGGCAGCAGCCCTTCCGCCTCCATGAGCACGCCGTCGTCACGGAAACGGCACACCGCCGTGACGCCGTCAAGGACAAGTATTTTCCTCAGCGACATGGGCGCTCCTCAGGATGCCTGCAAGGCATTGAAGGTGGCTTCGTAGTCGGCATCGCGATTCCTGACAACCATGCCGCAGTTGCCGTTCACCACCACCGACCATTCAAGTCCGACCACCGAGAATCCCTTGAGCGGCTCGAATCCGCCCTGGCCGGTAAGCGCTTCCCAGCCGCGCGCTTCCATGGTCGCGATCGCCTGGTTGGCGACGCACGAATGCGCAAGCAGGTCAAGGACCTGCTTGGTCAGCTCGGTTCCTTCGCGCAGCAGATGCGATTCCAGATCGCCCTTGTCGGAGTAGGTAAACGCGGCCAGCGCACCCGGCAATTCCATCATCTTTTCCAGATTCATATCATCTCTCTCCGTGTTGGTCTCGATCCTTAATACAGGGCTTCCTTGGTGTCGCCTCCGAGTCGGGCATACAGGTTGACCAGCAGATCGTCCTGGATGTCCCCGACCTTGGCGCGCATGATCGTCATGACGTCGTTCAGCAGTTCCTCCCGGTTTTCGATGAACGCAAAATAATTGCCGATCGCGCACACCGAGACTTGCGCACCCCGCACGATCCAGCCTTGCACCGGACGGCAGCCGCAGTTCTCGGCGAAGGAATCGAAAATTTCGGATTGCATGTTGACCGACAGCGTGTTGCCTCTGCACAGGATCGATGCCATGCGCGCGAACTCGTCGGTCAGTGCCCCCTGGTAGGAAAAACGATCGCCGCGATACGCGTATTCACCGGCGGCGATGACGCCGGGAATTGCCATGAGCTGCTTAATGATATGCATCGAGCCCCCTCCTGATTTTTGATTGATTTTGTCTGGCGCGCTGTGGCAAGTTGTCGCACCAAGCTGCAATATAGAGCCACCATGCAAGACAACGCAATAGCCATCCAGCCAGCACCGTTCCTTTCCCGCATCGCGGCCATGGTCTATGAATTGCTGCTGGTGACCGCGGTGGTGTTCGTGGCGTCCTTCCTGATCCTTCCCTTCGTCGGCAGCTTGCAGGCGCCGTGGCAGCGGCATCTGTTCCAGGCATACATCCTGGGCGTGCTGTTCGCCTACTTCAGCGCGTTCTGGTTGCGCAGCGGACAGACGCTTGCAATGAAGACCTGGCGCATCCGGCTGGTCACACGAGACGGTTCCAAGCTGACCCTGAAACGGTCCGCGCTGCGTTTCGTGCTCGCGCTGGCCGGCCTGCTGCTGGCAGGCGTCGGTTTCTGGTGGGCCTTGTTCGACCGCGACCGCCAGTTCCTTCACGACCGGATCGCGGGCACCCGTCTGGTGCGCGTGCCGCGCAAGGCCTGAGAGGATGAACTGGCGCGATGTCCTGCAGGCACGCCTGCTGGATTTGCAGCCTGCCAGCGTATTGGCCCTGGACGAGCCGGCCCGGGATCTGGCGCGCAGCATGCTGCCCGGTGCGCTTGTCCAGCTGCAGGATAGCCGGCCGGAAGCGCCCTCGGCGCTGGCGCTGGGCATCGATGCCCTGGATGAACTCGATGCCCGTCAGGCCATGGAACTCGTCAGCCAGATACGCCTCTATGCAGCGCCGCGTATCCTGCTGGCCGTGTCTGCGGCCTGCGCCCTTGATGTTGCGGCCTTCCGTGCGCTCGGCTTCATGACGCCCGAGGTTCCGGCGGAGGGCGACCGGCGCATTCATTATTACGACCTCTACACCTACAAGACCGTGCCGGACTGGCTCAATGCCCGTTTCTGGGCGCACCCCGAACGCTGGGAACCCTGATCCTGCGCCACCGTCCGTTCTCCGCCGCATACCCGAGCGCCCCCTGCGCCGCCCCATCGGTTAAACTGGCCATCGTGCAAGCACCCGACGCAAGCGACCATCCCCATGAATTTCATTCCCCACAACGCCCTCGAGGAACAGCTGGCGGCCGTCCATGCCGGCACCCTCGATCCTGAAACCTTCGTCATGCAGTTGCTCGACCAGCAGCTGTTCATGCCGGTGCGCGACGAAAAGAACCCGATCCAGGGATTCCAGCGCTCGAACAAAGCCGAACTGCTGGTCATCGAGGACGAGGACGGAGAGCGGGTTCTGGTGGTTTTCACCAGCCCCGAACGCGCCAAGCCCTTCGTTGCGCATTACCCGGATTATTCGGGCGGCATCCTGACCGAATTTTCCTGGCTGCTGCGCCGCATCGGCGGCGGCGTGCCGATTTCGATCAATCCGGGCTGGGACATCGGCATGGACTTCGATGCCGACATGATCGCGCAGCTGATCGCCCAGCTCCCGCCCGAGCACACCGCCTGAATTCCCCGCCTGACGTCCTGCCGATGGTGCCCGACCGCGTGCTCGCTGCTTTCCGTTCCGCCATCGGGGCGGATCGCGTCTTCGACGATGTCGCCACCCGCGCGCTGTTTGCCCAGGATGAAACCCCGCGCTGCATCCAGCCCGACGCCGTGCTGTTTCCGGCTTCGCATGATCAGGTCGTCGCCCTCGTTCGCATTGCAGCCGAGCACCGCATTGCGCTGACCCCGCGTGGCGCCGGCTCAGGCAATGTCGGGGGCGCCCTGCCGTCGCCCGGCTCGGTCGTCGTCAGCTTCGAGTGCATGCGGCGCATTCTCGAGTTCGACCCTGTCAACCGGCTCGTCGTCGTCGAGCCCGGCGTGGTCACCGAGGAAATCGATCGCATTGCCCGCAGCGCCGGGCTGTTCTATCCGCCCGACCCCGGCAGCGGCGCCTATTGCCGCATCGGCGGCAATCTCGCCATGAATGCGGCCGGCCCGCGCGCCGTCAAGTACGGCGTCACCCGCGATTTCGTTCTGGGATTGCGTGCCGTCACCGGCAGCGGCGACGAAATTCGCACCGGCTGCCGTACCACCAAGGGGGTCACCGGCTACGACCTCACCCGCTTGCTGGTCGGCTCCGAAGGCACGCTTGCGCTCGTCACCGAAGCAACCCTGAAGCTGCTGCCAGCGCCTGAAGCCGTCGCCACGCTGCGCGTCTGCTATGCCAGCAACCGCACTGCGCTCGACGCCGTCAGCCGCGTCATGCATCAGCCGGTGATGCCCTGTGCGCTCGAATTCATGGATCATCGTGCCATCGATGCCATCCGTCCGACCGGTGCCGCGGACGATCTGCCGCCCGGAACCCGGGCGCTGCTGATGGTCGAAGCGGACGGTGCCGTCGCGGATTTGCCGCGCCAGATCGCGGCGCTGGAACAGGTGCTCGTTGGCGAAGGTTTGCTCGACATGCGCAGCGGCTTCACGCGCGAAGACATCACCCTGCTGTGGACCGCACGCAAATCCCTGTCGCATGCAGTGAAGCAGATCGCCCCGCTCAAGATCAACGAGGATGTGGTCGTGCCGGTTTCGCAACTCGCCGATTTCGTCGACTTCATCGACCATACCGCCGAGACCCATCAACTTGCGGTGGTGTCCTTCGGCCACGCCGGGAATGGCAACCTGCACGTCAATCTCATGGTGCATCCCGACGACAAGGCCGAAATGGCGCGCGCCTACGCCGCGCTCGACACCCTGATGGCACGCGTCCTGGCGCTGGGCGGCACCCTCTCCGGCGAACACGGCATCGGTACCGAAAAGCGTCGTTTCGTTGCGCAGGAAATCGATCCGACCACGCTCGATCTCATGCGTGCCATCAAGCAGCAATTCGATCCGCACGGGCTGCTCAACCCAGGCAAGCTCTTTCCGGATTGAAGATTGCGCGCGTGTCTGCAGAGGCTTTACAAGCCCGCGATTTATTCGTGCGGGCACGCTTTACAAGCGCGCCGTGCATGTATAGAATGCGCGGCTTCGTTGGGGGTATAGCTCAGCTGGGAGAGCGCTTGCATGGCATGCAAGAGGTCAGCGGTTCGATCCCGCTTACCTCCACCAACTGACAGGAAGTTCGATGCACAAGCTCGGCGTCTACACCACGTGGCTCGGGGTGATGCTGAGCATCGTCGGACTGGTCGTCGGGTTCTGGAAAATGCTGCATGGCAGCGAGGGTGCCGAATTCTGGATCTCGCTGGTACCATTGGGCTTCGT
>JAYRNU010000161.1:0-3275 GCA_041912015.1 Thiobacillus sp. | reverse complement strand
TGATGGAACTGATCCGCAACATCGCCGTGCAGCACTCCGGCTTCTCGGTGTTCGCCGGCGTGGGCGAGCGTACCCGCGAGGGCAGTGACTTCTACCGCGAGATGAAGGAAGGCGGCGTTCTCGACAAGGTCGCGCTGGTCTATGGCCAGATGAACGAGCCGCCGGGTAACCGTCTGCGCGTTGCGCTGACCGGCCTGACCATGGCCGAATACTTCCGCGACGAAGGTCGCGACGTGCTGCTGTTCGTCGACAACATCTACCGCTACACGCTGGCCGGTACCGAGGTGTCCGCGCTGCTGGGACGGATGCCATCCGCGGTGGGCTACCAGCCGACGCTGGCCGAGGAAATGGGCCGTCTGCAGGAACGCATCACCTCGACCAAGACCGGTTCGATCACCTCCTTCCAGGCCGTGTACGTGCCGGCGGACGACTTGACCGACCCGTCGCCCGCGACCACCTTCGCCCACCTCGACGCCACCCTGGTGCTGTCGCGTCAGGTCGCGGAACTCGGTATCTACCCTGCGGTGGACCCGCTCGATTCGACCTCGCGAATTCTCGACCCGCAGGTTGTCGGCGAAGAGCACTACACCGTCGCCCGCAAAGTGCAGGGTACGCTGCAGAAGTACAAGGAACTGCGCGACATCATCGCGATTCTCGGCATGGACGAGCTGTCGCCCGAGGACAAGCTGGCCGTGGCCCGTGCGCGCAAGATCCAGCGCTTCCTGTCGCAGCCCTTCTTCGTCGCGGAAGTGTTCACCGGCTCTCCGGGCAAATACGTCACGCTGAAAGAAACCATTGCCGGCTTCAAGTCGATCGTCGAGGGCGAATACGACCACCTGCCCGAACAGGCTTTCTACATGGTGGGCAGCATCGAGGAAGCCGTCGAAAAGGCGAAGACAATTCAGTAAGGAAAGTGCAGGTCGGGAGAAACAGGGCACGGGCAATGCCCGACCCTGATCTCTGCGAACTGCTCAAATGAGGTTACACCATGGCCATGACCATTCACGTCGATATAGTCAGTGCTGAAAAATCGCTGTATTCCGGCTCCGCCGAAGTCGTGATCGCCCCCGGGCAGCGCGGCGAACTGGGCATCTATCCGCGGCACACGCCCCTGCTGACGACGCTCAAGCCCGGCTCGGTGCGCATCAAGGTGCCAGACCAGGCAGAAGAGGAACTCGTTTACGTTTCCGGCGGCATCCTCGAAGTGCAGCCGTTTGTCGTCACGATTCTTTCAGACTCGGCCATCCGCGGTACGGACCTGGACGAGGCCAAGGCGCTAGAGGCCAAAGCCGCAGCCGAGGAGGCAATGAAAGACAAGGCTGCAGCCATCGACTACGCACAGGCGCAGGCCGAGCTGGCCCAGGCTGTGGCGCAACTGGCTGCGATCAAGAAACTGCGCAAACAGACCTGATTTCAAGGGTAGAATCGATCAAAAGCAACCTGCGGGTTGCTTTTTTTGTGACTGGAAACCAGCATCCGAAAATGAACCGCCGCAGCTTTCTCAGCCTTGGCGCCGCCGGCCTCCTCGCAGGCTGCGATTTTACGCTGCGCGATGGCCTGAAGAATGCCTGCGAGCCGCCACTCTCACCCACCCTGAGCGACCATCCGCTGGTACTCGCCGCCTGGCGCGGACTGGATCCAGCAAAGGTTTGGGACGTCCATTGTCACGCGATGGGTGCCGGCGATTCCGGTACCGGACCGTGGATGAATCCAGCCATGGAACATTTCTGGCGACCCGTGCTGTTCGTGCAGCGCCTGTTTTATCTCAACGCAGGGTGCGCCGACACCGCCCCAGGCAAGATCGACTCCTCCGTTGCGCAGCGGATCCTCGAGCAGAGCGAGGCCATGCCAGCCGGTTTCAAAGTCATCCTGCTGGCTTTCGACTGGGCACGTGACGCGCGCGGAAAGCCGGTGAAGGATCGCTCAAACTTTCGGATCCCGGATCAGTATGCTGAAAAGCTCGCTCGACGCAATCCGGATCGCATCGAATGGGCGGCGTCGATTCACCCATACGACCCGAGTGCGCTCGACCGCCTCGATGCGGCGGCGGCGGGCGGTGCGCGTGCGATCAAATGGCTGCCATCGGCACAGGGCATCGACCCGGCATCATCGCGGTGCGACCCGTTCTATGCCAGGCTGGCCGCGTTGCGAATGCCGCTGATCACCCATGCCGGCGACGAGCTTGCCGTGACCGGCCATGGCGAAGACTTCGGCAATCCGCTCAGGCTGCGCCGCCCGCTCGATGCTGGCGTGCGCGTCGTGGTGGCGCATTGCGCCTCGCTGGGCAAGGGATGGGATCTCGACCATGGGGAAACAAACAGACTTTCGAATTTCGAGCTGTTCGCCCGGCTCATGGACGAGGCGCGATATCGCAGCAACCTGTTCGCCGACATTTCCGCCATTATTCAGGCCAACCGCATGAGGGTCATTCCCGCTCTGCTGGCGCGGCGCGACTGGCATGACCGCCTGCTTAACGGTTCGGACTATCCGCTGCCCGGCATCGTGCCGCTGGTCAACCTCTGGGGGCTGGCGGAACGGAAGCTGCTCGATCCAGCTTTGATCGGGCCGCTGAACGAGATCCGGCAGCACAATGTGCTGCTGTTCGATTTTGTGCTGAAGCGTTCCCTGGCGAGCAATGGTGCAGGTTTCGCGGGCTCGGTCTTCGAGACCGCGCCATTCTTCGACCGCTCGGTCTGAACCTGTCACTCAAGGCGTCAGGCCAGCGCCTTGGCTTTCAGCCTGGCAAACTCATCCGGATTGATGGTGCCGGCATCGAGCAAAGCTTTGGCGTCGGCGATCTGTTCGGCCGGAGACTTCCCGGCCACTTCCCGGATATAGGCATCGGTATCGGATTTTGCCCGCTGCATGCTCGCCCGTTGCCGGTCCGCCATGCCGCTGCCGCGTGCAATGATGTAAATCACGGCGGTCAGAATCGGCAGAAACATGAGACCGATCAACCACAACACTTTCGATCCGCCCCCAAGCTCGGTGTCGCGGAAAAGATCCACCACAATCTGGAACAGAACGATCAGGTAGGTCACCAGGACGAAAGTCGGGATGATCAACATGATCGCGTCGAAAAAGCTGCCGAAGAAATAGCTCATTGCATTCCTCTGCTCTCAATGACAACTGCCGCGCACGGTGGCGTGGAATCGCTGCAACACGCAATGATTCCACGACTGCTTACACTGCCCATTAGCGAGTAGTCCGCAGGTTTAGTGGTTGCACAGCAGGCGCACCCGGCGCTCGGCGACATTGAACGCTTCCTCGGTCTG
>JAYRNU010000160.1:0-19097 GCA_041912015.1 Thiobacillus sp. | reverse complement strand
GGGGGCGGCTGTTTTGCTATTTTTGCTGGGGGGGGGGGCTTGGGGGCGGTGGGGGGGGGGCCCCCGGGCGGGGGGCCTCGACCCGGCGAGAGGACGTGCCCGCGACGCGCTGGCTGCAGTTTTGCGAAGAAGTCTCGGAGCGGGCCCACTCGAGCCCCGCACGCCATGAAAATGGCAGTTGTCGTCGGCGGCGGCCCAGCCGGCCTGATGGCCGCCGAAAAACTGTCGCTGGCAGGTGTCAAGGTCGACCTGTACGATGCCATGCCATCCGTCGGCCGCAAGTTCCTGCTGGCGGGGATTGGCGGCATGAATATCACCCATTCCGAACCATTCGATTCCTTCGTGTCGCGTTATGGCGCGCGAGCCACGGTCATTCAGCCGCTGCTGGCGGCGTTTCCACCCACGGCGCTGCGCGAATGGATTCATGGGCTCGGGGTCGAGACCTTCGTCGGCTCGTCAGGACGGGTATTCCCTCGGGACATGAAGGCTGCGCCGCTGCTGCGTGCGTGGCTGCATCGGCTGCGCGAATCGGGTGTGCGCGTGCATGTGCGCCACCGCTGGCTGGGTTGGAATGATGACGGGACGCTGAACTTTTCCGCACCGGGAGGCGGGGTGGCGGCAAAGGCCGATGCGGTCGTGCTGGCGATCGGCGGCGGCAGCTGGGCGAAGTTGGGCTCGGATGGCGCCTGGGTGCCGCTGTTGTCCGGTCGCGGTGTCGAGATCGCGCCGCTGCGGCCCTCGAACTGCGGTTTCGATGTCTCAGGCGGCTGGAGCGAGCATCTGCGCAGCCGATTTGCCGGACAGCCGCTGAAAACGGTGGCACTGCGATTTCGCGACGCGTCCGGAAGAATACTCGAGCGCAGGGGCGAACTGATGATATCCGACACCGGCATCGAGGGCAGCCTGGTGTATGCGCTGTCGGCGCCGCTGCGCGACACGATTTCCGCGAAAGGATCCGTCACGCTCGAACTCGACCTGGCACCCGACAAGACGCTGCAACGGGTGATGGCCGAAGTCGCCCACCCGCGTGGTGCACGTTCGCTGGCGAGCCATCTGCAAAGCCGGACAGGACTCAAGGGCCTGAAGATGGCTCTGCTGCACGAGTTGTTGTCGGCAGACGTATTGAATGACCCGGTCCGGCTCGCACGAGCGATAAAATCGCTTCCGCTCACGCTCGTTGCCACGCGCCCGCTCGACGAGGCGATCAGCAGTGCGGGGGGTGTGCGCTTCGAGGCGCTCGACGAGCGGCTGATGCTGCGCGCGTTGCCCGGCGTATTCTGCGCTGGCGAGATGCTCGACTGGGAAGCGCCCACCGGCGGTTATCTGCTGACGGCCTGTCTTGCCAGCGGCCGTGCCGCGGGGCAGGGCGCGCTCGATTATCTGAACACTGGACATGCTGCGACTGACTGAACTCAAGCTTCCGATCGACCACGCGCCCGAGGCGCTGCGTGCGGCGATCCTGACGCGCCTTGAACTGGCCGATGACGGACTCGTCGGTTTCAGCATCTTCAAGCGCAGCCACGACGCGCGCAAGAAGCACGCGCTGCTGCTCGTCTATGCCGTCGATGTCGACGTCAAGAACGAGGCGGCTGCGCTGAAGAAATTCCGCAACGATCCGCACATCAAGCCGTCTCCCGACATGAACTACAGGTTCGTGGGCCATGCCCCGGACAATCTTCCCGAGCGTCCCATCGTCGTCGGGTTCGGACCCTGCGGCATCTTCGCCGCGCTGGTGCTGGCGCAGATGGGCTTCCGGCCCATCGTTCTGGAACGCGGCAAGGCGGTGCGCGAGCGCACCCAGGATACGTGGGGATTGTGGCGCAGGAAGCAGCTCGATCCCGAATCGAACGTGCAGTTCGGCGAGGGCGGCGCCGGCACGTTCTCGGACGGCAAGCTCTACAGCCAGATCAAGGATCCGCGCTACCTCGGGCGCAAGGTGCTGACCGAGTTCGTCAAGGCCGGTGCACCCGAAGAAATCCTCTACGTGTCGAAGCCGCACATCGGCACTTTCCGGCTCGTCGGCATGGTCGAAGCCATGCGTCACGAAATCGAGCAACTGGGCGGCGAGATCCGCTTCCGGCAGCGCGTGGCCGATGTGCTGATCGAGGACGGCGGCATCCGGGGCGTGGTGCTCGCCAGCGGCGAGATGCTACAGAGTCGCCACGTCGTGCTCGCACTGGGCCACAGCGCACGCGACACCTTCGAGATGCTGCATGCGCGCGGCGTTTACCTGGAAGCCAAGCCCTTTTCCATCGGCTTCCGCATCGAGCATCCGCAGTCGCTGATCGATGCGGCGCGTCTCGGGCCGAATGCAGGCAATCCCATTCTTGGCGCCGCCGACTACAAGCTGGTGCATCACGCAAAGAACGGCCGCGCCGTCTACAGCTTCTGCATGTGCCCTGGCGGCACGGTGGTCGCGGCAACGTCCGAGCCCGGGCGCGTCGTCACCAACGGCATGAGCCAGTATTCGCGCAACGAGCGCAACGCCAACGCGGGCATCGTGGTGGGCATCACGCCCGGGGATTTTCCGGGCGACGATCCGCTCGCCGGCATCCGGCTGCAGCGGGAACTGGAGTCGCGCGCTTTCGTGCTCGGGGGCAGTGATTACCAGGCGCCGGGGCAACTGGTCGGCGACTTCCTGGCCGGAAAACCGTCCGAGGAACTCGGCGCCGTCGAGCCATCTTACAAACCGGGCGTGCATCTGACCGACCTTTCCTCGGCGCTGCCGCCGTACGCGATCGAAGCGATCCGCGAGGCGCTGCCGGCGTTCGATAGGCAGATCAAGGGCTTCGCCATGCGGGATGCAGTGCTCACCGGCGTCGAGACGCGTACCTCGTCGCCGGTGCGGATCACGCGCGGCGACGACTTCCAGAGCCTTAACGTCAAGGGCCTGTATCCGGCGGGCGAAGGTGCAGGCTATGCCGGCGGCATCCTGTCGGCCGGTGTGGACGGCATCAAGGTTGCCGAGGCGGTGGCGCGTGACATGCTCGGGTTGCCCGCGGCCGACTCGGGCAGCCAGTCAGGGCCTTCCTGCGACTACTGATGCGCTTGCAGCACCCCTCCAGCTAGCGGGCGACGGCGGGCACGAGCTGGTGGTAAGCGGCATCGGCAAGTTGCTGCATCGCCTGGCGCCCGATCCGGCCCGACAGCGCATAGCCGAAGTCGCCGTCGATCCAGTAGAAGACATCGACGCCGTCTTCGACGGCGTGGCGGAATGCCGTCTGCCGGTTGCCTGCCACCGCGCGGCGCACGTAGAGCGTGACGCGGCGTTCGAGGCTGTCCTGGTACATGAATTGCGCGACCGGGCCGGTGTCACCGGCGAGCAGACGGCCACCGAGAAGATGGAATCCCTGCGCAGCAAAGTCCGGCGCGTCGAGGGGCGTGCCGACGCGTTTGGAAAGCCAGGCGACCAGGTGCTCGGCGTGGGCGGCATCGACTTCCACGGGATGCCGGATTTCCGGACTGAATACGGCGTGCGCGATGGCGGCATCGCGCGCGAGCTGGGACTGTGCCGCCGGCATCGGACGGTTTGCGCCGAGGCCCACGGCGTATCCGACAAGGCCGGCCGCGACCAGCGCCAGGGAAGCGGCCAAGGCGCGCAGTGGCACGGCTGGCGAGCGACGGCGCGCGGCGCGCACCAGGTTCAATGGCAGGGGTTCGTTCAGCACCGGGTCGAAGGCGGCATGGAGCATGCGGTTCTGCGCGACCCAGGCCTCGACGCGCACGGCGTCGTCCGGATGGGCCGCAAGCCAGGCCTCGACTTCGAGGCGGCGCGCCTCGGGCAGCGCGCCGTCGGCGTAGGCATGGAGTTCTTCTTCACGCACGTCTTCGGTCATTTCACCACTTTCAGTTTCACGGAGGGTGCGCCCGCCAGCATCTGGCGCATCTTTTCACGCGCTCGCGCAAGGCGCGACATCACGGTGCCGACGGGGACGCCCAGCACCTGTGCGGCCTCGGCGTAGCCGAACTGCTCCAGCCCGACCAGCAGCAGCACCTCGCGCTGCTCGCCTGGCAGGCGCAGGAGCGCGGCATGGATGTCCCGCGCCGCCATCGCCTCCAGCTGGCCGCCGCTAACGGGTTCGTCGAGTGCGTCCTCGATCGTGGTCTCCTGCATGCGCCGGGCGCGGAGCTGGTTCACGAACAGGTTGTGCATCAGCGTGAACAGCCAGGCGCGCAGGTCGCTCCCGGGCTGCCACAGGTCGAGCTTGGCCAGCGCCCGTTCGAGCGTGTCCTGTATCAGGTCGTCGGCGCGGCTGGCGTCCCCCGTCAGCGCTCGGGCATAGCGGCGCAGGCGGGGGAGATGCTCGATCAGGTCGGGGCTGGTGCGCACTCAGGGCTTGGCGGTGTGCCAGACGTTGTTGACGCCGTCGCCGCTCGTGTCGCCCGGCTTCTGGTCCTTGGTCCACAGGTACAAGGGCTTGCCCTTGTAGGCCCATTGCTTCGAGCCGTCGTCGCGAGTGATGACGCTGTAGTCGCCGCTGGCCGTGTCGGACGCACTCGCCGTGAGCGGGGGCCATTTCGTGGCGCAGTCGCCGTTGCATGCGCTCTTGCCGGAGCCGGCAGCGTCCTTGTCGAACGTATAGAGCGTCATGCCGGCCGAATTCGTCAGCACGCCAGCTTCAGTCTTGACCGGGGCGCCGGCGAAGGGTGTCGCGCAAGCCACCAGCATGGCGAGGGCGGCGAAGGGAAGAAAAGCGGTTTTCATGTCGGTTCCTTTGCAGATGATGGGTTGGATTCGCAAGCTTGCATAGTCGTGAACAGCTGCAGGGCAGCACTTATTCCGGCGTCTGAAATAAATTTATTGACATGATTTGACTATTCAACGATTATTGAAACATGGAAACAAATGAAGCAGTCGTCGCCCTTGCCGCGCTCGCCCAGGAATCTCGCCTGGCGATCTTTCGCACCCTGGTCCAGGCCGGACCAGCGGGAATGGCGGCGGGCCGAATTAGTGAGTTGACCGGCATTCCGCCGTCGTCGCTGTCATTTCACCTCAAGGAACTCAGCCATGCCGGGCTCGCCGCTTCGCGCCAGGAGGGCCGTTTCGTCATATATACGGCGGGCTTCGACACGATGAACGCGCTGCTCGGCTTTCTGACCGAAAACTGCTGCGGCGGCAACCCCTGTTCGCCGGTCTGCACGCCGGCCTGTACAACCGAAAAGGAACCCTCATGAAGCGTCTGCACGTCCACGTCGCGGTCGACGATCTCGCCGCCAGCATCAAGTTCTATTCGACGATGTTCGCCGCCGAGCCGACCGTCAGCAAACCCGACTATGCGAAATGGATGCTCGACGATCCGCGCGTGAACTTCGCGATCTCTTCGCGCGGCGCGCCGGCCGGTCTCAACCATCTGGGCGTGCAGGTCGAATCGGCGGAGGAGCTCGCCGAGATGAACGGCCGCCTGCAGCAGCTCGAAGGCGAGGTCGTCGAGGAAATGGGCACCGCCTGCTGCTACGCCAAGTCGGACAAGTACTGGGCGACCGATCCCACCGGCATCGCCTGGGAGACCTACCACACGCTCGACAGCGTGCCGGTATTCGGCGGCCAGGCAGCGAGCGGGTGCTGTGTCCCCGAGCCGGCCGTGGCCAAGGTTTCCAGCTGCATCCCGGTCAAGGGCAAGGCAACTTCGGGCGGTTGCTGCTGAGTTTCGATTTTTCTCCACCCAAGGACGCAACGTGAGCAAACCCTACACCGTGCTGGTGCTGTGCACCGGCAATTCCTGCCGCTCGCAAATGGCCGAAGTGCTGCTCAATCATGACCTCGCCGGCCAGGTGCGCGCGCTCTCCGCCGGTACCCGCCCGCAACCCAAGGTGGCCGATGGTGCGATCGAGGCGTTGCAACAGGCAGGGCTGCCAACCGAGGGCCTGCATCCCAAGGATATCGACGCGGTCATGAACGAGGACATCGACCTCGTGGTGACCGTGTGCGACAACGCCCGGGAAGCCTGCCCTGTCTTTCCCAGGCCGATCCCGGCGATCCACCTGCCGTTTCACGATCCGCACGGCGAGCCGCTCGAGAGCTTCCTCGCCGTACGTGACGACATCCGCCAGCGGCTGGTTGCCGCCGTACGCGACAAGCTCGGGCTGCAAGTGGCTGCCTGATTGCCATGACTGAACCAGCAAACGAGCCATGGACAAACCTGTTTACAACGTATTGTTTCTTTGTACCGGCAATTCGGCGCGCTCGATTCTTGCCGAGGCGCTGTTGAACGATATGGGAAAGGGGCGGTTCCGGGCGTTCAGCGCGGGGAGCCATCCTGCCGGACGGGTCAATCCCTTTGCGCTGGCGCTGCTGGAGAAAAACCATTACCCAACCGCCGAACTGCGCAGCAAGCCGTGGGACGAGTTCGCCCGCCCCGATTCCCCACCGCTCGATTTCGTGATCACGGTATGCGACAAGGCCGCGGGCGAAGTGTGTCCGGTATGGCCTGGCCAGCCGATGACGGCGCATTGGGGGATTCCCGACCCCGCTGCGGTGGAAGGCAGCGACGACGCCAGGCGCCGTGCCTTTCTCGACGCCATGAACCAGATGCAGCGCCGCATTTCGATGTTCGTCAGCCTGCCGTTCAACTCGCTGGACGGCTTGAAGCTGCAGCAGGCCGTACGTGACATCGGCAAGCAGGCATGAGCGCGCTGATTCCAATGGGGGGCGCGCGATGAGTGCGCAATGCGAAGTGAACGCCAAGCGCGCTGCCGGCGCGCCGATGAGCCTGTTCGAGCGCTGGCTCACCCTCTGGGTCGCGCTGTGCATCGTTGCCGGCGTGGTACTGGGTCAGCTGCTGCCGGCGCCGTTCCAGGCACTGGGTCGTATGAACGTGGCGCAGGTCAACCTGCCGGTCGGCCTGCTGATCTGGGTGATGATCATTCCCATGCTGATGAAGATCGACTTTGGTGCGCTGCATCAGGTCAAGGAACACTGGAAGGGCATCGGCGTGACGCTGTTCGTCAACTGGGCGGTCAAGCCGTTCTCGATGGCGCTGCTGGCATGGCTGTTCATCGACCAGCTGTTCGCGCCGTATCTGCCTGCGGATCAGCTCGACAGCTACGTAGCCGGACTGATCCTGCTGGCCGCTGCTCCCTGCACCGCCATGGTGTTCGTCTGGAGCCGCCTGACCGGCGGCGATCCGTATTTCACGCTGTCGCAGGTGGCGCTCAACGACACCATCATGGTCTTCGCCTTCGCGCCCATCGTCGGCCTGCTGCTCGGCTTGTCGGCCATCGTCGTGCCGTGGGATACGCTCTTCGCCTCGGTGGTGCTGTACATCGTGATCCCGGTGCTGCTGGCGCAGCTGTGGCGCAAGCTGCTGCTGCAACGCGGACAGGGCGTATTCGATTCGGTCATGACCCGGCTTGGGCATGCTTCCATCCTGGCATTGCTGGCAACGCTGGTGCTGCTGTTTGCCTTCCAGGGCGAGGCCATCATCGCCCAGCCGCTGATCATCGCGCTGCTGGCCGTGCCGATCCTGATCCAGGTATTGTTCAACGCCACCTTGGCGTATTGGCTCAATCGCAAGCTCGGAGAGAAGCACAGCGTCGCCTGTCCGTCGGCGCTGATCGGCGCGTCCAACTTCTTCGAGCTGGCGGTCGCTGCAGCGATCGCGTTGTTCGGCTTCGAATCGGGTGCGGCACTGGCGACGGTCGTGGGCGTATTGATCGAAGTGCCGCTGATGCTGCTGGTGGTGAAAATCGTCAATCGCAGCAAGGGCTGGTATGAAAGCGGCCTTCCCGTGTCTCGACCCTTCTGCTAGCTTCGACCTTTTGGAATCCAGATGGAGCTGATTGACATGCACAGAGACTGGCGCGTGCCATTGATTCTTTCAGGACGTCAGGCCATAGCCCGTGATATTCGAAGCGCGCAGGTGCGCTGGGCGAACTGGCTCAGCAGCCGCCTGTCACGCAATCCATCGTCTGAAACAGGAGTCAACATGCGCCTGCTGCTCGTGCCGCTTTTCTTCGTCCTTGCCTGGATTGCACCGCTTGCCCACGCCTTCGAGCCCAGGGCAGAGCGGGTCGTCGACAACGTCTACGCCATCGTCGGTCCACTGGGCCAGCGCAGCCCCGAGAACGACGGCCTCAACGCCACCTTCGGCTTCGTCGTCACGCCGCAGGGCGTGATCCTGATCGATTCGGGTGCCAGCTTTCTCGGCGCCGAGAAACTCGCGGCGGCGATCCATGCGGTGACCGACCAGCCGGTGCGCTGGGTCGTCAACACCGGCAGCCAGGATCATCGCTGGCTGGGCAACGCCTACTTCGCAGGCAAGGGCGCGCAGGTCTTTGCACTCGCCCGCACCGCTGGCACCCAGGCCGAATATGCTGCACAGCACATGGAAAGCATGAAGCGCTTCCTCGGCGAGCGCATGCAGGGCACGAATCCGCTGCCAGCGACCACACCCCTCGCGGGCGATGCCGTGACGCTGGAGCTTGGGGGCGAAACCCTGGCGCTGGCCTACACCGATACCCACTTTCCGGGCGACGCCTGGGTCTGGCTGCCGAAGCATGGCGTGATGTTCAGCGGCGACCTGGTCTTTGTCGAGCGACTGCTGGGCGTTCTGCCGTGGTCGAGCGTGAAGCACGGCCAGCAGGCCTTCAAGGCGATGGCGGCACTGAAACCGGCGTACATTGTTCCCGGCCACGGCCGCGCCTGCGATCTGGCGCAGGCACAACGCGAAACCGGCGACTACTATGATTTTCTGGTTTCGAAGGTAGGCAGCGCAGCATTGGACATGGAACCGCTGACTGCCACGCTCGACCGCTACCAGGATATGCCCGCGTTCAGCCATTTGTACAATTACGATGGCTTGCACCGCGCCAACATGAGCCGCGCGTTCACGGAATTCGAGTCGCAGTAGGGGTCGTGAATTAGCCAGCCTGCTAGATGCCGCCTTCGATCCCTACGGTCGTTGCGGTATCGCCAGGAATCAGCGTAACGAACCCAAATGGGCCGGTCTCAGGCAGATTCCGTGTCCGTTCTATCCAGTGCCGGCTAAAGCTGGCGTCCAAATATCCGTTTTCAACAAGGCAATGCGACCTGAGCCCTGAGTCTTGCCCTCGATCAGGCAATTCGAGCCTTGAGCATGATGCTATTGATAACCCGAGGTGGGAAGTGGATAAATGCGATTTGTCATTGCCTGCAGCTGAAAGCCCGGTCATCGTGACGATTGCTTCAAACTAAGAGCAGCATGGCACAGCCCAAACCCGGAGCAGGCAGCAAGGAGCAGCGACGTTATGCGCGGCGGCCGACGACGCAGGCCGTGCGGATCGTTTATGCCGGCGGCGGGACCATCGCATCCGAAATCCGGGATTTCTGTCAAACCGGGTTGTACGTTGCTTTTGTGCAGAAGGGCGTTCATGACACTGTCGTCTCTGCGCTGGTGGGTACCGGCGTGGAGGTCGAGTTCAACAGTGGAAAGGCTGCCGGCGGACGCAGAATCAATGGTCGCGTCATGCATGTTTCAAGCGGCGGAATGGGAATCTTCGTAGCCGCCATGCCCGATTGGGCCCTGCAGATCCTGCGCAACCCGACCGCCCAGAATGACCGTTCCCCGACCGTTCAGCCGCCAACGGATCTCGGCCTGCAAGGCGCCCTGGCATTGCAGCAGGAGTGCACCAGCCTGTTCCGCAGCTTCCTCGATGAGGTGATGCGCGATTTCTTTGAGCGCGCTGAAACGCGCCTGGTCGAAGCGGGACATGGCGAATTGAGTTTCCTCGATCGTTCGCGTTATGAATTCGGCGCCCAGGAGTTGGCACAGCGCCGCAGCCGGATCGAGGAAGATTTCTTCAATTCCGTTCGCGACCGCATCCAGTTTGTCGGGGCTGCCCGCGAATCGTCCGGAGAAGAGGATACGAAGGACAGGCTCGCCCTGGTCGACGAAGCCGAATTTGAGGACTGGCTGAACCTGTCGTCGGTCATCAAGCAGATCGAGGCAGAGATCGCATTGCCGCTCGACGAGTTCGAGCAGCGTTACAGCCGCCTGGCAGGCATGCAGATCGATCGCAAGAGCAATCCCTTCGGGCCCGAAATGATCGGCCGCACCTTCCAGGTCGCCATCCAGGTGCTGGATTTCTCTAACCCCATGCGGTCGGTGCTGTACAAGACGCTGGGCCAGGCCGTATCGAACCATGCGCCGGCGCTTTACCAGAAGCTCAACGAGGTAATGGCTTCGCTGCAGCCGATCGAACCGGCCAAGCCGGCGGCCGGCCCCGGCCCGAAACAGCCGGCCCCGGAATCGTCCGCGGCAGCCGAAGCGACACCCGACAAGCGTGACGGGGCCCAATCGGATCTGGCCGAACTCGCGGATTCGCTGAACCAGCTTTACAGGGCGGACCAGGCCGGAATCATGCAAACACCGGGTGGGGCCGAATACAGCCTGGATCGCATACTGGCCAGCCTGGGTTCCCTCATGCAAGGTGCTGCCGGCGGCACATCGATGCAGACCACGGCAGCGGCCCATACTCGCCGTCAGAGCGGCCCTGCCACAGCGCAGGCGGCCGGACAACCGGAGGTGTTGCAGGTGGTGGACCGCCTGCAGCAGGCGTCCCGTCAACTGGTTGGGCATCCGGTCATGGCTCAGCCGGCGCCGGTTGCCGGCGCCGGTACTGCGCTGCAGGAAGTCAGCCTTCCCAATCTGCTCAAAGTGCTCGATGGTGTGCCGCTGGCTGATCAGGCAGTGGCGGGGCAGCCGTCGCTGTCGTCATTCAGCGAGCGGGTCGATGAACGCATCGCCTCGATGGGGATCAGTGCCGGACGGCTCGGGGCCAGCCATCGACGGATTCTCGATTCCACGACGGATCTGTTCGCGCGAGCGCGGTCCGATTTTGTGCCCAGTTCGGATCTCGATTCGCTGGTGAAACGATTGGAGCGCCCGCTTCTGAAGCTTGCCCTGCAGGATACGAATTTCCCCAACATGCCTGAGCATCCGGCCCGTCAGGTCGTCAACCTGATCGAGCAGTTCGCAGTGGCGGCGGATGACAAGGGCAGGTTTTTCGATGCCAAGCTGCAGCGCTTTCTCTACCTGCTGGTAGACCGCATCTGCAGTCGGGCGGACGAAGAACCCAGCATTTTCGAACAGGTTCGTGACAGCCTTGGAAAGGTCCTGCTGCCGATTCTGCAGATCCGCAGGGCTCGGGTCGCGCGGCTGCAGGAGGCCAGCGAGGGCAAGGAACGGATCCGGGCCGCCCGCATCCGCGTCAACCAGGCACTTGAACAGCGTCTGGCAGGACGCGAAGTCCCTGCGCTGCTGCTGCGGCTGCTCGATGCGGGGTGGCGCCAGTACCTCGTCCTTCTGGAACTGCGCCTGGGGGCTGAGGGCGAACAATGGGATGCCGCGATGGCGGTGCTGGACCGGCTGTCTGCCTTGCTCGAGCCGGGCCAGACTGATGCATCACGACCTGACATCGATCCCCGACTATTGCTGGGCGAAATCGAACATTCCCTGGCTACCGTCAACGTCGACACCAACCTGCTGTACGCATTCATGGACGAGCTGCGCGGCAGACTGGAAGCTGATTCAACGGCCCTCGCTCCAGGCCCTGCGATGATCCTCGTCCCGCCAGGCAAGCTGGCCAAGCCAAGGGAAGAGGGGGAGGCATCCCAAACTGCCCATCAACGCCTCGTCGATCGCCTGCGGGTCGGGGAGTGGTGGAATTTCAGCCTGGAAGGCAGCACGGTTCCGATGCAGCTGATCTGGATCAGCCAACCGCCGTCCAGTTGTACGTTCGCCAACCGTTCCGCGACCGACAAGCTGGAGCTCACGCTGGCCGATCTTTCGAAGAAAATACGCAGCGACCTCGCCAGGCCGGGCAAGGATCTGGATCTGCCGCTGATCGAGCGTTCCGAATACGCCCTGTTCGACGAGACCTACCAAAGCCTGATCCATCAGGTCATGCACGACCCGCTGACGGGTCTGCTGAATCGCAAGGGGTTCATGCAGCGCCTGCACCAGCTGGCCCAGCCCGAGCAGCAGGGCAGGACCCACGCGCTCGGCATCATCGAGTTCGACCAGTTCCGCATGATCTACAACACCTGCGGGGTCGAAGCGGTCGAGAAGCTGGCACGGAGCCTGGCCAACGAGGTGCGGGCGTTCATTGGCCCGGAGGCGGCCCTTGCGTCCTTCCGGGACGATACCCTGGCGCTTCTGCTGCCTGAATGCAGCCGGGAGCAGGGTTGCGACATCGCCGAGAACCTGCTGGCCAGGGTCAAGGACTTTCATTTCGAGCATGACCAGCAGAGCTACAGCATCGGCCTGAATATCGGCTTTACCGAATACGCGCCGGACCAGACCAGTCCCGCCGATGCGATCCGGCATGCCGACTCGGCCTGCATCACGGCCAAGTCGCTGGGCCGGAACCGCATGCAGGTCTACGAGCAGGCCAGCATCCAGTTGAAGACCCAGGAATCCCTGATGGACCTGGCCGGGCGGATCGACTCGTTCCTCAAGGGGACCGGTCTGCACTTGCGTTGCCAGCAGGTGATCCCGATCGGGCCCGATTCCAAGCTGCTGCCCTACTACGAGATCCTGCTCGGAATCGAAGGCGAGGCCGGCCAGGAAATCAAGCCGATGCATTTCATCCCGGCGGTCGAGAGCCTGCAGCGCTCCCATGAAATCGACATCTGGGTCATGAAGAAGGTGTTCGAATGGATCGCCTCCAACCCGGTGTATTTCGAGTCCGTCGGCGGATTCTCCATCAACCTCTCGGCCACCTCGCTCAGCAACCCCGAGGTCATGGCCTATTTGAAGGAGGTGCTGCCGAACAGCCCCTTCCCTCCCAGCAAGATCACGTTCGAGATCACGGAAACCGCGGCCATCCAGAGTTATGGCGCTGCGCAGGATTTCATCCGTGAAATTCGACGCTTCGGCTGCAAGTTCTCGCTCGACGATTTCGGCAGCGGATTCACTTCCTACGCACACCTGAAGAACCTGCTGACCGATGCGCTCAAGATCGACGGCAGCTTCGTCAAGGACATGCTGCGAAGCCCGGGCGACTATGCCATGGTCAAGTCGATGAACGACATCGGACATTCGCTCGGGCTGCTAACCGTGGCCGAGTATGTGGAATCCCCCATGATCCTGCAGGCGCTGAAGGAAATCGGCGTCGACTACGCCCAGGGCTATGCCATCCACAAGCCCTATCGCATCGACAGGCTGCTCTCGGACAAGCTCCACTAGCGAGATTGAATCGGCAAGGCCCCTGTCAAGCGGCGTTGGGGCTGTAGGCTCGGCCATCAGACTCGAGTCGTCGCATCTCGCCTTGCGAATTCAAAGGCTGTTGCCCGAAGCAAGAGGGTGCGCCTGATTTGCTTCCTCCACGACCAGGTTGCCGCCCTTTTGATTGTCAGGCTTGGCCTCGTTGGACTCAGGTTGCCGTTCGTCGGCTGCCTTGTCCTGAACCGGATCCTTGCGCGGCATTTCACTATTGAGCAAGGCAACCGCTGCGGCAGTTTCGTTGATCACCCTGCGACTCAGCACCGGAGATTTTTCGAAATACCCCAAGGCGCGGAACACCCTCGGATTGCCCCCGGGCGCGGCCAGATTCTGCAGCGGCGAGGCCGACCGGTAGGCGTGCCTCAGAACCTCGGGATCCCGCTTCAACCACGGGACCTTGCCGAAGAGCAGGGTGCCCGCAGCCTGCGTGGAATGACAGGACACACAATCCATGCTGTCCGGATTGTGGATTTCAGGGTTCTCGATACGGGCGATCGACTCACCGAGGCTCTCGAGGGTGTCGCTGTCTTTCAAGCCGAGTGTTTGCGAATTGCGCAACAGGGCGTTGAGGTTGTCCTCTCCTCGTGGCGAAGGCGATATTCTGCCGTTCCGGTAGTCGCGACCGGCGCCCAGGGAGAGGGAGAAGCTTTGCTTGGTCGCGTTGCCGGTTCGCGGGATGACGATATCCATCGGCTTGCCGTTGACGATGTCGAATCCTCCGAATTCCCACTCGTCGCCCCCGACCAGCGTACTCATCGAAGTCACCCGCCAGAGGTTGGACTCACCGCAGTACTTCAGCAATAGGCGCTTCAAGCCTTGTGCGAAGTCGCCGCCGATTCCCTGTTGCCGAATCACCGGATGGACCTGCAGCGGCGCGTTGGCCTCCTGTTCAGCCCAGGGCCGGCTTAACTGGTCGTATTCGCTGACAAGTTGCCGAAATACCGAAGGCGCCAGGGTGTAAAAGGTATGCACGGCCGCATCCTTCGCTTCGAGACCGTAAGGCGAAGCCGAGCCGTACGCTGCCTTGTCGATGGGTTGCCAGACCAGGCGCACCTGAGTCTTGCAGTCGCCCTCGAAAAGGAAGCACGGATCCAGGCGCACTGCGACGACGCGCAGATTCTTGTAGGTGCGTGCCGCACGCTCTCCCTGGTTGATCGGAGGAATTCGCTGCCAGTATTTCTGCGGCAGCAGCGCCCCGCCGAGCCCCTGATCATCAGGCCCGAGCAGATCATTCATCTGGGATTCGGATTGTGGCAGGGGATAGAAAATGGTTGCGTCGTTCATGCTCCAGTCCGCCCGCGCCGACGCAGCCATCGCAAAAAGGAAGCTCCACAGGACACATCGCCAGAACGGCCGACCAGACAAGCATTTCCAAACTGTCATCCTCATTATTTCCTTGTTTATTTTTTCGTATTATCGGTGAAGTTGCGTCCGGCCGGATGAAACCGGGTTGGTTTGCACTGCAATCATGCGCTTGCGTGCGAACTGTCAAACGGCAGCGATGAGGCGGAGCCGGACGGTGCTTTTCTAGCGTTCAATAATTGCTAACCGGGCCATGGTCGGCCTGCAGGGAAACCCGGCACTTGGCCGGGTTTTTCGTTAGTCAAATCGTAACCCGGTGCCAGAAATGAAAACGGCCCCCATCGCTGGAAGCCGCTTTGTTGTTGGTGCCGGCGATCGGAATCGAACTGACGACCTTCGCATTACGAATGCGCTGCTCTACCAACTGAGCTACGCCGGCGAAAAACAGCGCGCATTATAGCGGAATCGGTCAGGCTTGTGCCGCCTCGAGCGCTGCCTTGATCCGGGAAACCACCTTGTCCTGGCCGATCAGTTCCAGCGTGGCGTCGATCGCCGGGGTTTGCGGCTCGCCGGTGACCAGCACGCGAACGGGCATCGCCAGTTTCGGCATTTTGAGGCCATGCGCTGCGAGCGTTTCCTTGAATGCGCCGCTGATGGCGCTGCGCTCCCAGGCCACGCCTTCCAGCCGGCCTGCGAGGTCGGCCAGCGCGGGCAGCACTTCCGGCGTGACGTGCTGGGCCAGCAGTTCGGGCGTGGGGTGCAGCGTGCGGTAGAACAGCGTGGCGGCATCGGCCAGTTCCTCGATCGTCGATGCACGTTCCTTGACCAGCGCGCAGACGGCTGCCAGGTCGGGCCCGTCGTCCGGATCGGCGCCATTGCGAACGAGGAAGGGGCGCGCCAGGCCGGCCAGCCGGACATCGTCGGCGGCCTTGATGTACTGCTGGTTGAGCCAGCGCAGCTTTTCGGTGTTGAACTGTGCAGCCGATGGCGTGATGTGGTCGAGGTCGAACCATTGCACGAACTGGTCGCGGCTGAAGATCTCGGCGTCGCCGTGCGACCAGCCGAGCCGCGCCAGGTAATTGACGACCGCCTCAGGCAGGTAGCCTTCCTCGAAATACTGCATCACCGACACCGCGCCGTGGCGCTTCGACAGTTTGGTGCCATCGTCGCCCAGGATCATCGACAGATGCGCATATTGAGGCACCGTCGCGCCGAGCGCCTTGAGGATGTTGATCTGGCGCGGCGTGTTGTTGACATGGTCGTCGCCGCGAATGACGTGGCTGATCTGCATGTCCCAGTCGTCGACCACCACGCAGAAGTTGTAGGTCGGCGTGCCGTCGGCGCGCGCGATGATGAGATCGTCGAGCTCGGCATTGGCGAACTCGACCGTTCCCTTGACCAGGTCTTTCCATGCCACCGCGCCGTCGGTGGGATTCCTGAAGCGCACCACCGGCTGCACGCCCGACGGCGGCACCGGCAGCTCCTTGCCGGCCTCGGGGCGCCAGCGGCCGTCGTAGCGCGGCTTCTCGCCGCGGCCGCGCTGCGTCTCGCGCATCTCGTCAAGCTCTTCCGGGCTGCAGTAGCAGTAGTAGGCGTCGCCGCTCGCCAGCATCTGCTCGATGACTTCCTTGTAGCGATACAGCCGCTTGGTCTGGTAGAACGGCCCCTCGTCGTGGCCCAGGTCGAGCCAGGCCATGCCGTCGAGAATCGCCTGCACCGCTTCCGGCGTCGATCGGGCGATGTCGGTGTCCTCGATCCGCAGGATGAACTGGCCGCCATGATGACGCGCGAACGCCCAGGAAAACAGCGCGGTGCGCGCGCCGCCGATATGCAGGTATCCGGTGGGGGAAGGGGCGAAACGGGTGCGGATCATGGCGGGACCGGGTGTAAAAAGGCGCCATTTTACCGGATAGACCGCAACGAAATTGACCCCGGGCGCCGGGATGTGGTTTAATTCTCGCCGTTTCGGGCAGTTAGCTCAGCGGTAGAGCACTGCCTTCACACGGCAGGGGTCACAAGTTCGAACCTTGTACTGCCCACCATCCCGAATACATCCGATTCATCCGTTCAGACCATCCGGCACCTTGCCGGATTTTTCGTTCTTGTACCCGCAAGCTGGACAGACGAATACGTCACGGGTCCGACCGAAGCCAGAATCTTCGGTATTCATGGCGTCCCGGATTTGCGGCCGTGCAAGGCGACGAAAACGATTGCGCCACTGAAGCGGGTCAGAATTCAGCCTCGCTCATGCGGGATGCCGCCAGGCCGCTGTTTCGTGGGCAGCGGGAAACTTCAATCGCCACATCCAACCTGTCCGTCTCCCGACAAACGGGAACATCGTGGCAACCACGACACGCCAAGACCACGCTTCGATTCGCATCAGGGCCCGGTTCATCATCCTGATCGTCAATGTCTGATTCTTTCCGCGGCGTATTCCTCTTTCGCCTCGCCGGAAACGGTCCCGGCGAGCCTGAGCGCCAGATACATGCGTTCGGGGACGGGACTGTCCTGGTTCGTCTTCCACCATTCGATCAGCTTCTTCCAGAAGAGCACTTCATCGTTGATGTCCTCATCTGACATGGCAGCACTCCCTTTTATTCTGACTGACTGTTTCGACCATGCTAAGTGATCGGGGGACCGGCGCTCTTCACCCCATGCGCCAATCGCTTTACCGGTTGCGCCAAGTCGGGGCTGTCGGGGAACTTTGAGGAAAGGATGCCGAGTCACCCGGCGGCCCGGATTCGCCAATACGAGGCAACGCGGCGTGACCGTCAGCAATGCCCTTCGCAAGCGGCGATCGTGTCGTTCAAACTGGACAACGCGGCCCGGCCCTACAGGCGGGAATCCGTCGGCGTTTTGCCGGTCCAGCGCTTGTACGCACGGGTGAAGGCGCTCGGGTAGGAAAAGCCGAGCAGGAAGGTGATGTCGGTTATCGACAGGCGCGAGTCATTGATATAGTGCAGGGCGATATCCCTGCGGGTGTCGTCGACCAGCTGCACATAGGTCGTGCCCGCCTGGGCCAGCTTGCGCTGCAAGGTGCGGGCACTCATATGAAGCCGTTGCGCCGTGTCCTCCTCGGAGATTTCGCCCGAGACCATGTTCTCGAGCAAAGCGGCCTTGCAGCGTGCGACGACATCGGACTTGTCGAGTCGTACGATTTCCTCGTTCAGCATCCGGTCGAACATGACGGCGAGTTGCCTGTTGGAGGAAGGAAGCAAGCGGTCGGTGTCCTCCGCCGCCAGAACGAAGGCATTTTCCTGGGCAAGATATTCGACAGGGCAGCCGAAGAATCGCTCGTAAGGACTGGGCGGCGCGAGTCCTTCCCTTTGCAGGCTGACACGAATGGGCCGTAACGCTGCGCCTGCATTCAAGCGGCACATGTCCAGCAGGAGCGCCATGGCGATATCGGTAATCACGGCCGACAAGGCAGGGTCCTTGCGATTGCCGTGGAAACGAACCTTGATGCCATCGCGTGTTTCTTCCACTTCAACGCCGACGCGCTCACCCACGAGCCGGTAGTAGCGCGCCACGCGCTCCAGGCCGCTCCTGAGCGTGGAACTCGTGATCCATGCATGTCCCAGGACGCCTATGTGCGAGGGATGCCAGCATCGTGCAACCTGGAGTCCGAACGCAGGATCCTGGATCAGCGGAATCACGACTTCCAGGATGGCGTCGAGCCTGTCTGATTCGAGGCGCTGGCCCGGATCGGGGATGGCAGCCAGATCGACGCCGGCCTGACGGGCGATGCCGACCGCGTCCAGCCCGTACATCTCGAGGATGCGCCGCAACAGGTCGACCATGGAGGCGAGGAGGGTGTCCTGAGGACGCGCCTGATGGCTTGCTCTGGCCTGGCCATTGTCGATCTTCACGCTTTGCATCACCTCTGCTTGTCCTTCCTAACCTCCAACTTGGCGCGCCCGGTTAATCGATTGACGCCAGCGGGACAGACGGCCTTCACATGGAGGCCAATACTACACACACCCCTTGATCAGCGACAGAAGGTTGAAATGAGCCCTGAGCCATTCCACGCCAAGGCAGGCGCAAGTTCGAAGGCATGCATGGGAGAAGACGGTGTCCGGAGGCAGGCATGCAGACAGCTGCGTATCGCTTATGCGCAGGGGTTTCCCGGGGGCGTCGATCCTGACGGGCAGAGGGTTTCGCGGAACCGAACGATTTCGGTAGTCGGAATTGTTGATGGCGACGACCAAGCGTGGTGGCGCAGCTTCGCAGCACGCCGGACGAGCCTGGATCATCCGTCGTCAGGTGTGCAGGGCACCCCGAGGTCGCCGGGGCCTTGCGTCTCCCCCTGTACGTCACTGCGAGCCAGGGCGCCCAGCTGAAGGCCGATTGGGAAATTGACGATGTCACGATCCTACGAGCATGACCTTGATGGTGACAAACTGAGCGAGATCGCAAGCGAATTGGGCTGCAGCAAGTCGCGCGCCAAGCAGATCGAGAAAAGGGCGCTGGAAAAGCTCCGCACGGCGCTCGAAGCCCACGGCATCGTTGCCGAGCCCGTGAAGCGATATCTGGCCGACCGCGATGCATGCAGTCGCACGGACTGGAGCGAGGACTTATGAGGTCGGGCTCGCG
>JAYRNU010000159.1:0-15232 GCA_041912015.1 Thiobacillus sp. | reverse complement strand
TCACCTTGACCCCGATCGGACTCTTGATGCCGGTGGCGAGCATGTCGATGCGGGTGCGGATCGGCGGGATCCAGATGTTGGCAAGCCCCGGCACCCTGACCGCATGGTCGAGCTCCTCGACCAGCTTTTCGGGCGTCATGCCTGGGCGCCATTGATCACGCGGCTTGAGCTGGATGATGGTCTCGAGCATTTCCAGCGGCGCCGGATCGGTGGCGGTTTCGGCCCGTCCGGCCTTGCCGTGGACACGAGCCACCTCGGGTACGCGCTTGATCATGCGATTGGTCTGCTGCAGCAGCTCGGCGGCCTTCTGTGCCGACAGCCCCGGCAAGGCGGATGGCATGTACAGCAGGTCGCCCTCGTCGAGTGGCGGCAGGAACTCGCCGCCCAGCCGGCTGGCCGGCCACAGCGAGGTCAGAAGGATCAGCGCGGCCGCGCCGAGGGTCAGCCAGGGGTGCCTGAGCACGGCTTCGAGCAGCGGACGGTAGGCGCGAATCAGCCAGCGATTGAGCGGATTCCTCGTCTCGTCGGGAATCCGACCGCGGATCCAGTAGCCCATGAGCACCGGGATCAGCGTCACCGACAGGCCGGCGGCGGCGGCCATGGCATAGGTCTTGGTGAACGCCAGCGGACCGAACAGCCGTCCTTCCTGCGCTTCCAGCGTGAACACCGGAATGAAGGACAGCGTGATGATCAGCAGCGAGAAGAACAGCGCCGGGCCGACCTCGCACGCTGCGTCGGTCACCACGTTCCAGTGCGCTTCCCCTTCCAGCTTCTCTCCGGGATGGGCATGATGCCAGGCCTCGATCTTCTTGTGCGCGTTCTCGATCATGACCACCGCCGCATCGACCATCGCGCCGATTGCGATGGCGATGCCGCCGAGCGACATGATGTTGGCGTTGACCCCCTGCTGGCGCATGATGATGAACGCCACCAGCACCCCGAGCGGCAGCGAGATGATGGCCACCAGCGAGGAACGCAGGTGCCACAGGAACAGCGCGCAGACCAGCGCCACGACGATGAACTCCTCGACCAGCTTGTGCGTCAGGTTGTCGATCGCGCGGTCGATCAGCTGGCTGCGGTCGTAGGTGGGCACGATTTCGACGCCGGGCGGCAGGCTGGCCTTGAGCGTATCGAGCTTGTCGCGGACCGCCTCGATGGTCGCGCGCGCGTTCTTGCCCGAGCGCAGCACGACGATGCCGCCGACCGCTTCGCCCTCGCCGTCGAGTTCGCCGATGCCGCGCCGCATCTCGGGCCCGAGCTGGATCGTTGCGACATCGCCCAGGCTCACCGGCGTGGTGCCGGCCAGCCGCAGCGGAATGGCCCGGAAATCGGCCACGTTCCTCAGGTACCCGCTGGCGCGCACCATGAACTCGGTTTCGGCCAGCTCCAGCACCGCGCCGCCGGTTTCCTGGTTGGCCGCGCGGATCGCCGCGATCACCTGCTCGTGGGTGATGCCCAGTCCGGCGAGCCTGGTGGGATCGAGCACGACCTGGTACTGCCTGACCATGCCGCCGACGGTGGCCACCTCGGCCACGTTGGGCAAGGTCTTGAGCTCGTACTTGAGGAACCAGTCCTGCAGCGTCCGCAGTTGCGCCAGGTCGTGCCTGCCGCTGCGGTCGACCAGCGCGTACTGGTAGATCCAGCCGACGCCGGTCGCATCCGGCCCGAGGGCCGGCTTGGCGGTCGGCGGCAGCCGGCTCTGGATCTGGCTCAGGTATTCGAGCACCCGCGAACGCGCCCAGTAGAGATCGGTGCCGTCCTCGAACAGCACGTAGACGAAGCTGTCGCCGAAGAACGAGAAGCCGCGCACCGTCTTCGCACCCGGCACCGAGAGCATGGTCGTGGATAGCGGATAGGTGACCTGGTTCTCGACGATCTGCGGCGCCTGGCCCGGATACGGGGTACGGATGATGACCTGAACGTCCGACAGGTCGGGCAGCGCATCGATCGGCATGGTCTTCACCGCCCACATGCCCCAGGCGACGATGAACAGCGTCGCCAGCAGGACCAGAAAGCGGTTGCCGACCGACCAGCGGATCAGCCGCGCGATCATTTCGCGCCCCTGCGCTTCTCGAGCTTCTCGACCAGCAAGCCGTCGTCGGTCTCGCGCACGCCGACCCGCACGTGGTCCCCGACCTTCAGGCCCTTGATGAGCGCGTCGCTGGCCAGCGGAAATTCCATGGTCATGCCGCCCATCGACAGCGTCCTGAAGGGGCCGTGTGCCAGCGTCACATAGCCGGGCGCGATGCCCTCGATCACGGCATCGGCCTCGTGCAGGGCAACCGGAGCGGCCGCCGCGGCTTCCGCTCCCGCGGTACGCGCAACGATGCCCTGCAGGCTCGCCTCGGAATCGATCAGGAACTGGCCGCTGGCGACGATGGCCTGACCTTCGTCCAGTCCCGACAGGATCACGCTGTCGCTGCCCGTGTCCGCGCCGAGCGTGACCTCGACCGGACGATAGCGCCCCCCGGCTTCGGCCACGATGACGAGCGCCCGGCGCCCGGTCCGCAGGACCGCCTCGGACGGCACCAGCAGCACCGATTGTCTGTCGCCGCCGCTGAACCTGACCTGGGCCGTGAGCCCCGGCCGCAGGCGCCCATCCGTGTTGGGCAGTTCGATGCGAACCCTGAGCGCGCGGGCACTGTCGTTCAGCGTCGGCAACAGGGCGGTCACGCGACCCTGCACCGGCTTGCCCGGAAAGGCGGCAAATTCGGCTTCCGCGGCCTGCCCCGGCCGCACCGCGCCGGCCTGGGCCTGCGGCACCGCGACATCGAGCCATACCGTGCCGATGCCGTTGATGCGCGCCAGCGTCTGGCCTGCGATCAGCGTCATGCCGGGCCGCACGTCGAGCGCCTGCACCACCCCGCCGCGTGGCGTGGTGACCGTGATGCGGTTCCGGATCGCGCCGCTGGCGTCGACTTCGCGGATCAGGCTGTCCGGCATGCCGCCGAGGCGCATCCGCTCGCGTGCCGCGTCCAGCAGTTGCGGGTCGCCCACTGCCCGGAGTGCCAGGTATTCCTGCTGCAGCGCCGCCCATTCCGGCACCAGCAGCTCCGCGATGAAGGCGCCCGCCTTGACCACGTCGTTGGGGGCCAGCGGGGCGACGCGTTCGACGAAGCCGCCGCTGCGGGCCTGGACGATGGCCACCTCGCGATCGTTGAAGTCGACGATGCCGGTTGCCTGAACGTCCGTATCGACCACAGCCCGCCTGACGGTCGCGAGGCGGATCCCCAGATTCTGCGCCACCCCGGGATCGATCTTCACGGTCGAGGCGTCGCCGCCTTCGTCGGCATACTTGGGCACCAGGTCCATGTCCATGAAGGGCGACTTGCCCGGCTTGTCGAATTTTTGCGCGGGCACCATCGGGTCGTACCAGTACAGCACGGTGCGGCCGTCCTGCGCAGCGGCGGCAGGCATCTCGGCCGTTGCCGGGTGCCGCGCGCCTGCCCACCACAAGCCGGCCGCCACCCCGGCCGCGAGCAGCAGGGCCGCCGCGACGAGCCCGGTCAGGGTTTTGCTGATGATTTTCGTGCTCATTGCGAGGCTCCTGTCATCGTGGGGTCGCTGTAGGCGAAATGCAGCTGCGCCGCCATCTGATTGCGCGCGCCTTCGAGTGCGATCGCTTCGAGGTCGGCATCGACGAGTTCGCGCCGCGCCATGACCAGATCGACGAGTTCACCCTTGCCGCCGCGCCACGCCGCCAGGGCCAGATCCACCTTCTCCTTCGCCAGCGGCAGCAGCACCTGGCGCTGGCGCCTGACGGCATTGTCGAGGCGCTGGTACTCGGCCAGATCCTTCTCCAGCATCGCCGCATGCTCGCGCATCACGGCTTCGCGTTCGGCATCGAGGCCCGCGCGCTCAGCCAGCTTGGCGGCGATTTTCGGATCCTGGCGGGTCGCGGCAAATACCGGCAGATCGAAGCTGACCTGCAGCATGGCCATGTCGCCATATTGCGATCCGCGCTTCAGGTAGGCCATCTCGAGCGCCCAGTCAGGCTTCTTGTCGGCCTGGGCCTCGGCGACCTCGGCGTCGAGCACGCGTTCCTTCGGATCGAAGATGGCGAGTTCCGGGTGCCCGTGCAGGGCGTGGGTCAGCGCGTCGCGGCTGATCGGCCAGTCAGGGACCGCACCCTGCAGCGGCGCCTCCGCGGCCGGGCCGATCCAGCGCTTGAGAACGGCGATGGCCTGCTGGCGCCGGGCATCGAGATCATCGCGGCGCGAGTCGATCAGCGCGGCCTCCTGGCGCGACGCGACGGCTTCGAGTGCGCTGCCCTTGCCCCCGGCGATACGCGCCCGCACCGCTGCGTCGAACAGGCGGTTCTCGCTGTCCAGCGCATCGATGCGGGCAAGCTGGCGCTCGACCGTGTCGCGCGCGATCCAGGCAACCGCCGTTTCGCGCAGCACGGCGAGGCGGGTGACGCGGATTTGCGCTTCGGTCAGGCCGATCCGGCCCTGCGCGACGGCGATGCGTGCTTCGCGCTTGGACTCGTTGGGAAATTCCTGCATCAGGCCGATGCGCGTCATGGTCATGGGCTCGCTGGTGAGGCTGAAGCTGTTGGGACCCTCGATCGGCACGTTGTCGAATCCCAGCGCCAGTTTTGGGTCCGGCAACGCCCCGGCGGGAACCGCGGCCTGGCGCGCGGCATCGGCCTGGGCGGCTTCGGCGCGAAGCGCTGGCGTCTCCTGGGTGGCCAGCGTCAGGGCATGGTCTAAGGTCAGGGGTTCGGCGCAGGCGGCGTGGCCCGGATTGAGCGCCAGGCATGCAAGCATCGCCGCCAGATGGGCGCAGCGGGGCCGACGCGTCGAGATGAATGGGATGGGAATCACCATGTTCCAGCTCCTAGCGAATGCACAGCCATCGGCAGCGCCGATGGTTCAGAATGCCGTCCCCTCATCCGGACGGCGGATGAGGATAGACGCGGGTCGGAAGGTCAGAACGAGGTTGGCGGTCGCCAGGTGGCGGCAGGGTCGGGGGAGAGCTTGAATCGGGCGACGTTTGGGTAGTGGACGGCAGCCGCCGGTTCCTGGGCCGGCAGGCCAGTCAATGACACCGGAAACAGGATGCCCATGGAACAGCAATGACAGGTCTGTCCGGCCTTGCTGGTTTTTCCGTGGTGCCCGGCGCCGTCCGCATGCGGGCAGCAGTCGTGCTCGACGGCCTCCTCGGTCGCCATCGGGCGTGCATGCTCCATCGGACAGCACGATGTGGCTGGCATGACGTGTGCATATCCCTGTAGCGGGACGACCAGGGAAAGCAGCAGGAACAGGACTACCCGAATTCTGCGCATGGACGGACTCTAGCTGCTGTCGGCGGCCGGCGCAACCCGTGTATCCGGTCAGCAGGCTGTCGCGGCAGCGGCTTCCGACATGCCCCTGATTCCCGGGAACGCGGCTGGCCGAACGGAGGCGATTGGCCCGGATATTGCCGCTATTCAGATAAGCCCATGCATAGCCGTTTAAGCATCATCGACCATGACGAACATGCCCGACCTCGCTCCCGATATTGACACCTTCATTACCGAACTCGACGCGTCGGTCGAGGGCGTCATGGAGTGGACGCGCCGCGTCCTGCGGTTCGTCGTGCTGCACACCTCCCCCGGCGCGGATGTGCTCGACCCGGTGGCCCATGACCTGTGCGCGTTCGGCACCTGGTATGCCGCCAACCGGACCCACTTCGAGGCCATCGACCCGCTTTCCGCCGCGCATGTCGAACATGCCCACCGGCTCATGCACGATGCGATTCGCACGATCTGCAACGACGTGCTGGCCGGGTCGCCCGTCAAGCCTGCCGATCTTCAGGCTTTCGAGCATTCCCAGGCAGAACTGCTCGGGCTGCTGGCACGCTTCAAGACGTCCATCCTGTCGGAGGCCGTCCGCCACGATCCCTTGACCGGATTGCCCCTGCGATACGGGATCGAAGGCGACTTCGCCCAGCAGCAGAAGGACGCCCGGCGCAACGGCAACCAGCTCTATGTGGCGCTGATCGATGTCGATCACTTCAAGCGCATCAACGACAGCTATGGTCATCCCGTGGGCGACCGGGTGCTGCGCCACCTCGCCGAGACGCTGAATCGCAACATGCGCAGCAACGAGCCGATCTACCGCTTTGGCGGCGAGGAGTTTCTCTGGCTGATGCAATGCAAGTCGGCCGAGGAAGCCGAGCAGTCGGCGCATCGCCTGCTGACCACCATCCGCACCACCCCGGTCCCGATCGCCCGCAACCAGACGGTGACGCTGACGGTGACACTCGGCATGGCGCAGGCCGGGTTGCAGGAGGAACTGGCCAGCGCGCTCGAGCGCGCCGATGTGGCGCTTTACCGAGGCAAGGAATCGGGGCGTGACCGCTTCGTCATCGACCTGCCCGGCCAGGACAATTCGTTCCATGTCATGGATGGCAGGAACATGGACGACTCCAGTCCGTCCCTCAAGCAGAAGTCATGATGAAAGGCCGGATCAGACGTCCGTAAACCCAGGCCCACCCGGCCAGGAAAGAACGAGAATCCGCAATGGCGTGTCGAGATTCCGGGGCTGGCGAATCCCATCCTTGATCTCAAGAAGCGCGGGGGCATGCTTGCTCTGCTGATTTGAGAAACGTTCGGATCGCCTGGATGGCCAACCTGTGGCCGTTCATGTGTTGCAATGGCCATATGACAAGGCCCGACACGCGTGTCGGGCCTTGCTTACCGAACCAGCAAGGCGACTAGGTCTTGCGGCGCCAGGCGAGACCGACCAACCCCAGGCCAAGCAACGCCAGCGTACCGGGCTCTGGCACCGTCGTCACATAGATACCGGCCCACCCTTCCTCGTCCGTGGCCATGCTGGCTGTGATCGCGAGTTTTCCATTGCGGAAGCCATCACGCTCAATGCCGAGCGAGACGATGGGTAGCCCTGCAGCCATCGGGTCAACCAGACCGCCATCCATTCCCGTAGTCAGGATCGTGAACAGGTCGGCGTCGGTGAAAGCGTCGGACACATCCAGCGCGCCGAACAGGCCCGACGTGCCGCCTGTTTTGCCGAACTCACCGTCCACGTAACCTTGCGCCGCCTTGAACACGACGTCGTTGCCATCGATCGCCAGGAAGGCCGACGAGCGCCAGCGCGCGCCTTCCAGATCCTCAGAATCCTCGCTGCCGCCCTGGCCCGCATTGCCCGAGAAGTTCCAGAACAGGAAGTCGTCGTACAGGGCACCTGTCTGAGCCACCAGATACAGCTTGTTGAGTTCGGTGTCGGCGAGGAAGATTCCCTGGTTGACGAGAACATCGAAGGTGTAAATGCCATCACCGACCACACCATTGAAATCCTGGTCGAGGCAGGCCTGGCGAACGATTGCATTGCCGTCCGTGGCGCACTGGACCTGCCTCTCGAACGTATCCGTGCCCCATCCGGCCCAGAATCCGACGTAGCGTCCATCGAAGGACAGGCCTTCTCCGAAGGCCGACAGGGTGCTGGACCCGTTCTTCGGCACAATCGTGTTGAAGCTGGCAACCGTGGAAAGGGTCGGGCTGTCGGTCAGCGGGGCCATGAAAATACCCCCCGCCGTTGGAGCTTCCTCAACGTCGAGGCCGGTAAAGACCATCTTGCCGCCAGCGGCACTGGGAGGCGCGGTCGATCCGAATATGGCGGAACCGCCACCAGGTACGGCGTTCGTCGGAATCGCATCGCCGCGTTCCGCGACCTTCACAACCGGCGCGGTTCCGCCGTTGGCGACCATGTCACGGAAATAAACGCCCGTCTGGCCAACGCCCGCGCTGTCGGTCCAGTTGGCCTTGAATGCGATGATATTGCCGTCAGGAGAAGGGCCGCCGGGGAACTGATCGAACTTGGTGGGCACAGGTTGGTTCGGTACCAGGAACTGAGGGTAATCATTCGGCAATACGTTGCGAACACCGGTGATGAGCGTGTTACCGATTGGGGTGGCGTACACGCCGGACGTTCCGCTCCGTGTTTCGGTTCCATCGGGCAGAATCGTCAGAACCGACGGCGTCGATTGCCCACGGAAGGCCAGGGTGCCGGAATTGGCGTCTATCCGCGGGAATGACGGGAATTCATTGAAGGTGGCCGGACCGGGGTTGGTGACGGTGTTGGGAGCGGGAATGACGTCACCCCGCATGGCGATGGGTACGATCGGGTTGCCGGGGGTCGCCATATCGCGAGTGAAGATTCCGGTGGCCGGGCCCTGCCCTCCCTGGCCGCTTGAACGTGCGCGGAACACCACCAAGCCCGCATCGTTGATCGAGGGCTGGTTGTAGCTGTTGAAGTTCTTGACCGGGTCCGTCGTGGGAACGGCATCGCCGTTGTTGACGACGGTCTCCCAGTTGAATATGGGGGTCGCATGGGCAGGCGCCATGTGCAAACCCGCGACTGCGAGCAGGGCCGCCAAGGTGCTTATCCTCAACCCTCCCGTGCCCTGGATGACTTTTCTCTTGTTGGTTTGGCTGCCGATTGTCATGTTTTTTCCCTCGCGTTCGAACTTAAGAAATTGTCGAATTTTTGGGACCGATCTCCCCAGCTAATCATCTCGCAGAGTCAAACGATCGACACTGATAAAGCAACAATTGCACCAATCTACTTAAATTATTGTTTTGAAGTGCTTTTTTCTTGAATGCAGACCAGCTGCTTCGATTACATGTAAAAAATCCCGACGTTGCAATCGACGCCATGCTCCGGATGAATTCAACACGCGCTGAAATTCAACGGCCACCAACAATGCAGAAGTTTTCTTGGATCTCAGAAACGCGGATGCTCACTGCGGTTGCAGCCATCATCTCGACAAATTGCTTAACCAGATGCAGCCAAGGAACATACCGTTCCACAAGTAATCGCTGCATCGGTCTTCTGAAGAAACTGTCCCCAAGGCCAGCTTTGTTGGTGAACGGCAGAAATGGGTTGCGGAAGCGGCCTGATTGAAAACGAGGGCTGCGCGGATGCATTGAGGCGGAAGCCGCCCTACCCATTCAACCCTCCACTTCTGCAAAGCCTCTTCTCCGAGAAGCATCCCCATTCCAGGCCAGATTCCGGACACAAAAAAACAGGGGCCAAGGCCCCTGTTTGACGTTCGGTCCGGAGCGACTCAGCGCTTGACCGGCTTGGCGGCGATTTCCTCGAGCTTGCGCGCCCTGATGACCTGGCCGTTCAGTGCCGCGGCCTTGGCATCGCCGCCGTAGGCGACGACCATGAGCTGGCTGTAGTACATGACCGGGATGTCGAACTTGGTGCCGTAGCGCTTGTTGATCTGGCCCTGGTAGACCTCGACGTTGGCCTGGCACAGCGGGCACGGCGTCACGATCATTTCCGCGCCATGGTCGTAGGCGGACTCGACGATGTCCTTGATCTGCGCCTGTGCCTTCTCGGGCTCGGAGAACGCCAGCGCGCCGCCGCAGCAGGTGACCTTCTGCTCGTACTCGGGAATCGATTCGGCACCGACCATCTCGACCATCTTGTCGAGATAGGCGGGATTCTCGAACGATTCGCCCGCGACGCCGAACGGCCGGTTGGTCTGGCAACCCACGTAGCCGGCGATCTTGACGCCTTCGAGCGGACGGACGACGTGCTTCTTCATTTCGTCGAAGCCGATGTCCTCGATCAGCACTTCGACCATGTGGCGGATGCTGGGCATCTCGTTGATCGTGAGGCCGGCTTCCTTCAGGGCCTCGCGGGTGTCTGCCATCAGGGTCTCGGAATGCGACAGGCGCTCGCGGGTCTCGCGCGCACCGAGCCAGCAGGCGGCACAGGTGGCGACGATCTCCTTGCCGGGCAGGTTCTTCTCGGACAGGGCGAAATTGCGGGCATTCATCACGTGGCGCGGCAGTTCGCCGGCCTCGGCATAGCCGATGGAGGCGCCGCAGCAGTTCCAGTCGGGAATTTCGGTCAGCTTGACGTCGAGCGTCTTGCACATCGACTCGACCGAGGTCAGGTAATTGGAGGCGGAAGCACCCTTCTGCGACGAGCAGCCGGGGTAAAACGCGTATTCATGTTTGGCCATAATTCTCTCCTCAGCCTGCCATCTTGGCAGCCTTGCGGTTGCGTTCGATTTCGTAGGCTTTCTTCAGCATCGCCTGGATGCCCTTCTGGTCCTTGCAGGCGTGGCCGCCGAACAGCTCCATCACATTCAGGCGCTTGGCCTTGACCAGGCCCAGTGCGACCGATTGCATTGCCATGCCGTTCTTGATGCCTTGGACGAAGCCATCCTTGAAGTACAGGCCCATCGACAGCTTGAGTTCGTTGACGCGCCCTTTGTTCGTGCAATTCTTCCAGAACAGGCCGCTGAAGAATCGGGTCGCCTGCATCTTGGGCGCTTTGCCGATGCGATGCGCGTATTCGGCGATGCCGTGCATGATGTGCGTGATCGGCAGCTTGCGCGGGCAACGCACGATGCAGTTGTAGCACGAGGTGCAGTTCCACATCGAGGTCGTGGTCAGCACTTCCTCGCGCTTGCCGGCACGGATCATCATGAAGATTTCCTGCGGCGGGTGCTCCCAGGCGCTCTGGAAGTTGGTCGGACAGGAACCGGAGCAGACGCCGCACTGCATGCACATCTTGACCCAGTCGCCCATCTCGACCTGTTCTTCGACTTCCTTCAGGAAGTTGTTCTTGTACTTCGCCGCCATTGCGGTATCTGCGCTCATGTCGGTCCCTCCTGTCAGAAGCCTTTGAACGGGCTGGGGCCGATGGCGACCAGCTCTTCAACGTATTTGTTGATCATTTCTGGCACGCGCTCGATGTCGGTGATGGCGACTTCGAGATCGCGGACGCGCTCCGTTTCCAGGTTCAAGGTCTTCAGCGTGTCGTCGATCTTCGACATGCGCACGCGGCCGAGCTCGGAACCCTTGACGAAGTGGCACTGGTATTCGTCGCCGTGCTTGCAGCCCATCATCATCACGCCGTCATAGCCGGCGTTGAGCGCATCGGTCACCCAGATGGTGTTGACCGAACCCAGGCAGCGGATCGGGATGATGCGCACGAAGGCCGAGTACTCGTTGCGGCTCATGCCGGCCATGTCGAGCGCCGGATAGGCGTCGTTCTCGCAGGCGAGGATCAGGATGCGCGGCTTCTCGCTGAATTCGTCGGGAATGTCGACCGCCTTGACCTGCGCGCCGACGGTGTTGACGGAGTAGTTCTCGAACGAGATCACGCGCACCGGGCAGGCGCCCATGCAGGTGCCGCAGCGGCGGCAGCGCGCCTCGTTGAAGACCGGGAAGCGCTTCTCGTCCTCGTCGATCGCGCCGAACGGGCATTCCACGGTGCAGCGCTTGCACTGGGTGCAGCCTTCGAGACGCACTTTCGGGAACGACAGGTCGCCGGAGCGCGGATGCGCGGCGCGGCCGAGCTCGGCGTTCTCCAGCGCCTGGATCGCCTTCAGCGCGGCACCGGTGGCATCCTCGCGCGCCTGCGCGATGTCCATCGGACGGCGCACCGGGCCGGCCGTGTAGATGCCGGTGCGGCGGGTCTCGTAGGGGAAGCAGATGAAATGCGAGTCGGTGAAGCCCTGCTTCAGCTGCGGCACGTCCGTGCCCTGGCGGTAGTTCAGGTTGAGGATCGAAATCGGCTTGACTTCGGGCTCCGGCTCGCCTTGCTTGGGAACGGCGAAGATGTCGACGCCCGAATTCGGCACCTGGCCGGTGGCGAGCACCACCAGGTCGACGTCGCCCACGGACGCGTTGCTGTCGTCGAGGATCAGGTCATGGAATTTCACCGTGCTGGTATTGCCGTTGGGCACCACCTCGGCGACCTTGCCCTTGGTGAAGATCACGCCCTTTTCCTGCGCGCTGCGGTAGAAGTCCTCGCCGTTGCCGGGTGTCCGCAGATCCGTGTAGATGATGGTCGTGTCGACGGACGGGTTGGCGTCCTTGAAATACATCGCCTGCTTGATGCTGGCGTTGCAGCAGAAGCCCGAGCAGTACGCCAGGTGCGTGCCCGAGGCGTCGCGCTGACCTGCACACTGCACGAACACCACCGATTTGACCGGCTGGCTGTCGGACGGACGGCGGATCACGCCGTCGCCGGCAGCAGCCGCCTTCGCCAGCGCTTCGAGGCCGAGCTGGTCGACCACGTTGGGTGACTTGCCGCCGCCCAGTTCGGGCAGCTTGTTCATGTCGTAGGTCGTGAAGCCGCTGGCCTGCACGATGGCGCCGATGTCTTCGGTGTGCGTCGCGCCCGATTCGGTGGCGATGTCCACCACGAAGCGGCCTGGCGCGCCGTCGGTCTTGGCGACGGTGGCGTTGAGGTAGACCTTGATGTTGGAATCAGCCATCACCTGCGAAGCCAGATCGGCCACGCCAGTGTCGGCGGGCGACTTGAAGGGCTCGTGCACGGGGGTGCGCTTCCAGAGTTTGCCGGCCATGCCGCCGAGCGCGCCGGTCTTCTCGACCAGCACGACCGGATAGCCGGTCTTCGAAGCCTCGATCGCCGTGGTCATGCCGGTGACGCCACCGCCCACGACCAGCAGGGTCTTGCTGCTGCCCGTGTTGGGGTTGCCGCCGGGAGCGGTCATCGCCTTGATTTCGGCACAGCCCATGCGGATGTAGTCTTCCGCCATGTCCTGGGTGGTCTCGCGCGCTTCGTCGGTGTCGGGACGGATCCAGATCACGCCTTCACGCAGGTTGGCGCGCGCCACCGCGTTTTCCGGGAAGTGGAACGCTTCGGTCTTGGCACGGCGCGAACAGGCGCCGATCATGATGTGGGTCACACCCTCGTTGGCGATGTCGTTCCTGATCATTGCCACGCCGTCGGCGTTGCACAGGAAATCGTGCGTCTTCGCCAGCGGCACCTTGCCGTCCTTCTGTGCGATCTTGACCAGCGCGTCCGTGTCGAGGCGCTCGCCGAGGCCGCAGCCCTTGCAGATATACGCTGCGACTTTGATGTCAGCCATTTATGCCTCCGCCTTTGCTACTTTGTTGACCACCTGAATCGCGCGCAGTGCGGCAGCGGTCGCGGACTGCACTGCACGGTTGACGTCGAGCGCATTCGACGCGCAGCCTGCGCCGAACACCGCGCCGTTGGCCGGGTCGGCTTCGATGAAGCCGCTGGAATCCGCCACGATGTGGCCGGGAATGTTGATGCCCTTGACCGACGGCTCCATGCCGACGGCCAGCACCACCAGGTCGTGCGGCGTGGTATAGCGCTTGTAGCCTTCGGTGTTGACGCCCCAGCACACCGGGTTGCCGTGCGCGTCTTCGGTGATCTTCGCGACCTTCGACTTGATGAAGCTGACCGACGGATCGGCCTGCACCTTCTGGTAGAAGTCCTCGAAGCGGTCGATCGCGCGGATGTCGATGTAGTAGATCGTCGACTTGCCGTCTTCCGGGTATTTCTCGCGCACGTAATGCGTCTGCTTCAGCGACGCCATGCAGCAGATGCGCGAGCAATGCCGCAGATGGTTTTCGTCGCGCGAGCCGGCGCACTGGATGAAGGCGATGTTCTTCGCTTCCTTGCCGTCGGACGGGCGCAGGATCTTGCCGCCGGTCGGTCCGTGGACGTCGGCCAGCCGCTCGAACTCGACGCTGGTGATGACGTTCTTGAAGCGGCCGTAGCCGTAGGGTTGAATCTTCTTCGCGTCGTAGGGCTGCCAGCCGGTCGCCCACACCACGGCGCCGGCCTTGACCTGGATCGTTTCCTCCTTCATGTCGAGGTCGATCGCGCCGTACTTGCATGCCGCCTTGGCCTTGTCGGCGTCGGCGCTGCCGATGATCGCCGGGTCGAGCACATAACGCTGCGGATAGGCCATCGCGTTCGGCAGGAAGGCCGCCTTGTGCTGGCCGAGGTTGTAGTTGAACGGGTCGTCGACCATCGTCTCGACCGCGCGCTCGCAGTCGCCGCAGGCGGTGCAGTTCTCGTTGACGTAACGCGGCTTGATCCTGATCGACGCGGTGTAATTGCCAGTGCTGCCCTCGATGCCGGTCACTTCGGCCAGCGTCAGCACGCGCACGCGCGGATTGTTCTTGAGGCGGCGCTGGTTGATCTCAAGCCCGCAGGTCGGGTGGCACAGTTTGGGGAAGTAGCGGTACAACTGGGAAGTACGGCCGCCCAGTGCTGGATTCTTCTCAACCAGGACGACGTTCTTGCCGGTTTCGGCCGCTTCGAGTGCGGCGGTCATGCCGGAAATCCCGCCGCCCACCACGAGTATGGTCTCGTTGGTTGCAACATGCTCCGTCATTGTTTCCTCCATCCGATGGATGCAAAAAAAGTAATCTGAGAGTCGTCCGGGAAGCGTTTCCCGGGGAGCCGGAATTCGGCCCGGATCAGGACCTTGAATGGTACTCCGAAGCGGACGCCCCCCGCCACGGGCATGCGCGCAAATTCAATCGAAGTTTTCTATGCGGGAATAAGTTCAAATGCGGATCGGCCGGTCAAACGTGCGGCGTGACGGGCGGCAGCACCGAAGCCGGCGCCGCTTCGATCGCGACGATCTCGAACGCCATGACTTCCAGATCGGCCATGACGTAGGTGGGGGGATTGCCGACACCGCCGACGGTCCCCGGGTTGACCAGCCAGGTCTGGCCGCCCCTGACGTTGGCGACCTGCACGACGCTCGACTTGTGGTCATGGCCGCAGCACACCAGGTCGTAGTCGCCGGTGCAGGCGAGCGCACGCGCGTAGTGGGGATAGTGCACCAGGAACAGGCTGCGGTCGGCCAGGGTGAACGCTGCATCCTGACCGTGGTAGCGCACCACGCTGTTGGGTTCGGCGGCCAGCCGGCTCATGTTGTAGAGATCCCCGGTATTGTTGCCATGGATGACGTGCACCGGCAGATCGAATTTCTGCAGGACCCGCAGCGTGGTCGGCGCGACGACGTCGCCGCAATGCAGCACCGCTTCCGCCCCATGCGCCTTGGCGTGCTCGACGGCCGCACCCAGCAGTCGCCGGTTGTCGTGGGAATCGGAAACGATGCAGACCTTCATCAGAAAGCAGGCTTGTCGACCGCGTTGCGAAAGCGCTCCACGCCAGCCAGGATTTCTGCGCGGGCGTCGTCAACGCCCACCCAGCCTTCGACCTTGACCCATTTTCCGGCCTCGAGGTCCTTGTAATGCTCGAAAAAATGGGCAATCTGGGACAGCAGCAGCGGCTGCATGTCCTCGGGCCGATTGACGCCGCGGTAGAGGCCGCAGAGCTTGTCGACCGGCACGGCCAGCAACTTGGCGTCCTCGCCGGCTTCATCGGTCATCTTGAGCATGCCGATGGGGCGGCAGCGCACCACCACGCCGGTGATCAGCGGGATCGGCGTCACCACCAGCACG
>JAYRNU010000158.1:0-72608 GCA_041912015.1 Thiobacillus sp. | reverse complement strand
CGAAGGTGATGGTCTTCAGCCGGCGCGCCTCGGGCACGATGCGCGGGTCGGTCGTGTAGACGCCGTCGACGTCGGTGTAGATCTGGCACTCGTCGGCCTTGAGCGCCGCCGCGAGCGCGACACCGGTGGTGTCGGATCCGCCGCGTCCCAGGGTGGTGATGTTGCCTTGCTCGTCCACGCCCTGGAAACCGGCCACCACAACCACGTGGCCCGAATCGAGGTCGCGCCGCATGTTGGTTTCGTCGATGCTGAGGATGCGCGCCTTGGTGAAGGCGCTGTCGGTGAGGATGCGCACCTGCCCGCCGGTGTAGCTTTTCGCTTTCAGTCCGAGGTCCTTGAGCGCCATGGCGAGCAGGGCGATCGTGACCTGCTCGCCGGTGGAGACCATCATGTCGAGTTCGCGCGGATCGGGCTGCGCCTGGATCTGCCTCGCCAGTCCGATCAGCCGGTTGGTCTCGCCCGACATGGCGGACAGCACGACCACCACCTGGTGGCCGAGCATCTTGAATTTCGCGACGCGCTCGGCGACCGCGCGGATGCGTTCGACATTGGCGACCGAAGTGCCGCCGTACTTTTGTACGATGAGTGCCATGTTAGGGGCTTGGAATAAGAGGTTGGTGGCTTGTCAAAGGCGGGATTCTAATGGATTTCGGGTAAACAGCGCGATCGACTCGACATGCGCGGTGTGCGGGAACATGTTGGCGACGCCCGCCGCCTCGAGCCGGTAGCCCTTGACGTGGCACAGCACCTCGGCATCGCGCGCAAGCGTGGCCGGGTCGCAGGATACGTAGACGATTCGAGACGGTCCGCCGCTGTCGGGCAGGGACTTGACGACTTCGATGGCGCCACTGCGGGGGGGGTCGATCAGCAGCTTGTCGAAATGCCCCTGGGCGGCAAATTTTTCCGGCGTCATCTCGAACAGGTTGTCGACCTCGAAGCGCGCATGGGCCAGCTGGTTGCGCCGGGCATTCTCGCGTGCGCGCTCGACCAGTTCCTTGCTCCCCTCGATGCCCAGGACCTCTGCGCCGCGGGATGCGATCGGCAGGGTGAAATTGCCGAGCCCGCAGAACAGGTCGGCGATGCGCTCACCGGGTCGCGGTTCGAGCAGGCGGATGGCGCGGCTGACCAGCGCCCGGTTGATGGCAGTGTTGACCTGGGTGAATTCGGTGGGGCGGAACGGCATGACGAGGCCGAACTCCGGCAGGCTGTAGCTGAGTTCCGGGACGATCTCCGGCCAGAAGGGACGCGCCGTGTCGGGGCCCTTTTGCTGCTCCCACACCTGCACCTGGTGGGCTTCGGCGAAACTTCGCACTCTTGCGGCATCGTCCTCGGTCCACGGCTCGAGCAGGCGGAACACCAGAATCGTGATGTGTTCGCCGACGGCGATTTCGATCTGCGGGATGCGGTCGGCATTCGACAACTGCACGATCATCTCGCGCAGCGGCTGAATCAGGGCGGAGACATCGGGCGTGAGGATTTCGCAGCTCGCCATGTCGGCGATGAAGCTGGAGCGCTTTTCGTGGAAGCCGACCAGCACGCCGCCTTTCTTGTTGACCAGTCGCACCGACAGGCGTGCACGATGACGATAGCCCCAGCTGGGGCCATGCAGTGCGCGCAGCACGCTGTCGGGACTGACCTTGCCGATGCGCGCAAGGTTCTCCTCGAGCACGCGCTGCTTGGCTGCGACCTGTGCGCTGGCTTCGAGATGCTGCATCGAGCATCCGCCGCAGCGGCCAAAGTAGCGGCAGCGCGGCTCGGCCCGCTGCGCACTGGACTTGAGGATGGCGACGGCGTTGGCGGAGTTGTATTTTGCATGCTTGCGGTACACGGCGACTTCGGCGCGCTCGCCCGCCAGCGCGCCGTCGACGAAGGTGACCTTGCCATCGATGCGCGCAACGCCGTGCCCCTCGTGGTCGAGGGAGAGGATGTCGACGACCGGGTTCATGACCAGGCTGCCAGGAATTCCTGCCAGTGCGGCGCCGCGTGGCTGCCTATGGTGCTGCGTGCGAGCTCGATCTCGGTCGTGTAGGCGGCGTCCGACAGCGTGCCGCGCATTTTCTGGAAGCGCAGATACACCAGCCAGGTGTTCATCACGTCGGTTTCGCAGTAATTGCGAATGGCGTCGATTTCACCGCTCTGGAAAGCGTCCAGCACCTTCGAACCGTCCATCCCCAGCTTGCCCGGGAATCCGCACAGCTTCGCCATCTGGTCGAGCGGCGCGTTGGCGCGCGGCTGGTACATCGCGAGCACGTCCATGAGGTCGAGATGGCGGGTGTGGTAGCGCCCCAGGTAATTGTTCCACTTGAATTCCTTGTCGTCATCCCCCCAGTCCCAGTAGCGAGAAGCCGCCACGCCGTGGATCAGGCCACGGTAGTGCAGCACCGGCAGGTCGAAACCGCCGCCGTTCCAGGAAACCAGCTGCGGGGTGTAGCGCTCGATGCCGTCGTAGAAACGCTGGATCAGCTCGGCTTCGCTGCTGTCGTGTTCGCCGAGCGACCATACCTTGAGCTGGTCGCCGCTTCGCAACACGCAGGAAATGGCGACGATGCGCTGCAGGTGATGCGGCATGAAGTCGCTGCCGGTTTTCTGGCGCCGGTTCAACAGCGCCATTTCCGCGAGCTCGCCCGCCGTCAGGGCCGTTTCGGGTATGCCGTTGACTGCAGCGAACCCGGCGAGGTCGGGGATGGTTTCAATGTCGAAAACCAGGGTGGGATGCATGGGGCAGGCGTTCGGGCAAAACTGGCATTTTACGCTGCCCGCGTTTCAAAGAAGCGCCTCGTCGAGGGCCGAGGCCGCAATCAGGGCATCCAGGTAGGCGACGGAAATCTGGTGCAGGGGAATATCCAGCTTTGCGGCCTGCTCGGCCAGGGCCTCGACGTCGTTGCGCTCGCAGGCGTGTGCCAGTTGCAGCAGCGTCCCCTCGGGCGAGGGATTCGCGCTCAGCGCCCGTGCGCTCGTCGCAGACAGACCGAGTTTCCGGATCAGGGATTCCACCGGCAGCGAGAGTGCGTGCGTGGCCGTCGACAACAGACCGATTTCGAAAGCTGCTGCCGCATTTTCAGCTGTGGCGCCGAGGCGGACGATCTTGCCCATGAACAAGGCCCGGGTCAGTGCCGTGACGGCGTAATGTCGTGACGCTTCGGTGGGTTGGGTGCCCGCCAGGGCCAGCAGCCCCGCCACGCGGCTGGCCCGCTGCGGTCCCAGCATGACCAGGGCATGGGCAGCCGACTCGGCCGGACGACTGAGTCCGCCGACCCTGGAATTGGCGATGGCGAGCAGGCGTGGGGCCATGTCCGGATTGAGCCGGAAGAACTGGATCAGGGTTTCGAGCGAGTGGCGCAGGGCGATGGCCAGCAAATCGAGTCGCACGATCTGGTCGTGGGTGCCCTCTGCAGGCTGGGTGTCGCCGGAGAAGAAGCTGCCCTTGAACCAGGCGCGATCGGGCCAGTTCAGCTGGGTACGGGCATGCCGTACGCCCTCCACGACGAGGATCCCATTCACTGCCGGCGGCGCGTCGTCCGCATGGCAGGCGAGGTAAGGCCAGGTGGAAGCGCTCTCGTTCACGAGCGGATCGTTGCGATTGAGGGTCGGGCAGAAAGTCAGGCCGGCATCCTGCAGGGCCAGCACCCGCGCGAGCTGCTGCTCGTTGTCGATGTCCACGCGCCAGATCAGATGGTGCTGATCGAATTGCTCGGCAACGTCGCTGAACAGCAAGCCGGTGCTGATCTTGACCAGCAAGGGCAATTCGCCGATCAGGCCGTCCTGCGCCAGCGAATACAGGCCGGTCAGCAACATGTCTTCGTCCATCTGCTGCAGCTCGGGGGGCGCATCGGCTCGCGCCACATGGCCTCGCAGCACCAGCTGATGGGCGACCAGGTTGGAGGCGGCGTCGAACAGCGGGTCGAAGGACAGGAAGCGCTCGCGCAGGACTTCCTCGCGAATCGGACCATCGCTGTCGATGCCCAGCATCTGCGTCACGGCCAGGGGCTGCTCGGAATCGCTGGTGTTGATGCCGCCGCCGACGATGCGCGACGGATGCGGGTCTTCTGAACTCATGTCGTATACGGCTGGGTTGATGCCAGCATTCTAGCGTCGCGAACCTTTTCGCGCGCGTTTCGGTCATCATGCAGTATCGATCGAATGATTACAGGGGCTCCCCATGATGAAACAACGTTTGCTGACCACGATGATTGCCGGGGTGACGTTCGCCGCGCAGCCGGGCTGGGCCGCCATGCGCGATGAAATCGTCAGCACGGCGGCCGATCAGCAGAACGTCGCCGTCACCATCTACAACGACGATCTGGCCCTGGTCAAGGATGCGCGGCAGGTCAGGCTGGCCAAGGGCCCGAACCAGCTGGCGTGGCGCGAGGTCTCGGCCAGCATGCGTCCGGAGACGGCGTTGCTGCGCAACCTGTCGAACCCGGGCGGCTTCAGGCTTCTGGAGCAGAATTTCGATTTCGACCTGCTGACGCCCGAGAAGCTTCTCGAGAAATATGTCGGACGCGAGGTCGTCGTCATTCGGAGCCACCCCACGACGGGTGAGGACACGCGCGAAGCAGCCACCGTGCTCTCGGCCAACAATGGCGTGGTACTCAGGTATGCCGATCGCGTCGAAACCGGCGTGCCGGGGCGCCTTGCATTCGCTGGTGTTCCCGACACCCTGCGCGACACGCCGACGCTCGTGATCTCCCTGGACAATCCCGAGGCGGGATTGCAGGATCTTGAACTGTCCTACCTGACAGGCGGCCTGTCGTGGCGCGCGGACTACGTGGCCGAACTCAACGCAGACGACAGTGCGCTCGACCTGAATGGCTGGGTCACCCTGACCAATCAGAGCGGCGCTGCGTATCCGAATGCCAGGCTGCAGCTGGTGGCGGGCGATCTCAATCGGGTGCGCGAGCCGCAGCCGGCGCCCCGCGCGATGATGGCGATGGCTGCCAAGGCCGCGGATGCCGCCGAGATGCAGCAGGAGTCTCTGTTCGAATATCACCTCTACACGCTGCAGCGCCCGACCACGCTGCGGGAGAATCAGACAAAGCAGGTGGCGCTGATGTCGGCATCAGGGGTGCCGGTGCGGAAGCAATACCTGCTCACAGGCTCGAACTACTATTACTCGGGCCAGTACAGCGACCTGGGGCAGAAGATCAAGGTCGGCGTGTTCGTCGAATTCGACAACAAGGGCGAGGGCCTGGGCATGCCGCTGCCCAAGGGGATCATCCGGGTCTACAAGAAGGACAGCCAGGGCAATGCGCAATTCGTCGGCGAGGACCGGATCGACCATACCCCGAAGAGCGAAGTCGTCCGGCTCAAGCTGGGTGACGCGTTCGACGTGACGGCGGACCGGAAGCAGACCGATTTCCAGAAGCTCGCCGGAACGGGCCGCTACAACTATGTGTTCGAGTCCGCCTACGAGATCGTGCTGAAGAACGCCAAGCAGGAGACGGTGACCGTCACGGTGCGCGAACCGATGCCGGGCGACTGGTCGATCGTGAACGCGTCGCAGCCCCACATCAAGGCGAATTCCGGGACCGCCGAGTGGCGGGTGAACATCCCTGCGGATAGCAGCGCAACGCTGAGCTACCGGGTGCGTGTCAGGTACTGAGGGCGCAGCCAGGCGATCCGAATCCGATGCGACGGTTCCGCGCATGCAATGCCCGGTTCTGCCTTCACGGGTATCATGGTCGCAGTGCACCGGGCCGGTTCGGGTCCGACGCAGCGATTTTCAAGACGGAGATGAATGAATCAGCATGACCACGGTGATCAAGAACAAGCTTGTATACATTACCTATTCCATCCTTGACGGACGCGGCATGATCGTCGAGCAGCACGATGTGCCGGTCGGCTTCGTCCATGGGGCCAACAGCGGCATTCTGCCGGCGATCGAGTCGGCGGTGACCGGCCGCATGGTCGGCGAACGCATCGAGATTCCGCTGTCCCCGGAAGAAGGCTACGGACTGCGCGACGAGAGCCTGGTGTTCGTCGACGACATCGAGAACGTGCCGCCGGAATTCCGGCGCGTCGGCGCCGAGGTGTTGTTCGAGAACGAGGCGGGTGAGACCAAGGTGTTCTACGTCACCGCGATCGAGGACGGCAAGCTCACGCTCGATGGCAACCCGTCTCTGGCGGGGCAGAGCGTCACCTGTCTGGTCAACATCGTGGACGTCCGCGATGCGACGCCCGAGGAAATCCGCAACGGCCGGCCGCTGGATGCTCAGACGGGAACGATCCATTAGCCCTGGGCTCGAGACGGCCATCCGGCCCGCATCGGCGGGCTGAACTCATAAAAAAGCCGGGAGCATTCCCGGCTTTTTTGCCAATAACGCGGCAACAGGCTTACTTGGCGGGGCAGGCCTTGTCGCCCGGGATCTTGCCGGGCAGACGCAGGAACGCTTCGAACGGGCCCATGACGCTCATGGCTTCCATCTTGGGACCGGTAAATTTCAGGCGGCCGAACATCATCGCTTTCATCGGGCCATATTCACCCGCGCCCATCTCGTCCCAGCGCTCGGTCGTGGCGTGCATGGTGTAGTCGACGTCGTAGTCCATCTTGGTGGTCTGCGCTGCGCCGCCGTAGACGCAGATGGCCTTGCCATCCTTGGGAACGATCTTCATTTCGGTCATGGTCGCCTCGCCGCAGTCGGTGCGATACAACTGGATGATCTTGTAGCCGCGGCCCTTGTCGTTCTTGATCCATTTGTCGCCCAGACCGTCGGTCAGGGTCGTGTCCTTGTTCCAGGCGTCACATGCCTGTGCAGTCCATGCTGCCGACATCATGGCGGGGGCGGCGTGTGCGGCGGTCGTGAATACGGCAAGGGCGGCAAGCGCGAGGGTCGTGTATTTCATGGTGCGTCTCCTGGGTGAGGGTTACGAGGAACAACGAATCATTCTAATACGAATCGGAAGCCCGCTCTGCACGGACAAGTGTTTTCAGTGCGGAAGCCGGTCCTTGACCAGGCCATAGAGCCAGGTGCCATGGAGCGCACCCGCAAGCGCAGCGAGCGCGCCGATCGAGCCCATGCCGACCAGGGAAAAGATCGGCCCCGGACACAGCCCGATGATGCCCCAGCCCAGACCGAAGATCGTGCCGCCCAGAATGTAGTTGATGCGGCCGGGCGGCTTCTCCGGAACCACGATTGGCTCGCCGTCCAGCGTCAGCAGGCGGCCATAGCGCTTCAGCAGCAGGACACCGACCAAGCCGGTAGCGATGGCGCTCATCATGATGCCGTACATGTGGAAGGACTGGAAATAGAACATTTCCATGATGCGATACCAGGACGCCGCCTCGGATTTGATCAGGACGAAGCCGAACCCGAGTCCGGCCAGCAGATAAGGCAGAAATCTCATGATGGCCTACCAGAACAGGGAAAACAGGTGCGGCGTGATGAAGTGCGCGGAGAACATGCCTCCGGCGAAGATGCCCAGCACGGCGAGCAGGGACTGCAACTGCAGGGTGGACAGTCCGGTGATGGCGTGGCCCGAGGTGCATCCGCTGGCGTAGCGGGTGCCGAAGCCGACCAGGATGCCGCCGAGGAACATCACGATCACGCTCATCCAGGTCAGATCGAACAGGACGGGGGGCAGGAAGCCGCCGGCGATGGGGACGTTCCAGTAGGAAAACATGGTCAGGGCGGCGACCGACAGGTCGACGGGGTTCGGATTGGCGAACACGACGCCCGCAAGGAAGCCGCCGAGGACGGCTCCTCCTGCGAACACCAGGCTCCAGCTGTGCTCGCGCCAGTTGTACTGAAAGAAGTCGACGCCGACCGATTTGGGCTGCGTCATGGCACACATGTGGCGAAGATTGCTGGAAATGCCGAACGAGCGGTTGCCGATCCAGAGCATCAGAGGCACCATCAGGCCGATCAGGGGACCGGAAACGTACCAGGGCCAGGGCGCGTAGAGCCAGGCGAGTGCGGTGTTCATATGTCTCCTTGGTTAAACCGATCAGCAGGATTATTCCATGTGTCGGCAGTACCGTGTTTTTATTTGTTGTCGGATTCTAAGCTTTCCTCGACCAGCTGGATGCGCTTCGCCAGCAATTCGAGTTCGGCCGCGTTGCCCTGGCTCGGGGCCTGCGCCTGTTGCAGCTTCAGGTAGGTCAGCAGGGGCTGCCGCCACCCCTGGGACGAGGCGGTTTCCGTTGCAAGTGCCAGGGTGGTGGAATCCGCTTCCCGTCGCATGACGAGCAGACTGGCGTCGAGCAGACGCGCCAGCGGATCGCTGACCTGGTCGAGCACGGCGTTCCGCTTGTCGATGGGCGCCCGTACCAGCGCGCGGTGCTGTTCGGGCAGGCGGGCAATGTCGATGTCGTCCCAGCGCAGGGTGATGAACTGGTAGTACGCCTGGTCGGCTGCATCGGCATCGACCTTCGCCAGGGCGGCATATTCGGCGCAGCCGTCATCGATCAGCATGGCACGGCGGGTCGCGCAGCGCACCAGCCACAAGCGGGCCGTGTCGGCGACACGGCCGGTGCTTCCGGTGGCCGCAATGGCTTGCTGAAAATAGCGTTCCGCCAGGACGTTGTCGCCGAGAAGCGCATATTTCTTGTAGCGCTCGATCAGATCCGCCGTGTCGGTCTTCCAGTCCGGCGGAGGCGGACCGCCGCTACCGCAGGCACTGAGCAGAATCAGGCTGGCCAGAGCGATCAGAGTTTTCATGGCAGTCTCACCTCGGGTTCGCGTGCGAATGGCCATTTCTTGTTGATCTCGTTGACCAGGGCATTGGTCTTGCGGACCGCGTCGTCGATCTCGGCGCGCAGCCTGGCGATATCCCGCGTGCCGTCCTTGACGTTGGCAGAGATCTCGACGGCGTTGGCCATCACTGCATCCGCTTTTTTCAGGCTGGATTGTGCGTCGTCGAGCATCCGCCGCACCTGCGCCAGCGACTCGCGCGACAGGTCGGCCATGCCGTCCCTGGCGAACAGCCACTGGTCGGTCTTGGCAGCCATGCCGTCCATTTTCAGCGCCAGGCCGTCGAGCTTGGTGATCAGCGCGCGCGTCTTGTCGAGCGAGTCGGTCACCGCGCGGGCTTTTTCCGCGCTGCCCAGCACGCCTTCGAGCATGCCGTATTCGCCGGTCATGCGTCCGGTCACGGTTTGCACGTTGGCCAGCGTGGCGTTGATCTCGCCATCCTTGCGGGTCAGGTGCTCGATGTTGGCCAGAATGGCCTTGACCCGTTCGACCAGTTCCGGAATCTCCTTGGAGATGTCGGAGGTCAGCAGCAGCATGGTGGAATTGTCAGGGAGGGCGGGGGCATCCGGATTGAATGCGTCGACGCGGATTCTGGCGCTGCCGACGAGCGGCTTGTCCAGGGTGAAGGTGGTGTCCTGCCTGAGCCATTTGGCATTGCGTTCCAGCAGTTCGAGCTGAATGACGATGCCGCCGTAGTCGTTCAGACCCAGCGTCGTGACGCTGCCGATTTCGATGCCGGAGAACACCAGTGGCACGCCGGGAGCCACGTTGTCGGCACTGGCTGCGGCAAGTTGCAGATGATAGGTCTTCTCGAAAAAACCGCGCGCATACAGCAGATACACGATGAACAGCGTGCCCAGCAGCAGCGATCCCGCAGCAAACAATCCCACCTTGAAATGCAACTTGTTCATTCTGAATAATGCACCTGGCTGTACAGAACCCGATTCCAGCTGAAATCGAAAATCTCCCAGATACCGCTGAGGCTGTCCTGTTCCGCAAGCTGATCGATGAATTCCGGGTAGGGCACATCGTAAAGCATGGCGCCTGGGCGGTCGATGACCAGCCGCGGGCGCTTGAGGATCAGGGCGCGCGCCAGCTTGGTCACGAAGCGCTGTACCGGTGTCATGTCCGGGTCGCGCAACGGCGCAATGTCGGCATGGCCGAGTCGATCGAGCATGGCCAGCGCCTGCCGGTTCGACTCGGACACGCCGTAATAGCGCTGATACAAGGGGATCAGGGCGATATTGTCGAGTGCCGACAGGTTCGCGCGCAGTGGCAGGTCGAGCGCGACGCGGGCCACCTCATCGGGCAGGGCGACGACCGCATTCATCAGCGCAACCCGGTCGGCATAGGTGGTCAGATGTATTTGAGCGCTAATGACACCACCTCGATAGCCACAATGGCGAAGAACACCCGCATCATGCCGCGCAGCACGGAGACCGGAACCATGAAGAGCTTCTTCGGAGTTTCAAGTCCGGCGGTGACCGGGATCAGGGTAACGGCGAGACCGAACAGGGCGCACTTGAGCAGCAGGCCGGCCACGATCCTGAAATCGAAGATCTTTGCCATCGTATGCGTAAACGACTCGAACCCCGCCATGCTGCCGCCATAGATTGACAGGTAGGCCTGCAGCAACGCCATCAGGCCGGCGAGCCCGGCCAGCAAGACGACGGAAACGACGCCGCCGATCAGCCGTGGCAGGAACTCGAACTGCATCGGAGGAACCTTGCAGTGCGCCAGCGCATCCAATTCGTCGTTGACCTGCATCAGGGCGACTTCGGTATTGATGGCGCTACCCGAACGCAGGGCGATGAACAGTGCGGTCAGGAAGGGCAGCAGTTCGAGCACCAGCACGCGGATGGTCATTTCGCTGGCGAATGCCGTGAGTCCGAAGTCGCGGGCCGTCGACAGGATGATGGAAATGATGAGCCAGGAAATGACCAGCGAATAGCCGAGAAAGATATGCAGGATCTGCACTGCAGTGAAATAGACCTGCTTGACCACCACGTCGAAGGTGGCATGGTTCCAGGTGGTGCGGTCGACCAGCAGACGCGAGGCTCGAGTCAGAAAGGCGAAGGTGCCGTAGCCGACGGTAAACCAGCCGACGAGCTTGGCACCGAGCGATTCGATTGAAGCCGCAAGGAAGTTCATCGCGGCATCTTAACGCCGTCGACAGCGCTAGCGCCACCGATGTTGAAATCGCTGTCCCGTGGCGCTTGCACCATCGGACGGCAGCCCCTACAGTCTTGCAGTCAAAGGAGAACGTCAACAATGGGAAGGTTCCTGATTTCAGCCACCGCGCTGCTGCTCGGTATTGCGGCAGCCTCGGCGCTGGCCGCGCCAGGCACGGTACTGCGTAACGAAAAACTGTATAGCAAGCCGAGCACGGGCGCTGCCGTTGCGGGCAGCGTGGCCAAGGGCGCGAGCGTCGACATTCTGTCCAAGCAGGGCGGCTGGCTGCAGGTGACCGCAGGCAAGACCACGGGCTGGATGCGGCTGCTGTCGGTGCGCGCCGGGGCAGGCGGGTTGGGCGGCGCCGGCGTCGGTGACGTCGTGGGAGCAGCCACCACCCGTTCCGATCCCAGCCGCGTGGTCGCGGTGGCCGGCCTGCGCGGCCTCAATGACGAGGATCTGAAAACGGCCAAGTTCAATGCGGCCGAACTGGCGCAGCTGGATGCCTGGGTCGTGACGGTCGACCAGGCCAGGACGTTCGCCAGCGAAGCCAGCCTGGTCGCGGCGAAGGTGCCATTCCTGCCCGATCCCAAGCCCGCGAAGGCGTCTTCGTCGTGGGAGAGCAACTGATGATGAACAGGATATGGATGGTTCTGGCCACAGCACTGGTCTGCTTCAGCGGCATGGCCCATGGCTTCGATCTCGAGAAGTTTCTCGAAGGCAAACAGGGCAAAAGCCAGGACACGGCCACGCAACCCCCATCCTCGCAAACTTCGGCGACAAGTTCGCCGAGCCAGCCGCCCGGCGCGACGCCGCCGCCCGCCAAGCCGAAAATCGATGCCAAGCAGCTCGGGTTTGCCTTGTTCGGCGAGTACAGCCTCGAAGATGAGAACCGCATCGGCCGCCAGATCTCCGGCGATCTGCTGGGCGCCGTGCCGCTGGTACGCGACGCTGCCCTGCAGCGCTATGTCAACCTGGTCGGCAACTGGGTCGCCCTGCAGAGCGGACGCCCGGAGATCACCTGGCGCTTCGGCGTGCTCGACACCGAAGACATCAATGCCTTCGCTGCACCCGGCGGCTATATCTTCGTGACAAAAGGCCTGTATCGGCTGCTCGACAGCGAGGCCGAACTGGCGGGCGTGCTGGGACACGAAATTGCCCATGTCGCCCGCAAGCATCATCTCAAGGTGCTCAAGCAATCGAGCCTCATCAGTGCGCTGGGTCAGGTGGCCGGCAGCAAGGCCCGGAACAGCGATGAACTGGTGCAGAACCTGATCGGCAACGGCGCCGAAATCATGGCCAGGTCGCTCGACAAGAATGCCGAGTTCGAGGCCGACCGTGTCGGCATGGTATTCGCTGCGCGTGCCGGCTACGAGCCATGGGGATTGCCCGAGGTATTGCAGGACATGGCTGCGTTGCCGGCCAAGGATGAGCGCACCAGCCTGCTCTTCAAAACCCATCCGCATCCGGCGGATCGCATCGCGGCGCTGGGCGAATCCGTGGATGGACGCCTTGACGCGGTGCACGGCAAGGACGTCGCGGATCGCTTCTATCGCATTCGGTGAACCGCTTCTCGTCCAGATGGGTGCAGGCAGGTCTGTCCGCACTGTTCATCATTCTGATCGCCGCACATGCGGCAGGGCGCATCACGATCGCACCGATCGAACGCGCCGAGGCGTGGTTGTATGACGACTGGCTGAAATTCAGCGCCAGGAGTGGCCCGGATGATCGCGTGGCCATTCTCGACATCGACGAAGCCAGTCTGAAAAGCGTCGGTCGCTGGCCCTGGAGCCGCGAAATCATGGCCGAACTCGTCAACAAGCTGTTCGACCAGTATGCCGTGGCTGCGGTGGGTCTCGACGTCGTGTTCGGCGAACCGGACACGAGTTCCGGCCTCGATGTCCTGAAACAGCTGGCGCATCGCGAGCTGTCCGGCAACCCATCGTTCCAGACGGTTTTCAGGCAGGTCGCACCGCGACTAGACTTCGATGGGCGCTTCGCACGCGCGCTGGCCGACCGTCCGGTTTCGCTGGGCTTCTATTTCATTCCGGCTGGCTTCGGCGACTCCAGGTCTGGGGCGCTGCCCCCCGCTTCATTGCCCGCAACGGCATTTTCTCCGCTTCGCCCGGGCATGCCGGCGGCGACCGGATACGGCTCGAATCTGGCCGAGTTCAATGACGCAGCCGAGGCAGCCGGCTACTACAACATGCGTGCCGATGCCGACGGCACCGCGCGACAGATGCCCATGGTTGCGCCGTATGGCACGGGCTATTATCCGAGCTTGTCGGTTTCCACGCTGCGCGTCGCCTTCGGCGGCGATCCGCTCGTTGCCGGGGTCGCGCAGACCCGTCTGCTGGGGCGACGCTACGCTGTGCCGTGGATCGAGGTCGGCGGGATCCGGGTAGCCCTGAGCCCGGATGGCAGCGTCTACGTTCCCTATCGTGCCGGTTCGCCGTTTCCCTATCTCTCGGCGTCCCAAGTGCTGGCAGGCAAGGTGCCGCCAGCGCAACTCGAGAACCGTATCGTGCTGCTGGGATCGACTGCACCGGGGCTGTCCGATCTGCGCGTCACGCCTTTTTCCAATGCCTTTCCGGGCGTCGAGATCCATGCCCACCTGATTGCCGGCATGCTTGACGGCACCACGCGCAGCACCCCCCCCTGGGCCGCGGATGCCGCGACGCTGGCGGTGCTGCTGCTGGGCGTGTCGCTGACCCTGGTGCTGCTGCGTCTTGGTCCGGCCTTCGGACTGGTCGCAAGCATCGGACTGCTCGCCCTGCTTCTGATGGCCTATGCAGCGGCGTGGTCGCGTTTCTGGGTGGTGCCGATGGCGGCGCCGATGATCACGGTGATCGGGCTGTATGCGTTCAACACCGCTTACGGATTCTTCGGCGCGACGCGCAACAAGCGGCAGATGACCAGGCTGTTCGGCCAGTACGTGCCGCCCGAGCTGGCAGCCGAAATGAGCCGGGACCCGGCGCATTACACGATGGCCGGCCAGTCGCGCGACATGACCGTACTGTTCTCGGATATCCGCGGTTTCACCAACTTTTCCGAGAAGCTGCCGCCGGCCGAACTTGCCGAGGTGCTGAACGCGTACTTGTCGACCATGACGCGCATCGTGCAGCAGCAGCGAGGCACCATCGACAAATACATCGGTGACGCCATCATGGCGTTCTGGAACGCACCAGTGGATCTCGCCGACCATGCCGCCCGTGCGGTACAGACCGCGCTCGACATGCAGGCGGCCCTGCCGCAGCTGAACCGGGAGTTTGCCGCGCGCGGCTGGCCCGAAGTGAAGATCGGCGTAGGCGTCAACACGGGGCGCATGAGCGTCGGCAACATGGGGTCGGCATTCCGCATGGCCTACACGGTCATGGGTGACGCGGTGAACCTGGGTTCGCGTCTCGAAGGCATCACCAAGCAGTATGGCGTCGGCATCCTGGTGACCGGGGCCACGGTCGGTGCAGACCCGGTGCATGCCTTCATGAAGATCGACGAGGTGCGCGTCAAGGGCAAGGAGACACCGGTGGCGATCTATGCGCCGCTGGGCCTGAAGACCGAAGTCGACGCAGCCCGGATGAAAGACGCGGCCGGCTTTGAGGCTGCTTTTGCGCATTACCAGGCGCGGCAATGGGATGCTGCCGAGGCTGTCCTGCGAGACCTCGACGCCCGTGCGCCGCATCCGTTGTACGATATCTACCTCGAACGCATCGCGCACTTCCGCGAGGCGCCCCCACCCAATGACTGGGACGGCGTGTACGTCTACACAACCAAATGAATCTCACCATCCTCGGTTGCAGCGGCGGTATCGGCAGCGGACGGCACACGACCTGCTTCAAGGTCGACGATGACATCCTGATCGACGCCGGCACCGGCATCACGACGCTCAGCCTCGATCAACTTCAGGCGATCGACCATGTGTTCGTCACCCATGCCCATCTCGACCATGTGCTGGGTCTGCCCCTGCTGCTCGATGCCGTCGGCGATAATCGCAGCGAGCCGTTGATGGTACACGCCTTGCCCGAAGTGCTCGAGGCGCTGTCGGTCCATCTGTTCAACTGGCAGCTGTGGCCGGATTTTCGCGAGATACCGAGCCCCGAGGCACCTTGGGTGCGTTTCGCGCCCCTGCCGCTGGGCGACAGCCTGGCCCTGGGTGGACGGACCTTCAGGCCGCTGCCGGTCAACCATGTGGTGCCGGCCTGCGGCCTGCAGGTCAGCGCCGCAGGACAGAGCCTGGTGTTCAGCGGCGACACCACCAGCAGCGAAGCGTTCATTGCAGCGCTCAATGCCATCGGCGATCTGCGCCATCTGCTGATCGAAACCTCGTTCGAAAACGCCCAGGTCGGCGTCGCCCAGGCATCCAAGCACCATTGGCCCGATTCGCTGGCGGTCGAGCTGCAGGCGCTGAAAGTGCGCCCGCGCGTCTGGATCACCCATCTCAAGCCGGGCAACGAGGCTGCCATCATGGACGAACTGCGCAATGCCGCGCCGGACTGGACGCTGACGGCGCTGCAAGCGGGACAGGTGATCGTCCTCGAATGATCAAGCCATCGCGGCACGATCGCTTGCCGTGGCAATCCGCCGGCCAGGCTTGCGCCAGTCGTCCCGGCCATGCCGGCTGAGATGTTGCCATGAGCCTGCGCCCGCTTCAGGCCAGATGGTTTGAAACCTATGTCCCGCGGGACCAGACCGTCCATGCCACGGAAGTGCTGGCGCGCACCGGCCAGGTTCATCTCGAGTCCGACACGCGGGTGCTGGAGCGGGTGGACGAAGGCAAGCTGCGCCATTTCGTCGAGCGCTTTCGCACCCTGGCGGCGGAACACGAACACGATCTCAAGGGTGCAGGCCGACAGGCCACGGTCCTCGAAGGCGACCCGGTGCATCTGGCCAACCTCGCGCTGCATCAGCTGCGCGTCTGGAGCGCGCGGCTCGATTTCGTCAAGGGACACCTCGAACATCTGCATGCCGAGCTCGATCACCTGATGCTGCTGGCGGAATGCCTCGATGCCATGGACCGGGCGGGCCTGGACCTCGACGGCGTGTTCCGCAAGACCCGCTTTCTGTGCAAATGCCTGTTCGCCTGTCCCAAGGGGATGGTGTGCGATCCCGAGATCGAGTCCAGCGTCGAAAGGGTCGTCGAAGGCGAGGCACACGACTTCATCTATATTGCCGGTCTGCACGAGCAACGCCACCTGATTCGCCACTTTGTCGTCGAGCATGGCTGCGAGCAGCTCGGCATTCCGGCCTGGCTCGGGGACGGCATGACCCGGCAGAAGCAGGCTCTGGATGATCACCTTGCCCGGACCCGCGCCGATATCGCGGAGATGCGGGCAGAGCTCAAGTCGCTACGCAACGATGCCGGTATGGCCCAGGCCAAGGCCAACGTCGATACGCTCGCGTGGTACCTGGAGCACGCTGCCGCCTCCCTGACGGCGGGCGGATTCTGCCATGTCACGGGATGGACCACCGTGGGCAATGTTCGCGAACTTCAACAGGCTCTCGAAGCCGAGGGCATTCACGTCATCGTCCGCCTGCCCGCGCCGCCTGTGCATGCGGAAGCGCCAGTGGCCACCATCGATGCCTGGTGGGCGCAACCCTTCCAGTCGATTACCGCGATGTGGGGCACGCCGGGCCGACACGAAGTCGATCCGACCGGATTGCTGGCACTGGTGGTGCCGCTGCTGTTCGGCTACATGTTCCCCGACGTGGGCCATGGCCTGATTCTTGTACTGTTCGCGGCATTCTCGTCCCGCCGCTGGCCGCACGTGCGCTTGCTGCTGCCCTGCGGGCTCGCTGCCATGCTGTTCGGCGTGCTGTTCGGAGAAGTGTTCGGTTTCCACTCCGTGCTGCCGCCGCTGTGGATCCGCCCGCTGGACGATCCGCTGGCCATCCTCGCCGTGCCCATGCTGTTCGGGGTCGCACTGATGCTGCTGGGCCTGGTGTTTGCAGGCGTCGGCGCGCATTGGCGAGGCGAGTCGCGGCGCTGGCTGCTGACCGACCTGGCGGTGCTGCTGATCTATGCCAGTGCGCTGGCCGGCCTGTTCGTGCCGCAGGCTTTCTGGTTCACCGGCCTGGCGGTCGTCCACTATCTGTCGGGCAATGCGCTGCTTGCGCCTGCCGGCGCCAGGTTTGCCTGCCTGCCCAAGGCTGTGGGCGACCTGTTGCTGAGTGCCTTCGAACTGAGCATCAACACGCTGTCCTTCCTGCGCGTGGGCGCGTTTGCGCTGGCCCACGCCGCGCTGTCGCATGCCGTGCTGAGCCTGGTCGACGCCGCAGAACCGCTGTGGCTGAAGGGCCTGGTCCTGATCGCCGGCAACCTCTTCGCCGTGGTGCTGGAAGCATTGCTGGTGTTCGTTCAAACCACCCGCCTGGTATTGTTCGAGTTCTTCAGCCGCTTCCTGCGGGCGGAAGGACGCCTGTTCCGCCCGCTGAGCGGACCGTTTCCGGAAGACGCGCCGCTCAGGCGTTCGCGGGTTTGAGGATCAGGCGACAAAGGCGGGGCAGCATCGGCAGGCACGCTCGCTGAGCGATCACCCGCCGGCTGCGGGCGCGAAGCTTTCCAGCATGCTCGCAAACCGCGACGCATCGAGGGTTTCATAGGCGTCTCGGCTGAACAGGGTCACTGCGCCGGCCATTTCGCTCCAGCCGTAGCCACGGCATGCATCGCTCAACTGGCCGCTGTCCTGGGCAACGCGGGCGACGAGGTGCAGGCATCCCGGGCTGTAGAGAAGGTTGTAGGGCATCCCGACCTGATGCAACTGGTCGAGATGGAACCAGGCAGCGTCGGCGTCGGTGAAGCGCTCGCAAGGGAGCGGATAGGGCTCTTTGCCGCCGTTATGATCGAACCGCGGCGCCTGCAACGGCAGCGGCTCGGCCCGGACGAAGCTCTGGAAATGCAGGTGGTTGACGGAGGCGCCCGCACCGTGGCTGTTGTAGCCCAGACACAGGCCTGCCAGGCCGGATTGCGCGCAGACATCCCAGGCCCAGCCGTGCAGTTCGGGCGTCAGGGTCTGCGGCAGTTCGCGCAGGGGTTCGGGCACCAGCAGCCCATGCAGGCGGGCGAACGGAAACTTGTTGTACAGCAGGCGGGCCTGCCTGCCGGCCAGTTCGCCTTCCCAGAATGTTTCCCTGCCGAGGAACGGCTTGTTGAAATGGAATCCGGCCGGGTCGAAGCTGCGCTGCAGGCCTTCGAATCTGGACCCGCTGATGCGCGGCGGGCGCAGGGCGCGGATCGGATTGAACATGATTTCCCAGGGACCGTCCTGGCGACATTCCATGACACCCAGGTGCCCGAAGCCGATCGCGTGCAGCTTCAGAAACACCATGACGTCGTCGTCGGGCTCGTCCAGCTTCTGGCCGCGCCTGAGCGTCTCGGTCATGGCAGCGGCCAGTTCCGCGTGGCGGGTCGACAGGGCGGGCGAGAGTCGCTTCCACAGACGCGTATCGTAGGCGGCATTGGCCAGTACGAGGATGTAGACGCCGAGGCCCCGATGCCTCGCCAGCATCGCAGCAAGTCCCTCGGCAAAACCGGTTTCGAGCGTGGCAAGGGATTCGAACGGGTGGGCAAGCAGGGAGGCGTCGTGGCTCACAGTTCTGCTGCAGGCTCGGATGGGTGATCCGTGTAGCCAGTCCTGGAATCGCCGGCCCGGCCGCGAACGGGGCAGACGCCCCGCGGGAAAAGCCCCGGCACGCTAGAGCTCGCCGTTGGCGCCGGCGCGCATGACGCTGTCCATCTTCTTGCGGATGTCCTCGGCTCCCTTGCGCAACTCGGGCGTGATGCCCATCTGCTTGCCGGCCATGTCGAGCCAGGTCACGTCCCAGTCCAGCGTCATCACCCAGATGTTCTTGTCGGCGTCTTCCATGACCGTGATGCGGCAGGGCAGGAACACCGCCATTTCTGGGATGACCCGAAGCAGGTCGCGTCCCACGGCGATGTCGCAGAAGCTGAAGACTTCGACGCGCGGCGCGCCTTCGTCGCCGAGCACTGCCTTGAAGTCCTTCCACATCAGGTTGCTGCCGACGAATTTCAGGTTCACCTGGTTGGCCCGCAGCATCATCGATTCGACCACGTCATCGAATGAAATGCCCGGCTTGGCCTTGTACTTGACGGCGAAATAGTTCATCGCCTCGCGCGCATCCATCTGCATCATGTTGGCCATGAGCGGCATCGCCATCTGCAGCCAGCGCTTTTTCTCCTCGGGGGTCAGGACGCGATTCATCTGGTAATCACGGTAGGGCGGCGGCATGCTCTGCTGCACCATGACCGGTCCATAGGGGCTCTGGGTGACGCCGATCCAGCCCTGCTGCACGGGTGCGCCCTGCAGATAGGGATTCGCGGTCTTCGCAGGCGGCGCGGCAGGCGGTTCTGCAGCGTATGCCGTCAGGCTGAACAGGCAGGCCAGCGCGAACGGGAAGCGGCGCATCATGTCGGGTCTCCGGGGTTGTCTTGCGGATATCGTACGCATCGTTGCGCTGGCGTCAATGAGCCATCAGGCTCGCTCGCGGTAGGTATTTTCCAACACGTCCAGCTCGGCAGCCGCGCCGGTCAGGTCACCGCGGTCGACGCAGGCCTCGAGGCGGGCGGCGCCTTCCTGAATGGTCGTGGCGCGTACGCTGGCTGCAGCGCCCTTCAGTGCATGCGCCTCCTTGCGGCACGAATCATGATCGCCCTGTTCGATCGCGTTTCTGAGTTTCGCCAGGCTGGCTTCGGTGGTGCTGCTGAAGACGGCAGCCAGATCGTTCACGAGGTCCGGATTGTCCGGGTAGCGTGCGTGAAGCGTCGGCAGGTCGAGCAGCGCCGGACGGGGTGCCTCGGCTCCTGCCTGCGGCAGCCATTGCGCCAGCACCGCCGCCAGCGCAGCCTCGGTGTAGGGCTTGCTCACATAATCGTTGCCGCCGGCAGCGAGGCAGACCTCGCGGAAGTCGCTGCCGGCATTGGCAGTCAGCGCAATCACTGGAATGCGTCGGGCATCGGTCGGCAGGCTGCGAATCCGCTGGGTCGTTTCGTAGCCGTCCATGCCCGGCATCTGGCAGTCCATGAGCACCAGGTCGAACTTGTCCTTTGACAGCAGATCCAGTGCCTGCGGACCGCTTGATGCAAGCGCGTACTGCAGCCCCATCTCGTGCAGCTGGTGCGCCAGCACTTTCTGGTTGACCGGATGGTCCTCGACCACCAGGATGCGTCCGTGCAGCCGGATCTCGGTCTGCACGGCGGATTCGGCCGGTGGCAGGGAGGCCTGGGGCAGCATGAGCCAGAGCGTGAAGCAGCTGCCCTCGGCTGGCGTGCTCTCGACCGAGATGCGGCCACCCATCAGGCTCGCGAGCTGGCTGCTGACCGCGAGTCCGAGTCCGGTGCCGCCATAGCGGCGCGTGGTCGACGAGTCGGCCTGCGAAAACGCCTGGAACAATCGCGACTGGGTTTCGCTGTTCATGCCGATGCCGCTGTCCCTGACGCTGAAGCGGCAGCCGATGTCATGGTTCACCGGCTCGAATGCCACGCGCAGCTCGACTTCACCGTGGTGGGTGAACTTGATGGCATTGTCGACCAGGTTCAACAGGATCTGGCGGATTCGGGTCGGATCGCCCAGCAGGGCGGCGGGACGGGCGTCGGGCAGTGCCAGCTTCAGCTGCAGGTTCTTTTCCAGCGCCCGCGCCTTGAACAGCGATACCACGCTCTGTGCCAGCGCCGCTGGCGAGAACGGGATCTGTTCGATGGACAGTTTGCCTGCCTCGATCTTGGAGAAGTCGAGGATGTCGCTGATGATGGTCAGCAGGCCCTCGGCCGAACTCCTGAGCGTGGCGACGTATTCGCGCTGCTGGCCGTCGAGCCGCGTTTTCAGCAGCAGGCCGCTCATCCCGAGTATGCCGTGCATCGGGGTGCGGATTTCGTGGCTGACCTTGGCGACGAACTCCGTCTTGGCGCGGGCCATCTGCAGGGCGGCCTCGCGGGCCACCTCCTTGGCGGCTTCGGCCGCGCGGCGCTCGGAGACGTCGCGCATGATGGCCTGGATGACCGGCTTGCCCTCGAGCTGCATGGCATGCAGTGCGATTTCGGCAGGAAAGACGGAGCCGTCCGAGCGCACACCCTGCCACTCCATTTCGGCATGCCCGCTTCTGCGGGCTTCGCTGATGGCCTGTGCGGCATGATCCAGGGCAGTCATGCCACTCGGCTGAATCGGGGTGCCGAGCTGCGGAATCGGCGTGGCGAGAAAGGTCGCGACCGAGTCCATGCCGAACAGGGACAGCGTGGCCGGGTTGCAGTCGATGAATCCCTTGTCGTCGAGAATGACGACTGCGTCGGAGTTGGACTCGAACAGGGTCTGGTACTTGAGCTTTTCCGATTCGAACTGGCGCGCCTGCTTCATCATGCGGCGACCGACCACGACGCCGACCAGCGTGGCCAGCAGCGTGGCGCTGATGCCCAGGAACAGCATCAGCGCGCGGGTGGATTGATAGGCCGCATAAGTCTTGCGAAGCGCCGTCTCGTTTTCCTCGCGCTGCAGGCGGGTCATGCTGTCGAGTGCGTCGACCAGACGGTATTGCAGCGGAATGGCCTTCTCCTGCAGCAGCGTCAGTGCGTCGTAGTTGTTCTCGTCGAGTGCCGCGTCGACCACATTGAACATGACCGGCTGATTGCTGAAGGTGATGGCATCCAGCTTGTCAAGCAGCATGGTTTCTTCCGGCGAGTCGATCAAGGCTGCCAGTTCGCCACGATCCTTGGCGTAGCGTTCGCCCAATTCCAGGAACTGCATGAACAGCTTGTCTTTTTCCCAGGGGTCGATCGAGACCACGATGTTGTGCATCACGATCGCCCGGTCGCGCAGGGTGTCCCGCATGTGGGTCGCCAGCCGGGTTTTCACGTTGTTGACCGAGACCACTTTTTCGAGCTCGGCATTCAGATGCGCTATCTGGGTGACGCCCAGCCCGATCACCGCGAGCATCAGCAGCAGCGCGGCGGCGAAGCCAATCCAGACATTGAAAAGCAGGCCGCGGAATGCAGTGGGTTTCATGAGCGAATCAGCGCCGGAAGACCACGACATGATCGACCGCCAGGCGGATGCCGATCTTCTCGCCGATGGCGTGGTTGTGATGGGACGGCACCAGCGACAGTGCGCGCTGGCCGCTCGGCAGCTTGAGCGTGTACAGGAACTCGGCGCCGCGGAAGGCCTTGTTCTCGACCTCGGCCAGCAGCAGGCTGTCGTCGTCGTGGATGATGTCGTCGGGGCGCAGCAGCACGTCGACCTGGCAGCTTCGAACAGAGGCTTCGCAATCGCTGCTATCGCATTGGACCGGGATGCGGCCATTCAGCACGCCGAGTTCGATCTCCACCTGACGGTCGTTGACGACTTCGCCAGTGACCAGCGCGCCCTGACCGACGAAATCGGCGACGAAGCGATTGGCCGGTTCGTGATACAGCTTGTAGGGCGTGTCCCACTGCTGGATGCGACCATCGGCCATGACGCCGACCCAGTCGGCCAGGGCAAAGGCCTCGTGCTGGTCGTGGGTGACGATCAGCGCGGTGGTGGCTTCGCGTCTCAGAATGTCTCGCACCTCGAGCGACAGACGCTCGCGCAGTTCGACGTCGAGGTTGGAAAACGGCTCGTCCATCAGGATCAGACGCGGGCGGGGCGCCAGCGCGCGGGCAAGCGCCACGCGCTGCTGCTGGCCGCCAGACAGCTGGTGCGGAAACCGGTCGGCATGACCACCCAGTCCGACCAGTTCCAGCAGTTCCGCGACGCGAGCCTGGCGTGCTGATCGACTTTCGCCGCGCAGGCCGAAGGCGACATTGTCCGCCACGGTCAGATGCGGAAACAGCGCATAGTCCTGGAACACCATGCCGACGCGGCGCATCTCGGCTGCCAGCATCCAGCCCGGGCGGCTGACGACCTCGCCGCCAATCCGGATTGTTCCGGCCTGGATCGGCTCGAAGCCGGCGATGCCGCGCATGGCGGTGGTCTTGCCGCAGCCCGACGGGCCCAGCAGGCACCCGATCGAGCCGGACGGCAGGGTGAAGCTGAGGTCGGCGACGATCTGCCGATCGCCGTAGGACTGGGATACCGAATCGAGTGCCAGTTCAGCCATGGGCATTGGCTCCGCGCCAGCTCAACACAATGCTGGGGATGATACCTGCTATGACGATGGCGAGCGAAGGCAGCGCAGCGCGCTCCCACTCGCCTTCGGATGTCATCTCGAACACCCGCACGGCCAGGGTGTCCCAGCCAAACGGACGCGTCATCAGCGTGATCGGCATTTCCTTCATGATGTCGACGAAGGCGAGCGCTGCGGCCGTCAGCAGGCTGGTGCGAAGCATCGGCAGGTGCACCCGCGCCAGCAGGCCGGCCGCGCCCGTGCCGAGGCTTCGTGCCGCTTCGTCGATATTGCGGGTGATACGGTGCAGTCCGCTGTCGATGGGGCCGAACCCCACCGCGAGAAATCGAACCAGGTAGGCCAGCAGCATCACGAGCAGCGTGCCCTTGAGGATTTCCGTGCCCGAAAATCCGAACCCGGCGCGGCCGGCAACGATCAGCCAGTTGTCGAGCCAGGCCACCGGGATGAAGAGTCCCACCGCCAGCACTGCGCCGGGAAAGGCGTAGCCGATCGTGGCAAGACGCTGCGTCCACATCATCGCTGGGCCCGGCCGCTGGCGTCCGGCGTAGGCCAGCAGCAGCGCGGCGGTCACCACCAGCAGCGCACCCATACCGGCCAGCAGCAGGGAATGCCATGCAAATTCCCAGTAGCGGCTGTCGAGGTCGGTTTCCACGGCATCGCTTGCCCACCACGCGAGCTGAATGACCGGGATGACGAAAGCGAACGCGAGTACCGAGGCTGCGTACAGCAGCGACAGGCGTGCCAGTGTCGGCGACAGGCGGATCCGACGCGATGCGCCGCTGCGGCCAACCGTGCCGTAGCGCATGCGCATGCGCGAACGCTGCTCGACGACCACTGCGACCAGCACGAACAGGATCAGGATCGAGGCGAGCTGGGCGGCCGCTGGCAGCGAGAACAGGCTGTACCATGCCTTGTAGATCGCGGTGGTGAACGTGTCGTAATTGAATATGGCCATGGTGCCGAAATCGGCCAGCGTTTCCATCAGCGCCAGCATCAGCCCGGCCGCGATCCACGGCCGAGCCATGGGCAGCGCCACCCGGAAAAACCCCTGTCTGCGCGACAGGCCCAGCGACTGCGCCGCTTCGAGTGCGATCGCGCCCTGCGTGGCGAAGGCGTTGCGGGCGATCAGGTAGACGTACGGGTATAGCGCCAGCGTCATCACGAGGATGACGCCGCCGCGGGATCGGATCTCGGGCAGGTTCATCGGTCCGAACGACTCGCGCAAGCCGGTTTGCAGCGGGCCGGTGAAGTCCAGCAGACCGATTGCGACGAAGGCGGTGACGTAGGCCGGCAGCGCGAGCGGCAGCAGCAGGGCCCATTCGAACAGCCGTCGGCCGGGGAAGTCGCACATCGCCACGAGCCAGGCCAGCGACACGCCGAGCACGCTGACGCCGACCCCCACCCCCAGCAGCAGCCATGCCGTGTTGGCCAGCAGTTCCGGCAGCACGAACGCGGCGAGGTGGGCGAGGATGTCGCCTTCGACCTGGGCAAACGCGGAGAAGGTCACTGCAACCGGGACCAGCGTCAGCGCGGCCGTGGCCATGGCGAGCAGCAGCCAGCCGCTGGGGCTGCGCCAAACAAAAACGCCCGCGGGGGGCGTTCCGGATGACGCGTCAGGTTTGGCGGTCGGCATGATCGGCCTACTTGTAGCCGACCCGATCCATCAGTCTGACGGCCTGGGCCTGAAGCCTGCCGGCCTCGCTGACGTTGATGAGATTCTGCTTGAAACTCCCCCAGGCTGCCACGGTCTTGTCGGGCGCCACGGCAGGATTGACCGGATATTCCAGGTTGACGTCCGCGAACAGGCTCTGCGCCTTGGCGGAAGAGAGCCACTCGAGCAGCCGCTGGGCGCCGGCCGGATCCTTGGCATGGCGCGTGACACCCGCGCCCGAGATGTTGACGTGTACGCCGGCCGCCTTGTTGTTGAGGTTCTGGTTGGGCCAGAAGATCGCCAGCGGCAGGCCGGGCGTCTTTTCCATCAGGCGGCCGAAGTAGTAGGTGTTGACCACGGTGACATCGCACTGGCCGGCGGCGACGGCCTGCATGGCGCGGGTGTCGTCCGGGAAGGGCGCGGTGGCAAGATTGGCGACCCAGCCGCGCACGATGTCCTCGGTCTTGGCCTCGCCATGCTCGTAGATCATCATCGCGACCAGGCTCTGGTTGTAGACCTTCTTCGAGGTGCGCAGGCACAGCCGGCCTTTCCATTTCGGGTTGGCCAGGTCCTCGTACGTCGACAGGTCGGATGGCTTGACCCGCGCATTGTTGTAAACCACGGTGCGGGCGCGCACCGACAGGCCGAACCACTCGTTTTCCGGATCGCGCAGGTGGGCAGGGACGTTGGACTCGAGGATCTTCGAGCGGACCGGACGCAGCAGTCCGGCTTCCGAGGCCTGCCACAGATTGCCCGCATCGACGGTCAACAGCACGTCGGCTGGCGTGTTCGTGCCCTCGGCCTGGAGGCGCGCCATCAGCGGGCCCTCCTTGTCGGTGACGAACTTGATTTGCACGCCGGTCTCGCGCGTGTAGGCATCGAACAGGGGCTTGATGAGCTGTTCATTGCGTGCGGAATAGACGACGACTTCTTCTGCCAGGGCCGGCATGGAAATGGTCGCGAAGGCCAGGGCGGCCAGGAATGCTTTGATGTTCAGCACGGTTCGTCCTCGAAATGAATACAGAAGAAATAATACCGCGACTGAGAAGCGTTATCAATACCAAATACAGGCAAGGCGGGACGAGCCGGGTTCCCCCGTGTCAGGGCTTCTCGAACTGGACCAGGATCTGCAGCTCGCCCTCGAACGTGGCATCCACTCCGATGAATCCCGGCCGCTCGTCGAGCGCGAAGCCGGGCTGGGCGGCCGGCGTGACATCGAGCAACTGAAGTTGGTCGGCCGGATATCGGATGTCGAGCGTGACCCTCATCGGATAATAGCCATCGAGAAACTTCCGCATGTAGGGTCCGTTGGTCAGGCTGTAGTAGCCGCTGCCGGCATCGTGGAATGCATGCGTCTGGGCGGACAGGCAAAGCGTCGCGCCTGGTTCGACATCGCGCAGCTGTACGCTGGCGCCTTCGACCCGTGCGTCTCCGATATGGGTGGCCGAATCGATCTTGAGGTCGCGTATGTGGCCTTCGCGGAAAGTGACCTGTGCGAGGGGGACGGGGTCCAGATGGTCGTGGCATTGCGACAGGCGGACCCAGCCCGTTTCGAGGCTGTCGCGGTCGATGACGATGTGGTTCTGGTGGTGGTGAACCGGTCTCGCGGGGGCGGTTTCAAGGAAATGCAGGCTGCCTTCGTTGACGTCGGCCGCGCTTTCGAAACTGAGGTCGGTTGCCGCGACGGCCGCACCGGCAGGCAGCGCGGCCGACAGCATCAGGCAATGCCACAGCCGGCAGCGGAGAAGTCTATTCGGCGTCCGCATCGGTGGCACGGGAGGGACTCGGAACGTCGACGCGTCGCGCGCCGTCGAAACGCGCGTGCCAGTAGCGGTCGCTCAGACGGGAAATCATGACGGATCCGGTTTGGCTGCTGGCGGCATGCACGAAGCGGTCCGCCCCGAGATAGATGCCGACATGGGAATAACTGCGGTTGAGCGTATTGAAGAACACCAGGTCACCCGGCTGCAGGTCGGACGGGGCGAGGGGCTGCAGGATCTGACTCAGGGCCTGGCTGTCATGCGGCAGGTGCATGCCCGCAATCTGGCTGAACACATGGCTGACCAGGCCGCTGCAATCGAGGCCGGTATCGGGCGAGGATCCGCCGAGGCGATAAGGGCTGCCCACCAGGCTGATCGCATAGAAGGGGATGTCTTCGTCCGGTGTGCTGGCCTGGACCGGGGTCATGACGAGCAACAGGGGCAGCATCGCGACAAGCTTCATGGGCGGGCATTCTGCTCTATAGTTAAAAAGCAATAACGGCCAATCCAGGCGGATCTAAACGAAGAGGACTCCATCATGAACGACACTTCTGCGCCAGATTCAGGCGAAACCAGTATCCATGAAAACGCCCAGCTCGTGCAATGGCATGACGAGGCCGAGGCAGCCGCGTCCGAGCCTGACCTGCGCGAACGGGTGCGTGATCTGACGGCGCGTGCGTTGCACGAGCGGCGCATGGCGCTCAAGGATCTTGGCAAGATCGTCGGTGCGATCACATCTGGCGTGGGCAGCGGGCTGACCAAGCGGGGCGGTGAAATCAAGGACGGCCTCAAGCAGGCGGTATCAGGTCTCGACGATGCCATCGGTAGCGCAGCGCAGTCCGCGTCCTATACCCTGCGTGAAGCCGTCGAACAGGGGCAGGCGTTCAAGGACAACGAACTGAAATCCAGCCTCGAGCAGTTGCGCGACCTGGAAGCGCAGCTGGTCGATACCCTGAAGCAGACAGCGAAACAGTCGGGCGGCAAGCTCAAGGAAGAGCTCGAGAGCCTGAGCGAGCATCTGAAGCACAGTGGTTCGCGCACCGGCGAGCAGGTGCGCGATGCGCTGCAACAGCTGGCACGCGGCGTAAAGGCCAGCAGCGAGGCCGGGCGCGCCGGGCTGAGCGAGTCGGCCAGCGCCGCGACCGAACGGCTCTCGCTGGTCGCCAGCGGCATACTCGACGCGCTGTCGGAATCGCTCAAGCGGCAGAGCGAGCGGCTGCGTTCCTGACCCGCGCAAGGCCGGCAACAGGAATGCAGCCGGCCGCCGACATGCGTATACACTCTCGGCATTTCTGATCCCAACAACACCCGCCGATGCTCTGGGAAACCATTTCGGTCGTACGTGACCTGCCGCGCTTGCATGAAATCGCTTCGGTGATGATTCGCTATGGCTGGGGCGATCTGGTGCGCGTACTGGGAATCAGTGGTGCACTGGAACGAGCCGGGCGGGTGCTGCACTGGCACAGCACGAGCGAAATCAGCCACCTCGATGCGCCCGTCCGCATTCGCCGCGCGCTGGAAGAGCTGGGTCCCTCGTTCGTCAAGCTGGGACAAGTGCTGGCGACGCGGGTGGACATGTTTCCGCCGAGCTGGATCGCCGAATTCGAAAAGCTGCACAGCCATGTTCCGGCAATCCCGTACGACCTGCTGCATCCCCATCTGGTGGCCGCGATCAAGGGCGAACCCCGCGACGTGTTCGCCGAGTTCGATCCGGTTCCGATGGCGGCCGCTTCGATCGCCCAGGTGCACCGCGCCACCCTCAGGGATGGCACTGCAGTCGTGGTCAAGATTCGACGTCCGGGCATCGAGGCGGTCATCCGCTCGGATCTGCGCATCATGGAGCATGCCGCCCGCTTGCTGGAAAGCGAAGTGCCTGACGCGCGGCGCTACGACCCGGTGCATGTCGTTTCGCAGTTCCGCCGTTCGCTGAGCCGAGAGCTCGACCTGGCCAAGGAAGCGCGCAATATCGACCAGTTCGCGCGCCACTTCGCCGATGACCCGCTGGTCAAGATTCCCCGGGTCTACTGGGAACACACCAACGACCGCGTCAACGTTCAGGAGCAGATGATCGGCATGGTGGGGGTCGATCCCGCCAAGCTGCGCGAACACGGCCTCGATCCCAAGCTGCTGGCCAGGCGGGGCGCCAATACGGTGCTGCGCATGGTGCTCGAGCACGGATATTTTCATGCCGATCCGCATCCGGGAAACGTGATGTTCCTGCCGGACAACCGGATCGGACTGATCGACTTTGGCATGATCGGCATGCTGACCCATACCCGGCGCAACCAGATCGTCGACCTGCTGCATGCGCTGTCGACCAAGGATGAACTGGCGCTGCTCCAGGTCCTGCTCGACTGGAGCGGGGAATCGGTGATCGACGAGGATCGCCTTGCCTACGACGTCACGGAGCTATTGCAGAGTTACGACGATCTGCAGTTGAAGGATGTGAAGATCGGTGCGCTGCTGAACGACATTACCGCCATGATGCGGGAGAACAACCTGCTGCTGCCGGCTGACCTGATCCTGCTGTTCAAGACGCTTATTTCGCTCGAGGGCCTCGGACAGCAGCTCGATCCGGAATTTCACATGATCGATCACGTGACGCCGTTTGTGGAACGCGTGATCCAGCAGCGCTTCACGCCACAGGCCCTGCTGAAGCGTGGCCGCAAAAGCGTGCGCGAAGCGCTGGAGGTGGTGGCCGATCTGCCGCGCGACCTGCGCCAGATGCTGCGCGATGTGCGCCGGGGCCGGGTGAAGATCGATCTTGATCTCAAGCGGCTCGACCATTTCGGCCAACAGCTCGACCGCGCCAGCAACCGGCTGACCATGGGCCTGCTGACCGCCTCGCTGGTGATCGGCTCCAGCATCATCATGACCGTGGAAGGCGGCCCGAAGCTGTTCGGCCTGCCGTTGTTCGGCTTGCTGGGATTCCTGATCGCGTTTTTCAACAGCCTCTGGATCATCTTTTCGATCTGGCGATCCGCCAAGCACTGACTTCAGGCAGCTAAGCTGTCGAGCGTCTGGTCTGCATCTCGGGCTCGGCGTGGCCGACGGCCAGGGCGGCGAGCGGGGTCGGGCGGCCCAGCAGGTAGCCTTGCACGTGGGCGATCCCCAGGCTTTCGACCTTGTTCAGCACCGTTTCGGTTTCGACGCCCTCGGCCACCAGGGCGTAGCCTGCGTCGCGCATCATGCGCGCGAAGTCGGCCACCACCTGGCTCGCCCGGTCGTCCAGTGCGAGCTTGTTGACCAGCGAGATGTCCAGCTTCACCACGTCCACCGGCAGGTCGACCAGATAGCGCAAAGGCGAATAACCGGTACCGAAATCGTCCATCGCGATGCGGTAATGAATCGTGCGCAGCAGGTCGAGATAGGTCCGTACTTCGACCATCTGGGTGATCAGCGACGTTTCGGTGATTTCCAGCATCAGCGGATGCTGGGCATTGTGCCGCGACAATTCCAGCAGACGGGATACGACCTCCGGATGTGAGACGCTCTGGGCTGACAGGTTGATCGAGATGCCGAATCCGGACGGGAACTGGCCCGAGCTCAGGTCGGTGTCGACCTGATGCAGGACCGCCAGGTCGAATTCGGTTTCGAGTCGGCGACTGCTGACGACCGGCAGGAAGGCCCCCGGCATGATGAGGTCGCCATGGTAGCGGATGCGCGCCAGCGCTTCGTAATAATCCACCTGACGGCCCGGCAGACCGTGAATCGGCTGGTAGTGCATCTCGATCATGCCGGGTGTGGCCAGCGCCTGGAACAGGGCACTGGTCTCGCGGCTGGCTACCAGCGTCTGCGAGGCACGTTCGGTGTCTTCGCCATAGGTGGCGATCCGGTTGCGCCCGGGCTGCTTGGCGGTGTACATGGCGATATCGGCCTGCTTGGGCAGTTCATCGATGTGATCGAGCTGATCGGGCGCACAGAATGCAATGCCGATGCTGATGCCGACCGGCTCCCGGATCCCGAGTTCGCCGAAGGACGCCCCATCGATCAGGCTCTGGCAGCGCTGGGCGATCTGCTTCGCCTGGGCTGCCGTAGTGTTCGACAGGAACGTGGCGAACTCGTCGCCTCCCAGCCGATACAGCCGGTCGTTGGCGCGCAGAGCCATCACCAGCGCGTCGGCAATGACGGTCAGCACCCGGTCGCCCTTGGCATGGCCATAGGTGTCATTGATGGTTTTGAAGCGGTCGCAGTCGAAGAGCAGAAAGGCGACGCCCTGCGGCGCCGCCTTCATGTCATGCCGGAATCGTTCCCAGTCCTCTTCGTAGGCACGGCGGTTATGGCAGCCGGTCAGCGCATCCTGTCGCGCCTGCGAGTGGAATTCGCGGTTCTGGTGCTCCAGCGAGCCATGCAGCTCGCGCAACTGCAGCTGGTAGTCGTACAGCGAGCGGCGGATATTCTCCAACTCGACGATTCGCATGGGCTGCGAGCGCGAAGGGTTGGAGCTGAAGCGGCCTTGCTGCATGGCATCGATATCCTGGGACAGCCGCCGCAGCGGGCGGACCAGCAGACGGTTGTATGCCGCCAGGCCGAACAGCGCGGTGACGAGCAGCAGCAGGAACAGTGCGAACAGGCTGCGCGACAGGATCGTCTGGAACATCAACTGGTCGGGATCCGGAAGTGCGCTGAACGTCAGCCGTGAAAACAACTGGCTCACCGGCAGCGATTCACCTGGATCGAGCGCAATGGCGAGGCTGGATTTGTCAGTGATACGGAGCGCATCCAGGCGCAGCAGCGCCGGCAGCAAATCGATCCGGATCAGGCCAAAGCCGAGCCGCGACTGCCGCTGATCGTCCCCGTAGACGGGAAAGCCGCGATACAGGGCGATGGTGCCCGACTCATTGACCAGCCAGCTCGCGGATCGACCCAGAAAGGCCTGCTTCGGCAGACTGCCGGGCATTTCATGCCCTGGCGGACTGGAATCGAGCAGGGTGCCCGACGTCGTGTACAGGGCCACTTGCTCACCCGGGCCGGACAGCATGCCGCTTTCATAGACTCGCTGATCGCGCCAGTACTTGTAGTATTCCGGCAAGACCAGTTGCTGACGGGTCTCATCCCAGCTCGCAAGATTGCTTGCCTGCCTGTCGGCCTGTCCCAGCAAGCGCTTGAACGCGCCGTCGAGTTCGGAACGTGCGGCTTCCTGACGGTGCCGTTCGAGGTCCCGGCTCACGCCGCGCGTCTGATAGGCCGCGAAGCCGCCGATCAGGACCACGAGAATCAGCAGGCCGATGATGAATGCAAATGCGATCTGCTTGATCGAGAAGGACGCAAACCATTTCATTGGCGAGCAGCCTTCTGCGTATGCCCGAGGTAATCGAGGGTCAGTTCCAGCAGGTCGAATTCATGCTCCCCGTCCATGAAGTGATTGGCCCCCTTGACGACCACGACCGGGGTCTTCACATGCTTCAGCGCCATGATCCAGTCGCGCCCCAGAGTCTCGTCCTGATCGCCCATGATGAGCTTCACGCCGACCGGCGAGGCCTTCAGGGCCGCAAGGGTGCGCGCCTGGTCCCAGCGCACATAGGTCAACAGGTCTGCAGGCGTTGCGCTGTACTTCTTGCAGAAGGACAAGGATTGGGTGACCAGAGTGCGCTGGTCGCTTGCGGCCAGGCTTTCGAGTTCCGTGACGAGTGCGGGCCGTGACGGCGTGTCGACCTGGGCCTCGATCAGCGAAGCCCCGATGAACGCACGGACGGCCTTGTCCCGGTGCGCTTGCAGATAAGCCAGCAGTTGCAGGCTGCCGAAGCTGTGCCCGATCAGCACGATCGAGCGGTGCCCGTGTGCCTTGAGCCAGTCCACCCAGCGCGAAATTTCGGCAATGTCGTCGTCCAGGCTGTGGCGCTGAACCGCCTCGCAGGCCAGGCTCTGCTTCCGGCCGGGAATACCGAGGCTGAGCGTGGGCGACAACACGGAATACCCGGCATCGTGCAGGCCGTGTGCCAGCGTCGCAACCGTGGGAAACTCGCGCGTCTGCAGGAAACCATGCAGCAAAAGCACGACGGGCTTGTCGCGTTGACCGGGCAGATACTCGGCGCTGGCACGGATGCCGGGGCGCATGTCCAGTTCGACGATTGCCGCCTGCGCCATGGCTGGAAATACCGATATCAGCAGGCAGAGCAGGAAGGTACGCATGGGCGGGTGGTCGTTCGAAACTTAGGATCCTAACGGCATCCGAGTGGTGAAACTGAAGGTCAGTCTCCCTGCCGAAAACGGCCCCGGTGTTACACTTCGCACCACAAACCCGTTCCGACATGCTTGATCTGAAACGCCTGTTTTCTTCCGATGGCGCGTGTGCCGCCGTGCTGCCCGGCTGGCGTTCGCGTCCGCAGCAGCTGGCCATGGCCGAGGCGGTCGAGCGGACCATTGCCGACAACGGCGTCCTGCTGGCCGAAGCCGGTACCGGTACCGGCAAGACGCTGGCATACCTGATTCCTGCCCTGCTTTCGGGCGGCAAGGTGGTGATCTCGACCGGCACCAAGGCGCTGCAGGACCAGTTGTTCCACCGCGACCTGCCGGCAGCGCGACGCGCGCTCAAGTCGCCGGCCAGGGTCGCGCTGCTCAAGGGACGCGCCAACTACGTCTGCCAGCATCACCTGCAGCGCAATCTGGCCGACGGCCGCCTTGCCCATCGCGACGATCCGGTATGGCTGGCCCGGATCGCGCGGTTTGCCGAAACCAGTTCGAGCGGCGACCGCGGCGAAGCCGAGGGCATTCCCGAGGATGCCACCGCCTGGCAGTATGCGGTATCGAGTCGCGACAACTGTCTGGGCAGCGAATGCGACCATTTCAGGGATTGCTTCGTCATGGCCGCACGCAAGGCCGCGCTCGACGCCGAGGTCGTGGTGGTCAACCACCACCTGTTCTTCGCCGACCTGTGGCTCAAGGACGAAGGCGTGGCGGAGCTGCTGCCCGCCTGCAACACCGTCATCCTCGATGAGGCGCACCAGCTGGCCGAGACCGCGGCGCAGTTCTTCGGCCAGACGCTCTCCAGCGCGCAACTGATCGAACTCGGCGGCGACGCCAAGCGCCTCGCCGCCGTGAAGGCGGGCGATTTTCCGGCGCTGCGCCGGGCAGCCGAGGACCTGACCAAGGTCACCCGCGACCTGCGGCTGGCGTTTCCGCAGAATCCGCTCAAGGCCACGCTGGCCGATCTCGATCGCTACGACAAATGGCCCGATGCCCTCGAGGCCGCGAACGCCGCGCTCGATGAACTGGCCCGGCTGCTGGAAACCCAGTCGGAGCGCGACGCCGATCTGAAGAACTGCTTCGAGCGTGCCCAGGCGCTGCAGGCCACGCTCGCCGCCTGGCAGCAGGCGGTCGATCCTGATACGCCGCGCGTGCGCTGGCTTGAAACCACGCTGTCGTCGTTGCTGATGCATGCCACGCCGCTGTCGGTCGGCGCGATGTTCGGCGCCAGGCTCGGCGAGCGCGCGCAGGCCTGGATCCTGACGTCGGCCACGCTTTCGGTCGGCGGCGATTTCACCCACATCAAGACGCGCCTGGGCATCGAGGAAGCGGAGACGCTTTGCGTCGACAGTCCTTTCGACTATCCGCGGCAGGGCGTGCTCTACGTGCCGCAGGGCCTGGCCGCGCCGAACACGCCGGCATTCACCGAATCCGTCGTCGATGCCGCATTGCCGGTGCTCGACGCCAGCGGCGGACGCGCCTTCATCCTCTTCACCAGCCTGCGTGCGCTGGAAAGGGCGCGCACCCTGCTCGAAGCCGCCTTCAAATCTCGCGGCTGGGACTACCCCTTGCTGGTGCAGGGCGACGCACCGAAGAACGAGTTGCTGGCCCGGTTCCAGAAAGCCGGCAATGCCGTGCTGCTGGGCAGCCAGAGCTTCTGGGAAGGCGTCGACATGCCCGGCGACGCATTGTCGGTCGTCATCATCGACAAGCTGCCGTTCCAGCCGCCCGACGATCCGGTCGTCGCCGCGCGCATCGCCGAAGCCGAGAAGAATGGCGGCAAGCCCTTCATGGACTACCAGCTGCCGCATGCGGCAATCAGCCTGAAGCAGGGGGCAGGACGGCTGATCCGCACCGAGACAGATCGCGGCGTGCTGATGATTTGCGATACGCGGCTGGCCGACAAACCCTACGGTCGCCTGCTGCTGAATGCGCTGCCGCCGATGACGCGGACGCGGAAGCTGGAGGTGGTGGAGCGGTTTTTTGCGGCAGAGGGGGCGAGAGATGTGGGGGTGGTTGCGCCGGCGGTGGTGGAGTAGGTGCGCCGCGGATTACCCACGCACCGTTCGCCCTGAGCCTGCGGAAGGTCGCCGCACAGCGGCGGGGTCCCACCGGCGTACCCCTTGCGGGTGCTGTCGAAGGGCTGTCAACAGTAGTGGAGGTTTACGCCAGACTGCTGACCGTTGGCCGGGGATAGCCCGGCGGCCAGTCACTTTTCTTGTCTCGCCAAGAAAAGTGACCAAAAGAAGGCGGCCCCGACATCCCCGAATTCCCGAAGATCAAGCGCAACGGGTGGGCGGCAAAGAACTCGCCCCACCTTCGATGTGTTTAATTGGTTCTTTGTGAGCGGGGCTCAGACACCTTTGCCGCTGTTCCACCCGCCGCGCTTGATCTTCGGTGGGTCTGTAAGGGGAAGAAAGTCAAAACCAGGGCGGGGATGACTGTATGATTTGGGTTCTTGTGTCGCGTCAAAATCCGATGCAATGACCGAGGATACTGGCACCACGCAAGTTTCATAGCGCCATCGCCCAATCTGTCTCTCGAATGATTGCAATCTCAATCTCACCAGATTCCGCCATCTCAGCTGCCTTCTGTATCTTGCGTCCAAAGTTTGATTCAATCCATGAGGGTGATGCCATGGAGCCGATAACCAAGTAGTTTGTTTTCTTGGTGACGTTATCGCTTGTTTGCCCGCCCCTAAGTTCTGTAGCTTTGTGGCATGCATTACGGGTGCCAAACATAAACTCACCAGTCATGACAAAGATGTTGTCATTGAAAATGACCGTCGGGTCATCATCAAAAACACTTGAAATATTCCCCGGTAGTGCCGCTCCTGTTTTCCAAAAGTCATTACCTGAAATTTCAGATAAAGACCTGAGCAAATGATCCTTCTCATCCTGCGTCAAAACACCGTCAGACAAGGCTTCCCGAATCAGCCGGTGAATAATATTTGCGGGGTAGACAGTTTTCAGCTGTTCATTTTCTTGTAGCCAAGTAGAGAGGAAATGAACTTCACTGTCATGTAACTGGCCGTCGCACAAAACGCCATTGACGATGCCCATGAGTTGATTCAGAGAGCGTGTAATAAGACGCTGGTGGATTGAGGCGTCAATGGATGTGCTGTTAGTCATAACGTTCTCGCAGAAGGCGGATGTCGGGTTAACAAGCCAAATAGTAATCCGCTCCCTCAGTCATCGCCATCCTGGTTTTGACTATATTGCCCTTACAGCCCCGCCGAAAATTGAGCCTGCCGGGCGGATCAGCGGCGAAGGTGTCTGAGCTCCGCTCACAAAAAACAAAATCAAAACAGCAAAGCGGGGCGAGTTCTTCGCTGCCCGTCCGGCAGGTTCAATTTCCGGGAATTCGGGACTGTCGGGGTCGCATTTTCTTTGGTTACTTTCTTTTGGCGAGACAAAAGAAAGTGACTAGCCGCCGGGCTACCCCCGGCCAACGTGCAGCAGTTCCGCGAAGAACCCAACTACAATGAGCAAGCCCTTCGACAGCACCCGCAAGGGGTACGCCGGAGGGGCCTCGCCGCTGTGCGGCGACCCTTCCGCAGGCTCAGCGCGAACGGTGCTCAAACCAACGATCAAAGCGTCTGAACGAACCCCAGCACCTCCGCCGCATGGCCCGGCGCCTTCAGGCCGCGCCAGCTCTTCACCAGCTTGCCCTTCGCATCGAACACGAAGGTGCTGCGCTCGACGCCACGCACCTGTTTGCCGTACATGTTCTTCAGCTTCATCACGCCGAACAGCTCGCAGACTTTTTCGTCCGTGTCGGCAAGCAGCTCGAACGGAAAATCATGCGCGGCCTTGAAGCCTTCGTGGGACTTGATGCTGTCGCGCGAGATGCCGACGACGATCGTGTTGGCCTTGGCGAAGTCCTTGTAGAGGTCGCGGAATTCCTGGCCTTCGAGGGTGCAGCCCGAGGTGTTGTCCTTGGGGTAGAAGTAGACGACGACGTTCTGGCCGCGATGGTCGGACAGCTTGAATACGGTGTCGCCGGTGGACGGGAGTTCGAAATCCTTGATGACGGGGTCGCTCATGAGGGGCCTCTTTGGTTAGCGGGTTGAAGATTTGAGGAGGACGATGACGGCGCCGGCGCCGCCGTCGACGCTGCGGGCCTGGCAGAAGGCGAGGACGTCCTCGCGCTGCATCAGCCAGTGCTGCACCTTGTTCTTGAGCACCGGCAGGCGGTTTTTCGAGCCGTATCCCTTGCCGTGGATGATGCGCACGCAGCGGCGGTCTTCGTGATTGCAGCGGTTGAGGAAGCCGGCCAGCGCCACGCGGGCTTCGTCGCCGGTATGGCCGTGCAGGTCGAGTTCGCCCTGGATGGCCCAGCCGCCGCGACGCAGCTTCCTGAGCGTGGTCTTGGGCACGCCGGGTCGCACGAACACCAGTTCCTCGCCGGTCGACAGGGCCGCTTCCCAGTCCCAGGGGTCGGCCAGTGCGTCGATCAGGACCTGCTGCTCATCGCGCAGACGCTGGCGCGCCAGGGGTTTGGGGAGCGGACGCGCGACCTGTGCGCGGTTGCCCGGCGGCAGCGGGACGGCATCCGCGACGGCGCGGCGGAAAAGCAGCGCGCCGTCAGGCGGCGGTTTGGGCTGGTGCGGGGCCTGATGCAGCGTGGCTTCGCTCGTGGCCTGTTCGCGCAAGGTGCGGCGTACCCGCTTGAGCGCCTCGATCGAGGCCGGGTCGAGCGCGGAGCCGCCGGCGCGCTTCATGCCGCATCGTCCTGGTCAGGCCTTGCCGAGCGCGTCGAGGTAGCGCTCGGCGTCGAGCGCGGCCATGCAGCCGGATCCGGCACTGGTCACGGCCTGCTTGTAGATGTGGTCCTGCACGTCGCCGGCGGCGAACACGCCCTCGATGCTGGTCGCGGTGGCGTTGCCGTTGCGGCCCGAGCGGGTGACGATGTAGCCGCCTTCGAGTTCGAGCTGGCCTTCGAAAATGCCGGTGTTGGGCTTGTGGCCGATGGCGATGAAGACGCCGGTCAGTGCAATGTCGCGCGTCGAGCCGTCCTGGGTGCTCTTGATGCGCATGCCGGTGACGCCGGTCTTGTCGCCCAGCACTTCGTCGAGCGTGCTGTCGAGCGCGAGCGTGATCTTGCCTTCCTTCACCTTCTCCATCAGGTGGTCGACCATGATCTTCTCGGCCTTGAAGGTGTCGCGGCGGTGCACCAGCGTGACGTGCTTCGCGATGTTGGCGAGGTACAGCGCCTCCTCGACCGCCGTGTTGCCGCCGCCGATGACCGCCACGTCCTGGTTCTTGTAGAAGAAGCCGTCGCAGGTGGCGCAGCCCGACACGCCCTTGCCCATGAAGGCCTGCTCCGACGGCAGGCCGAGGTACATGGCCGAGGCGCCGGTGGCGATGATCAGCGCGTCGCAGGTGTAGGTACCGGAATCGCCGATCAGTGTGAAGGGCCTTTCGGTCAGCTTGGCGGTGTGGATCTGGTCGAAGATGATCTCGGTCTTGAAACGTTCGGCATGGCGCTGGAAGCGGTCCATCAGTTCGGGGCCCTGCACGCCGTCGACGTCGGCCGGCCAGTTGTCGACTTCGGTCGTGGTCATCAGCTGGCCGCCCTGCTGCATGCCGGTGATCACGACCGGCGAGAGGTTGGCGCGGGCGGCATAGACGGCCGCACTGTAGCCGGCGGGGCCGGAACCGAGAATGACGAGTTTGTGGTGTGCGTTGCTCATGGCTTGTATCCGGGTTGATCGATCGAAAGGATTATTCTAACCAATCCTGCTCGCGGCATTTCCATGCGGTCCCGCCGATTTCGTCCTGCATCCGCGATATGGGCGGCACGCGGAGGTGTACAGGTTTTCCGTCTCGGCAACGGATGGTCGGGATTCGTGCCGTTGGGGCCAATCAATTAGAATATCCGCGATAATTCAGAGCAGTTCCGTTCGTAAAGTTCCCATGGCGCGTCCCGCTTCCCGTTCCGATCCGACCTTGCCGCCCCGCATGCAGCGATTGTTGCGCGAAGCCCGTGCCCTGCTGGTGGGGTTCGCCGCCTTGCTGCTGGCGGCGATCCTGATCACCCACAACGAGTCCGACCCGAGCTTCACCACCACGGGTGATGGCGGCGCGATTCACAACGCGGGCGGACGTGCCGGCGCATGGCTGTCGGACCTGCTGCTGATGCTGTTCGGCGTCTCGGCCTGGTGGTGGGTGGTGCTGGCCGCGGCCTACGTCATCCACATTTTTCGCCACCTCGACGAAACACCCCTGGCGGGCGGCCGGCAAAACCTGTTCCGTCTTGGGGGCTTCGGCCTGCTGCTGCTGTCCAGCACCGGACTCGAATGGATGCGCGCCTGGCATTGGCAGATCGCGCTGCCGGACGTGCATGGCGGCGTGCTGGGTGCCGGCATCGGCGCGGTGGCCGGCGCCCTGCTGGGATTCACCGGCGGCTCGCTGGTGCTGCTGCTGCTGATGGCGGTGGGGTTCAGCCTGTTTACCGGCATGTCGTGGCTCGGCATTGCCGAACGCACCGGAGAATGGGTCGAGCGGGCCTACTGGAAAGTGGTCCAGACCTGGCAGGCCTACCGCGACCGCAAGCTCGGCGAAGTGGCGCTGCAACAGCGTGAAGCCAAGGTGTCGGTCGAGAAGAAGAAGCTCGTCGAAGCGCCGCCGATTCGCATCGAGCCCGTGATGAAGGAAGTCCCGCAGTCCGAGCGTGCCATCGTCGAGAAACAGGCGCCCCTGTTCTCCGACCTGCCCGATTCGCCGCTGCCGCCACTGCACCTGCTCGACCCCGTCGACGAAGCGGTGGAGACCGCCAGCCCCGAGGCGCTGGAATTCACCTCGCTGATGATCGAGCGCAAGCTGGCCGAGTTCGGCGTCGAGGTCAAAGTCGTGTCGGCCTCGCCTGGCCCGGTCATCACGCGTTACGAAATCGAGCCGGCGACGGGGGTCAAGGGCAGCCAGATCGTCAACCTGGCGAAGGACCTCGCCCGCACGCTGTCGGTCATCAGCATCCGCGTGGTCGAAGCGATCCCCGGCAAGCACACCATGGGACTCGAGATCCCCAATCCGAAGCGGCAAATGGTGCGGCTCTCGGAGATTCTCGGATCCAGGGCCTACCATGACAGCGCCAGCGCCCTGACCGTCACGCTCGGCAAGGACATCGCCGGCAACCCGGTCGTGGCGGACCTCGGCAAGATGCCGCACCTGCTGGTCGCGGGCACCACGGGCTCGGGCAAGTCGGTCGGCGTCAACGCCATGATCCTGTCGCTGGTCTACAAGTCCGACCCCTCGGCCGTGCGCATGATCATGGTCGATCCCAAGATGCTGGAACTGTCGATCTACGAGGGCATTCCGCACCTGCTGTCGCCGGTGGTCACCGACATGAAGCAGGCAGCCAGCGCGCTCAACTGGTGCGTGGGCGAAATGGAGCGGCGCTACAAGCTGATGTCGGCGGTCGGCGTGCGCAACCTCGCCGGCTACAACCAGAAGGTGCGCGATGCGAAGAAGGCCGGCACGCCGCTGACGCATCCTTTCAGCCTGACCCCGGACAACCCCGAGCCGCTCGAAACCATGCCGATGATCGTCGTCATCATCGACGAGCTCGCCGACCTGATGATGGTGGTCGGCAAGAAGGTCGAGGAGCTCATCGCTCGGCTGGCGCAGAAGGCGCGCGCGGCCGGCATCCATCTGATCCTGGCGACCCAGCGGCCGTCGGTCGACGTCATCACCGGCCTGATCAAGGCCAACATCCCGACCCGCATCGCGTTCCAGGTGTCGTCCAAGATCGATTCACGCACGATCCTCGACCAGATGGGTGCCGAAGCCCTGCTCGGCCAGGGCGACATGCTCTACCTGCCTCCGGGCAGCGGGCTGCCGCAGCGGGTGCACGGGGCCTTCGTGTCGGACAGCGAAGTCCACCGTGTCGTCGATTTCCTCAGGTCGCTGGGTGCGCCGGAATACGTCGAAGGCGTTCTCCAGTCGCCTGACGAGGCAGGCGAGGGCGGCGAATTGGGCGAAGCGGGTGCGGAGGCCGACCCGCTCTACGACCAGGCGGTGGCCTACGTGCTGAAGTCGCGCCGTGCCTCGATCTCCTCGGTGCAGCGCCAGCTGCGCATCGGCTACAACCGCGCCGCACGCATGATCGAGGACATGGAGCGAGCCGGCCTGGTGTCGTCGATGCAGTCGAACGGCAACCGGGATGTGCTGGCGCCCGGCGGTGACGCGTGAACTTCTTTGCGCTGATTCCCGCCGCCGGGTCGGGCGAGCGCATGGGTGGCAGCATGCCGAAGCAATACCTGCCGCTGAATTCGGTGCCCATGATCGCGCACGCGATGATGGTGCTGGCGCGCGAGCCGCGCATCGAGAAGCTCTTCGTCGTCCTCTCGCCCACCGACAAGCGCTGGAACAATTACGCATGGCAGGGCTGGGAGGAACGCATCGAAGTGCTGCGCTGCGGTGGGGCGACCCGCGCCGAGACCGTCCTGAACGGCCTCGATGCCATCTCGAAGCAATGCAATCCCGACGACTGGGTGCTGGTGCACGACGCCGCGCGGCCCTGTCTGCCGGATGAAATGCTCGCCAAGCTGCTCGACGAACTGGCCGACGACCCGGTCGGCGGCCTGCTCGCGGTGCCGGTGGCCGATACCCTCAAGCGCGCTGCAGCCGACACCGCATCCGGCGTCCGTGCCGAGGCAACCGTGCCGCGTGCCGGGCTGTGGCAGGCGCAGACGCCGCAGATGTTCCGCCACGGCAGGCTGACGCAGGCGCTGCGTGCCGCCGGCAGCGACATGACCGACGAGGCCTCGGCGATCGAGCAAATGGGCCTGCAGCCGCGGCTGGTCGAATCCGACAGCCGCAACCTCAAGGTCACCTACCCGCAGGATCTCGAACTCGCGAGCCTGATCATAAGGAAGCTCCATGAATGAGATCCGGGTCGGCCATGGCTTCGACGTGCACGCCTTTGCCGTCAACCGGCGACTCGTCATCGGCGGCGTCGACATTCCGCATGAATTGGGGCTGGCAGGTCATTCCGACGCCGACGTGTTGCTCCACGCGATTTGCGACGCCCTGCTGGGCGCCGCCGGGCTCGGCGATATCGGTCGGCACTTCCCCGATACCGACGCCGCGTTTTCCGGCATCGACAGCCGCATCCTGCTGCGCCGCGTCGCCGCGCAACTGCAGCAGCGCAACTGGCGCGTCGGCAACGTCGACGCCACCATCATCGCGCAGGCGCCGAAAATGGCCCCGCACATCGCGCGCATGACCGCGCACATCGCCGACGATCTCGGCGTGGCGATCGACCGCGTCAACGTCAAGGCCACCACCACCGAGAAACTCGGCTTCACCGGCCGCGGCGAAGGCATCGCCGCCGAAGCCGTGTGCCTGATCGAGCGTGGCTGACCCCGTCCAGCAGGAACCCGAAAGTCTGCGGCTGTTCTTTGCCCTGTGGCCGGACGATGCCACGCAGGGCGCGCTCTACCGGACCGGCAAATGGCTTCACAAGCACTGGGGCGGCCGGTTGATGCGGCGTGACACCCTGCATGTCACGCTGGCCTTTCTCGGCTGCACACCGATCGCGCAGCTCGGCACCCTGGTCGCCTGTGCCGACAGCGTGCAGACCGACGCGTTCGAGCTGACGCTCGACCAGGCCGGCTACTGGCGCCACAACCGGATCGGCTGGCTGGGCGCGACCGAGACGCCCCCGCAGCACCTCGAACTGGTCGTTGCGCTGAATCGCGCCTTGCTGGCCGCCGGGTTTCCCGTCGACGCGCGGCCGCATGTGCCGCATGTGACGTTGCTGCGCAACTCCGCTGGCGGCGAGGTGCCCGCATGCGTGCCGGTGCGCTGGACGGTCAGGGATTTCGTCCTGGTGAAGTCCGTCACCGCCTCCGAGGGTGCGCATTACGAAGTGATCCGGCGCTGGCTTTTGGCATGACCGTCGAAAAAAAGCCGCGCCAACTCGACAGCACCGCAGGCTTTCGGTTATGATGCGCCCCGCATTAGGCGCGTAGCTCAGCTGGTTAGAGCACCACCTTGACATGGTGGGGGTCGTTGGTTCGAGTCCAATCGCGCCTACCAATTACATTGGATCGGCATGCGCCGGTCTTGTTGGGGGCAACGCCCCTCTGGAGGTTGCGAAATGTCACCGCGAACTAGCAAGGCAGTCACAGGATAGAACCCCGGCGCATCGCTGTTCGCAGGCATTTGTCTGCATCCCCTCTTGCAGTACACCAAAGCGCGGCCGGTCCGCGCTTTTTTGTTTCCGGAGTCTTGAAAATGGTCAACGTCACGCTTCCCGATGGTTCGGTCAGGCAATTCGATGCTCCGGTCACGGTCGCGCAGGTCGCGTCCAGCATCGGCGCGGGACTTGCCAAGGCGGCGCTCGCCGGGCGGGTCAATGGCAAGCTGGTCGATACCAGCCACCTGATCGATGCAGACGCACAACTGGCCATCGTGACGGCCAAGGATGCCGAGGCGCTCGACCTGATCCGCCACGATGCCGCCCACGTCATGGCGCAGGCCGTGCAGGAGCTGTATCCGGGTACCCAGGTGACGATCGGACCGTCGATCGAGGACGGCTTCTATTACGACTTCGCGCGCGAGGAACCGTTCACGCCCGACGACCTGGCGGCAATCGAGAAACGCATGGACGAAATCGTCAAGCGCGACCTGCCGATCCAGCGCGAGGTGTGGGAGCGCGAGGCTGCGAAGAAGGCCTTTGCCGAACGCGGCGAGACCTACAAGGTGCAGATCATCGACGAGGTGATTCCGCCCGGAGAGGAGCTTTCGATTTACCGCCAGGGCGACTGGTTCGACGTCTGCCGCGGCCCGCATCTGCCGTCCACCGGCAAGCTGCCGCGCGCGTTCAAGCTCATGAAACTGGCCGGCGCCTACTGGCGTGGCGATTCGAAGAATCCGATGCTGCAGCGCATCTACGGCACGGCATGGACAAAAAAGGAGGATCTCGAGGCCTATCTTCATCGCCTGGAAGAGGCCGAGAAACGCGACCACCGGCGACTGGCCAGGCAGCTCGACCTGCTGCATCTGCAGGACGAAGCACCGGGCATGGTGTTCTGGCATCCGAAGGGCTGGATCGTCTGGCAGCAGATCGAGCAGTACATGCGGCAGAAATTCGTCGAGTACGGCTACCAGGAGGTCCGTACCCCGGCAGTCATGGACCGCAGCCTGTGGGAGAAGTCCGGGCACTGGGACAACTACCGCGACAACATGTTCACGACCGCGTCGGAAAACCGCGACTACGCGGTCAAGCCGATGAACTGTCCGGGCCATGTGCAGATCTTCAACAGCGGGCTGCATTCCTATCGCGACCTGCCGCTGCGACTGGCCGAGTTCGGCTCGTGTCACCGCAACGAACCCTCGGGGGCCCTGCACGGCATCATGCGGGTGCGCGGCTTCACCCAGGATGACGCCCACATCTTCTGCACCGAGGACCAGATCGAGGCCGAGGTCGCCGATTTCATCGTGATGTTGCAGAAGTGCTATGCCGACTTCGGCTTCAACGACGTGCTGGTCAAGCTGTCGACCCGCCCGGACAAGCGGGTCGGTTCCGACGAGAGCTGGGACAAGGCCGAGGCCGCCCTGGCGGCGGCGCTCGAAAAGAACGGGCTGGCTTTCGATCTGCAGGCGGGCGAGGGCGCGTTCTACGGCCCCAAGATCGAGTTCACGCTCAAGGACACGCTGGGCAGGCTCTGGCAGTGCGGCACCATTCAGCTCGATTTCAACCTGCCGGTGCGCCTCGGCGCCGAGTTCGTCGACGAGGACAACACCAGAAAGCCGCCGGTGATGCTGCATCGTGCCATTCTTGGCTCGATGGAGCGCTTCATCGGCATCCTGATCGAGCATCATGCAGGCAACTTCCCGCTGTGGCTGGCGCCGGTGCAGGTCATGGTGATGAATATCAGCGAGAGACAGGCCGACTATGCGCAAAAAGTCACACTTGCGCTGCGCCAGGCCGGCATCCGCGCAGTTTCGGACTTGAGTAACAACAAGATTACCTATAAAATCCGCGAACATAGCTTGCAGAAGCTGCCTTATCAGGTGGTCGTCGGCGACAAGGAAATGGAGACCGGGATGGTCGCCGTCCGCGCCCGAGGCAACCAGGATCTGGGGCAGCTTGGTTTGGATGACTTGATTGCGCGCCTGAAACAAGAGGTCATGGCGCGCCAATGAAGCGGGTCAAGCAAGGCGCAGGAGTCGATCCCGCGCCTTGTTTGCATTTTTACCCCGGTGAATGGGGGATATTCAGGAGAACGGCTCATCGCGACAGAAAAGAAGCAGACACGCATCAATGGTGAAATCACAGCCCCTGAGGTGCGTTTGGTCGGTGCGGATGGTGAACAGCTGGGCATCGTCAAGGTTTACGAAGCGCTGCGGCAGGCGGAGGACGCCGATCTGGATCTGGTGGAAATTGCACCCACGGCACAACCGCCGGTGGTCAAGATCATGGACTACGGCAAGTTCAAGTACCAGGAAAGCAAGAAGCAGCACGAAGCCAAGCTGAAGCAGAAGCAGGTCCAGATCAAGGAAATCAAGTTCCGGCCGGGTACGGACGAAGGCGATTACCAGATCAAGCTTCGCAACCTGATCAAGTTTCTTGAAGAAGGCGACAAGACCAAGATTACACTGCGTTTCCGGGGCCGCGAAATGGCCCACCAGGAAATCGGCATGAACCAGTTGCGGCGGGTGTCGAACGACCTGGCCGAAATCGCGGTGGTCGAGCAGTTCCCAAAGATGGAAGGTCGTCAGCTCGTGATGATGCTGGCGCCGAAGAAGAAGTAAGGTTCACGAGACCGGCGTTTCTCGGACCCCCCGGGTCAAAAGCGCCGACAATACGTGCAGCCGGGTAGGTGAAGCATTCCGCGTCGCGGGGTCACCTGGCCGCATGAGATAAAGGAAACATCATGCCTAAGATGAAAAGCAAGAGCGGCGCCGCCAAGCGGTTCCGCGCGCTGGGCGGCGGCGGGTTCAAGCGCTCGCACGCGTTCATGCGCCACATTCTCACCAAGAAGAGCACCAAGCGGAAGCGCCAGTTGCGCGGCATGGAAACCGTCAATGCCAGCAACCACAAGGCGGTTGCACGCATGTTGCCCTACGCTTAAAGGAGAGAACACATGCCACGCGTCAAACGGGGCGTAACCGCCCGCGCCAGCCACAAGAAGATCCTCGACGCCGCCAAGGGCTATCGCGGTCGTCGCAAGAACGTATTCCGCGTCGCCAACGAAGCGGTGATGAAGGCCGGCCAGTACCAGTACCGCGACCGTCGTCAACGCAAGCGCCAGTTCCGCGCATTGTGGATTGCCCGTATCAACGCCGCTTCGCGTCAGCACGGCCTGACCTACAGCGTGTTCATGAACGGCCTGTCCCGTGCCGAGATCGGCATCGACCGCAAGGTCCTGTCCGACATCGCGATCTTCGACAAGGACGCCTTTGCCAAGATCGTCGAACAGGTCAAGGCCAAGCTCGCCGCGTAAGCGACAACGAAACAGCAAGAAAAGGCCGCAAGGCCTTTTTTTGTTGGTGCGGCCTTAAAGAATGTCTGCTCACGAAGTACACGAGGCGGCGCGACGATCGGGTTGCCCGGATGCCGAAATGCCGTGCCAATCGTGGGCAAGTTTCAGAGTCTCAGGATAACCGCCATGCGCAATCCCAACGAAATCGTTGCCGCCGCCCTCGCCGCGATACAAGCCTGTCCCGACCTGCAGATGCTCGATCAGGTCAAGGCGGCGTATCTGGGGAAAAGCGGCCAGTTGACCGACCTGCTGAAAAGCCTCGGTTCGATGCCTGCCGACGCGCGCAAGAGCGCCGGCGCGCGCATCAATGAAGCCAAGCAGGCCGTCGAAGCGTCGCTCAAGGACCGCCGCGAGGTGCTGCAGCAGGCCGAACTCGATCGCCAGCTGGCGGCTGAAACGCTCGACGTGACTTTGCCTGGCCGAGGCCTGTCGCGCGGCGGACTGCATCCGGTGTCGCGCACGCTGTCGCGCATCCAGGCGCTGTTCCGCTCGATCGGCTTCGAGGTGGCGACGGGCCCCGAGATCGAGACGGACTTCTACAACTTCACTGCGCTCAACATCCCCGAGGACCATCCGGCGCGGGCGATGCACGACACCTTCTACCTGCAGGGCGGGGAACTGCTGCGCACCCACACGTCGCCGGTGCAGGTCCGCTACATGCAGGCCCATCAGCCGCCCTTGCGCATCATTGCGCCGGGACGGGTGTACCGCTGCGACTCCGACGTCACGCACACGCCGATGTTTCATCAGGTCGAAGGCCTGTGGGTGGACGAGGCGGTGTCGTTTGCCGACCTCAAGGGCGTGCTCGCCGACTTCATGCGCAACTTCTTCGAACGCGACGACCTGGCGGTGCGTTTCCGTCCATCGTTCTTTCCCTTCACCGAGCCGTCGGCCGAAATGGACATCGGCTGCGTGATGTGCGGCGGCGAAGGCTGCCGGGTGTGCTCGCATTCCGGCTGGCTCGAAGTGCTGGGCTGCGGCATGGTCCATCCGAACGTGTTCAGGCATGTCGACATCGATACCGAGCGTTTCGTCGGCTTTGCGTTCGGACTCGGCGTCGAGCGCCTCGCGATGCTACGCTACGGTGTCGACGACTTGCGGCTATTTTTTGAAAATGACATCCGCTTTCTCAATCAATTCAATTAAATAGAGCGCATATATCATGCAATTTCCAGAATCCTGGCTGCGCAGTCTCGTCAATCCGCCGCTCGATACCGCGCAGCTTGCACACGTCGTGACCATGGCCGGGCTGGAAGTCGAAGCCATGACCCAGGCGGCGCCGTCGTTCAACCACGTGGTGGTGGCCGAGATCCTCTCGGCCGAGAAGCATCCCGATGCCGATCGCCTGCGGGTATGCCAGGTCGATGTTGGCGAAGCGACGCCGGTCACGATCGTTTGCGGCGCGCCCAACGCGGCGGCCGGCCTCAAGGTACCGTGCGCGCGCCCGGGCGCCAAGTTGCCCGGCTTCGAAATCAAGGTGGCCAAGGTGCGGGGCGTCGAGTCCTTCGGCATGTTGTGCTCGACCAAGGAACTGGGTCTCGAAGGTGCGGCCGACGGCCTCATGGTGCTGCCCGATGATGCGCCTGTCGGCGAGGATTTCCGCAGCTGGCTCAATCTCGACGACACCCTGATCACCCTCAAGCTGACGCCGAACCGCGCGGATTGCCTGTCAATGCAGGGCCTGGCGCGAGAAATCGGCGCGATCACCGGTGCCGAGGTGCACCTGCCGCAGATCGCCGACGTTGCAAGCCGGATCCACGATACCCAGCGGGTCCAGGTGTCGGCACCCGAGGCGTGCCCGCTGTATCTGGGGCGAGTAATCCGCGGCATCAACGCGCAGGCGACCACCCCGCGCTGGATGGCCGAGCGGCTCGAACGCAGCGGCATTCGCCCGCTGCTGGCACCGGTCGACATTACCAACTATGTGCTGCTGGAACTCGGCCAGCCGATGCATGCCTTCGCCCTGTCGCGCCTCAATGGCGGCATCGATGTGCGGATGGCGCGCGCGGGAGAGAAGCTGGCGCTGCTCGATGGCCAGACCGTCGAGCTCGACCCCGACATGCTGGTGATCGCCGATGCCGCCGGGCCGGTGGCCCTGGCCGGCATCATGGGCGGCCTGCCGACCAGCGTCGAGCGCGTCACCGTCGATGTCTTCCTCGAAGCCGCGTTCTTCGCGCCGGCTGCCATCGCCGGCCGGGCACGGCGTCTGGGCTTGTCCACCGACTCGTCGCACCGTTTCGAGCGCGGTGTCGACTTCGGCGCAACACGGCGTGCGATGGAGCGCGCGACAGCGTTGCTGATCGACATCTGTGGCGGCCAGGCCGGCCCGATCACCGAGGCGGTGGCCGAATTTCCGCAGCGGAATCCGATCACCCTGCGGCTGCCGCGGCTCGAACGCGTGGCCGGCATCCGGCTCGAAGCCGGACAGGTCGAACAGGGCCTCGCCGCCCTGGGTGCGAGGGTCGAACGCCGCGACGACAGCCTGATCGTCACGCCGCCGAGTTTCCGCTTCGATCTGGCGATCGAGGAGGACCTGATCGAGGAGGCGGTGCGCCTGTTCGGCTACGACAACATTCCGGCAAAGCCGCCTGCCGCGCCGTCGCGCATGCTGCCGCAGGACGAAACGACGTTGCCTGAAGACAGCCTGCGGCAGATGCTGGTCGACCTCGACTACCAGGAAGTCATCACCTACAGCTTCGTCGATCCGGCAACGGAGGCAGCACTCGATGCGCAAGCCCGTCCCCTGGCCCTGGCCAATCCGATCGCCAGCCAGTTGTCGGTCATGCGCACGACGCTCTGGGGCGGCCTGATCGAGACCCTGCGCCACAACCTGAACCGCCAGCAGGAGCGCGTACGGATCTTCGAACTGGGCCGGGTCTATGCCTCGCTCGACGAGCAGGTCATGAAGCTCGGTGGCCTGGTTTACGGCGACGCGCTGCCCGAGCAGTGGGGATCCGCTGCCCGCCGTGCCGATTTCTTCGATCTCAAGGGCGATCTGGAGCGCCTGTTCGGACACGGGCTCGACACGCGTCGTGGCGAGCATCCGGCGCTGCATCCCGGACAGTGCGCCGAGATCTGGGTCGACCGCCGGGTAATCGGCCGGATCGGCAAACTGCATCCGCGACTGGTACAGACGTTCGACCTGCCGGCTGCGCCGGTGCTATTCGAAATCGATGGCCAGGTGGTGCTCCAGCGGCGTCTGCCGCGGCACGCCAGCCTGTCGCGTTTTCCGCTGGTGCGCCGCGATCTGGCGTTCGTGCTCGATGCCCAGACCCCGGCCGGGGAATTGCTGGCCGCGCTGCGCGAGGCGGCCCCCGCCCAGCTGCGATCGATCGACGTTTTCGACGAATATCATGGCAAGGGCATGGCGGAAAACCAAAAAAGCCTTGCTCTACGGGTAGTTATGCAAGATACTGAACGCACATTGACGGATCGTGAAGTGGAGGACGCGATGCGGAGGCTGGTCGATGCCGCGCGCCGTCAGTGCAATGCCAGTTTGCGTACTTGACGCGAGAATATAGTTTGGCGCGTGCGTGACCGTTTTCTCACGAGCCTTCCCTGACAACAAAACGATCATGACCACTCTGACCAAAGCTGATCTTGCAGAACTGCTGTTCGAAAAAGTCGGGTTGAACAAACGCGAGGCCAAGGATGTCGTCGAATCATTCTTCGACGAGATCCGCATGTCGCTCGAAAAGGGCGACATCGTCAAGCTGTCGGGATTCGGCAATTTCCAGTGCCGCGAGAAACCCCAGCGCCCGGGCCGCAACCCCAAGACTGGTGAAGAAATGCCGATATCCGCGCGTCGCGTGGTGACCTTCCACGCCAGCCAGAAACTCAAGTCCCAGGTCGAAGGCGCCCAAATTGGAACGCCCCTCCCGGAGTGAACTGCCGCCGATTCCGGCCAAACGCTATTTCACCATTGGTGAAGTCTCCGAGCTGTGCGCCGTCAAGGCGCATGTGCTGCGTTACTGGGAGCAGGAATTCACCCAGCTGCGACCGGTCAAGCGGCGCGGCAACCGGCGTTACTACCAGCATCACGAGGTCCTGCTGATCCGGCGCATCCGTGAACTGCTGTATGAGGAAGGCTTCACGATCAGCGGCGCCCGGCAGCGGCTCGAGCACGATGCCGACAACACCCAGGACGATGCCGTGGACAGCGCGCAGCCGGCCGCGCTGGATGCCGCAGCGCTGCGTGCCGAAATCGCCGCCATTTTGAAAATATTGGGTTGACGGGCTTCCGCGGCCCTCCTGTCCTCTGATAGAATCTCGGGCTTCGTCGGGGCGTAGCGCAGCCTGGTAGCGCACCTGCATGGGGTGCAGGGGGTCGGAAGTTCGAATCTTCTCGCCCCGACCAATTACAATCAGCAGAAACAGGGTCGGCCAGCCGGCCCTTTTTCTTTTGCGCCGCCGAAACCCTGATGCCAGTGCGGATGTCACAAGCCTGAAGGTGCGTAGGCGCTATCATTGACTGTCCCGCCAACCCACAACGGAGATCAACATGGAACACACACTGCCCGCATTGCCTTACGCCATGGACGCGCTCGTGCCGCACATGTCGAAGGAAACCTTCGAATACCACTACGCCAAGCACCACCAGGCCTACGTCACCAACCTGAACAACCTGATCAAGGGCACCGACTTCGAGAACAAGTCGCTCGAGGATATCGTCAAGACCGCGCCCGCCGGCGGCATCTACAACAACGCCGCCCAGGTCTCGAATCACACCTTCTTCTGGAACTGCCTCACCCCCAACGGCGGCGGCGCGCCCTCCGGCGCCCTGGCCGACGCCATCAGCAAGAAGTGGGGCAGCTACGACGAATTCAAGAAGGCCTTCCAGGCGAGCGCCGTGGGCAACTTCGGTTCCGGCTGGACCTGGCTCGTGAAGAAGGCCGACGGCTCCGTCGACATCGTCAACATGGGCGCCGCCGGCACCCCGCTGACCACTGCCGACAAGCCCCTTCTGTGCGTCGACGTGTGGGAGCACGCCTACTACATCGACTACCGCAACCTGCGTCCCAAGTTCGTCGAGACCTTCCTCAACAACATGGTGAACTGGAAGTTCGCCGAAGCGAATTTCGCCTGAGCGAATCCAGCCGCAAGCATGCTGAAACCGGGGCGCAGCCCCGGTTTTTTTATGTCAGCCGCCGCCGGCGTCTCCCAGCAGCAGGATCGCCCGGTAGCCGTCACGCGTCATCGATTGCGCCTCGCGCAGCAAGGCGGCGTCCCGTTCCTTGATCGACCCGCCAGCGGCCTCGGCATCGAGCAGCCGCAACATCTGCGTCCAGCGTTCACGCTGGCTGGTCACGCTCAGGGGGGTGGCCCGTCCGCCACGGCGCAGTTCGGCGACGCGGCTGGCCAGGCGGAATTTTGCAGCGTCGAGTTGCGGCGGCAGCGGCAAGGACAGGTCGAACGGGATATCCATCCGGTAGATATCATCTGCGGCGCGCAATTCGGGCGCTGGCTGGGGACGCCAGGAAAGTTGATCCGGGTTTGGCGGGCAGGACTGTTCAGGATCGAGCGGGAATTTGTAGAAGCCCCATTTGGCGCCGATCCAGCATTCCAGCAGCACCCGGTCGTCGTCCACGGTGCAGAGTTCGCCGGTGGCCTTCACGGGCGCGTCTTCGCCGGGCAGCGGACCGTAGGCGCGCGGGTCCAGCTTCCACTTGGCAAAGTCGCGGTTGGGCGGCGCGCCGTAATCGGCTTCGAGCGCGCGCCAGATGGCGATGAAGCGGCCGTAGTCGGCGCGGTAGTGCGGATTGCGGCGCAGGAACTCCCATGCCCACTGGTCGCGGGTCAGGCCTGAACAGTAGGCATAAGGCTCCTGCTTCGCTGCAGCCATGTCAGATGGGAAGAAACATCATCTTGGCGACATTGACCACGCCGAAGCGGATCTCGCGATTGGTCTTGTCCTCGATGACCAGCGCCAGCGTATCCCCAATGCCGATGATCTTGCCGAACTCGCGTTCGAAACTCAGGTTGGCCACGCCGTTCGGGTCGTAGCCGTTGGAGAGCAGCAGCAGTTCGCCGCGGGCATTCCTGGCGTTGGAGACCTTCCAGACGACAGCCTCGGTATTGCGGGCCGCGTTGTAGAGCTTCTGCGCGTCCAGCTGCGTCAGCAGATAGAACTCGGTTTCGTTGTTGAACGCTGCCATTTGCATGGTCAGCAATCCCCCCATCAGGGCCTTGACCCGGTCGCCCGTGTAGTCCTCGTTCCACGCATCGCTGATCGAGGCTTGCCAGTCGAGCCTGCTTTGCGGGGCCCCGCTCCAGCGCGCTACCGGATCGAACAGGGCCTGGGTCGCGTCCTCCGCAGTGGCATAGCCGGACTTGCGCCATTCGTTCGGATTGCGGCGATAGAACTTGAGCGTCAGCGTCTTCAGGCTGGCGATGATCTGGCGCTCGCAGAATTCGGTGACATCGTCGATGTCGCCCTTGGCCAGATCGGTGACCGCAAAGCTCTTCTGGCTGCTGCTGCCGTCCTTGCGCTGGATGGGTTGCGAGGTGCAGGCAGCAAGAACGCTCGCGGTCAGCAGGCAGGCAAGCAGGGCAGGGCGACGAATCACGAAGAGCAGCTTACCTCAATCTGCCGCGCCCAGTCAGGGGGTTCGGCGGAATAGGATTCGAATTCGGGCTGCTCGTCGAAGGGGTGGGTCAGCAGGGCATGCAGACGCGCGATCTCGCTGTAATCCCGATCATCGGCTGCCCGGCGAATGGCGATTTCCGCCAGGTGGTTGCGCAGGATGTACTTGGGATTGACGGCGCGCATGGCGAGGCGGCGTTCGGCATCCGGCACGCCGGCCTGGCGCAGTGCGGCGGCGTAACGCATGGCCCAGGCGTCGAAGGCGTCGCGGTCGAGGAACAGGTCGCGCAGCGGAGGGTTCCGGGCACCCGCCGTGCTGTCGAATTCGCATAGCCGGCGCATGAAAATCGTGTAGTCCACGCGGTTGCGGGCCAGAAGTTGCAGGGTGTCCAGGATCAATGGGGCGGTCTCGCCACCTGGTGTCAGGCCAAATTTTGCAGCCATGCGTTCGAGGTAGGCGCGGCCGAATTGCTGCGGATAGTCGCTGATCGCGGCGGAGGCGGCTTCGACCGACAGCAGAGGCACCAGCGCCTGCGCCAGCTTGGTCAGGTTCCAGGCGGCCACGTCCGGCTGCTGGTCGAAGGCATAGCGTCCGCCGACATCGGAATGGTTGCAGACGAAGCCCGGATCGAATGCGTCGAGAAAGCCGAACGGACCGTAGTCGAGCGTCAGGCCGAGGATTGACATGTTGTCGGTGTTCATGACGCCGTGCGAGAAGCCGACCGCCTGCCAGCGGGCCATCAGTTCGGCGGTGCGGCCGGTGACGGCGCGCAGCAGCTCGCCATGCGGCTCGGGCCGGGACGCCAGGTCCGGGTAGTAGCGCGCGATGACATAGTCGGCCAGCTCGCGTAGCGGCTCGACCTGGTTGCGGTAATAGAACACCTCGAACGAGCCGAAGCGGACGAAGCTGGGTGCCAGCCGCGTCACGATTGCGGCAGTCTCCTCTTCCTCGCGGTAGACCGGATGGTCGCTGCCGACGATGCACAACGCGCGCGTGGTAGGAATCCCGAGCGCATGCATCGCCTCGGAACAGAGGAATTCGCGAATGCTGGACCGCAGCACGGCGCGGCCATCGCCGCCGCGCGAGTAGGGCGTGCGGCCTGCGCCCTTGATCTGGATCTCCCAGCCTTCGCCCGCCGCGTTCCTGACTTCGCCGAGCAGGATCGCGCGACCATCGCCGAGTTGCGGCACGTACTGGCCGAACTGGTGCCCGGCATAGAGTGCGGCGATCGCATCCATGCCGGGTAGCAGCCGGTTGCCGGCCAGCGTCTCGATCAATTCGGGTCGGGTGATTTCGCGCACGTCGAGATCGAGCAGGCGCAGCGCGTCGGGGCTATGGCATACCAGGTAGGGGTCGGGAACCGGCGTCGGACAGACGCGCGAATAATAGGTCTCGGGCAGGCGGGCAAAGCCGTTGTCGAAGCGCAGGGATTCCAGTTTGGGCATGGCGGGATTCTAAGGCCTCGGCGGTCCCGTTTGACCCGGCCGGAACCAGGGTTGCCCGCTGTCGGCCCGATCAGTCCAGAGCCTTGCGCAGGCGTTGCGGCGCCGGGTAGGCGCAGTGCCCCAGGGCGATGACCAGCGCGGGCACCTGGCCCGGCGGCAGGTCGAGGGCGGAACCGAGCCGAGCCGCGTCGAATCCGCCGATCGGGCAGCTGGCGAGTCCCAGATGTGCTGCCTGCAGCAGCATCTGCGCCGCCGCAAAATTGCATTGTCCCAGCGCCCAGTCCGCGATGGGGCCAGCGCGGTGAAGCCCCCGATAGGCATCGTAGATCGATGTTGTGTCCCCGCTCCGGGTCTCGGCCTCGAAACGCGCGCGTACATAGGCCGAGCCGGGATCAAGATCGGATACCAGGGCAACGATGGCGATCAGTTCCGCAGCCGTGGCCGCTGCCGGCTGATCGAAGCAGGCGTGGGCAATGGCGGCCCTGGCCGTCTCGTCTGCCGCGACGATGAAGCGCCAGGGTTCGAGTCCGAGGCCCGAGGGCGCGAGACGACCGGCTTCGAGCACCAGCGCCATGTCGTCCACCGAAACAGGACGACCGGCCAGGAACTCGCGGCAGGCATAGCGATCCTTGATGGCGTCGAGCAGTTGCGGCTTCATGCGATTCCCCTTTTCATGATGCTCTGAACCATAGCTCATGAAGCGCGGCGGGTTCAGTGGCCGTGCATCGCCGCTCGGGCCCGGACGAGCCTGCCGTCGCGATAGTCCGCCATCGCCTGTTCGATCTCGGCGCGGGTATTCATCACGAAGGGTCCGTATTGCACCACCGGCTCGCCGATGGGCCGACCGGCAACCAGGATCAGGCGTGCGCCGTCGGCGCCAGCCGTGATCTCGACCGCGTCGCCCGAACCCAGCACCGCCAGCGTGTGTGTCGCCAGGTCATCGCCGGCGAGGTGCGCATTGCCTTCGAAGACATAGACGAAAGCCTGGCGGATGTCGCCGAGCGGCATCGAGAACGCTTCGCGCGCCGGCAGGGTGACGTCAAGGTAGAGCACGTCGGTGGACCGATCCTCGATGACGCCGCGGGTACCGCCGAATTCGCCCGCGAGCACCCGGACGCGGGTGCCACCCAGCGTCACCTCCGGGATCGCCGCTGCCGAGAATTCCTGGTAATCGGGGTCCGACATCTTCTCGCGCGCGGGCAGGTTGATCCAGAGCTGGAAGCCCCGCATCAGGCCATTGGACTGGCGCGGCATCTCGGAATGGATGACGCCGCTGGCTGCCTTCATCCACTGGGCACCGCCGGCCTTGAGATCGCCGCGATTGCCCATGCTGTCACGATGCTCCATATGACCGTCGAGCATGTAGGTGAACGTGATGAAGCCGCGGTGCGGATGGTCCGGAAAGCCGGCGATGTATTCGTCCGGGTTGTCGCTGCCGAAATGGTCGAGCATCAGGAACGGGTCGAGGTTACGCAGCGCCGGCGTGCCGATGCTGCGGTGGACGGTGACGCCCGCGCCTTCGGTGACCTCGTAGGCAGGAACGCGCTGGCGAATGGTGCGTGTCGTCATGGAGTTCTCCTTTCAGGGTGAGACATGGCAGGGAACGAGGCTGCCATTACGCAGCTGCGAGCGCGGGCCAGTCGCGTGCGAGCACTCGGTCGACCTGCTCGGCGGCTGCCTCGCGTGCGGCGTCGCCGCGTAAGGCCCCGCGCTCGGCGGCGATCACCTCGACGTCGTTCACCCCCAGGAAGCCCAGCACGAACTTGAGCCAGGGCGTGGCGAAGTCAATGGCACTGCCGACTTCGGTACCGCCGGTCGCAGTCAGAATATAGACCTTCTTGCCGACCAACAGGCCTCTCGGCCCCTGTTCCGTGTAGCGGAAGGTCAGGCGGGCGCGGGCGATCTGATCGATCCAGGCCTTGAGGCTGGACGGCACGCCGAAATTGTAGATGGGGGTGGCGATCACCCACACGTCGGCATCCATCACTTCGGCCACGAGTGCATCGGAAGCGGATAGCGCCTGACGCTGGGATCCGCTGCGCGCCTCAGGTTCGGTCTGGTTGGCGGCCACCCAGGCGGCATCGACCAGGGGCAGGCCCGCCGACACATCGCGTCGGGTGACTGTCATGGCCGGGTTGTGTTCAAGCAGGCCTTCGACCATCCGGTCGGCAAGCTGGCGGGTGATCGAACCTTCGACGCGGGCACTGGCGTCGATGCGCAACACGCGCAAGGGTCGGAAGCTGGAAGGGGTAGCGTTCATGACTGGTTTCTCCTTTGTGCTCGGGCCGGACAGGCACCGTTGCGCGTATTGTTATCGTTGCATTTGGAATGATAAATATCAAAATACATAAATAATTGTTCTGGTAATGGCAACAAATGGACAAGTTCTTGCACATGCAGATCTTCGTCGGCATCGTCGAGGCGGGCAGCATCAGTGGTGCCGCCGATCGTCTCGGCCTGGCCAAGTCCGTCGTCAGCCGTCGACTCGCCGAGCTTGAGGCGCGTCTGGGCGCGTCGCTGATGCAGCGCACCACGCGACGCCTCAATCTGACCGATGCCGGGCGCGCGTTCTACGAACGGGCTGTTGCCATCCTGGCCGATCTGGACGAGGCCGAGGCTGCCGTGTCGCAAGCCCATGGCGCGCTCAAGGGCAGGCTCAAGGTGGCCCTGCCGCTGTCGTTCGGCCTGATGCACCTGGCACCGATGATTGAAGAATTCATGACCCGCCATCCCGGCGTGCACTTTGAACTTGACTTCAACGACCGCCAGATCGACCTGATGCAGGAAGGCTTCGACCTCGCCATCCGCATCGCGAACCTGCCTGATTCCAGTCTGATTGCCCGCCGCCTCGCGCCAATCCGTCAGGCCGTCTGCGCCAGCCCGGATTACCTGGCTCGTCACGGCACGCCGAGCAGCGCCGCCGATCTGGCGCATCACGTCTGCCTTGCCTACAGCAACCTGCGCGATCCCAGCCTATGGACATTTCGCGCCCCCGACGGGCACGTCGGCAGCGTTCGGGTGCCGGTTCGGCTGGCGGCCAGCAGTGGCGAGTTTCTTGTCCGCGCCGCAATCGCCGGCCACGGGCTGATCCTGCACCCTACGTTCTACCTGAACGACGCATTGCGTGCAGGCAGTCTTGTACCGGTCCTGACCGACTGCGGATGGCCGGAGCGGTCGGCATATGCCGTTTACCCGCCGACCCGACATCTGTCTAGACGGGTGCGTGCCTTGATCGATTTTCTGGCCGAGCGGCTGGCGGGCGAACCCTACTGGGATCGCAGGGAATGAATGAGCAGGCAGCGAAGATTTTGAGCCGATCTCCGGTCTTTTGCGCTACGAACACGTCCGCGGGCACGCGGGAAAGCGACTCCCGCGGCTTCTCCCCGGGTGCAGCCGGATTTCCTGTACGCTATGCACTGCTCTTCATTCAGTCCTGAACCCATGAATGATGCGCAGGGCGATTCGCACCGGATGTTTGACCTTGTGGCGCATGATTTTCCTCTACCTCGAGTGACGAACGGCATCAACAAGTAGCACCGGCGGGACCAGTGGCCGATCTTGCGACAGCGCGTTGACTGGCGTTGATCCTTGAATAGTCGCCCAGATGAAAACTGCTTCCCGGCACGACAAGCAGGTTCCTCGACACTTTCAATAGGAGGTTCGCATGGCTGAAATACACGCTTCAGATTCCCCCGAATCACCGGAGAACCTGCCCTTCGTGGCACCCTGCCGAACGCTCGAACTGACCGCCCCGCTGCGCTGGCTGCGCCTGGGATGGGACGACATGAAACGGGCCCCCCGCCTGAGCCTGACCTACGGGATCGCACTGATGGCACTGAGCCTGCTGATCGCATCCCTGTCGTGGCGCTACGGAATGATCGCGCTGTACATCGGACTGGCTACCGGCTTCGTGTTCATCGGTCCGGTGCTGGCAGTGGGCCTGTATTCGATCAGCCGGCAACTGGGCAAGGGCCGGGTACCGGTAATGGGGTATTGCCTGCGGGAGGGCAAGCAGCACATTCGGGAACTGCTGGTGCTGGGCGTGGTGCTGCTGGTGGTGATGCTGGTCTGGGCACGGGCTGCGGCGACGGTGCACGTGCTGTTTCCGGTCGAGTCCAACCCCAGTGTGCAGCAGATGCTGCCTTTCCTGGGGGTAGGCAGCGTGATCGGCGCCGTATTCACTGCGATCGTGTTTTCTGCGAGCGCCTTTTCGCTGCCGATGATCATGGACCGCAAGGTCGATGCCGTTACCGCCGTGGTCACCAGCGTCAACGCCGTATTGCGCAACAGGCAGCCCATGTTTTTATGGGCGTCCCTGATCGGCCTGTCAGTGGTGCTGGGATTTGCCACTGCCTGCGTCGGTTTTGCAGTGCTGCTGCCGCTGATCGGACACGCCACCTGGCATGCCTATCAGGAAGCCATCGACGCTTCGATTTGGCCCCAGAACGAATTGGCAGGCGACTGATCCGGAGGCCGGGTCGGCGCTGTCTGGTGCAGTAACGCACCAGACAGCGTGACATGGCGACGTGCGTGGGGCAGAAGCCTGATCGGCCGACGCCCGGGGTCTCAGCTGCCATGGCATTATCACGCTTTCCCGAGACCCGCTGAATTCCAGATGAACAAGCTGCTGATGATCGCTGTCCTCGCTGCGGCTGCCTATTTCGCGTTCGCGCCGGATGTCGGCATGCCGCCGGGGCAAGCGCCAACAGCCGCTCGCGCTGTCGCTCAGACGCATCTCGGCGGCGGCGATGCTGCGCTGGGAAGCGCCTTTGCCAACCGCCTCAGCAACCTGCAGCTGGTGGGTCAGGGAACCGTCGTCAAGGTGTTGCCGGACGATAACGACGGCAGCCGGCATCAACGCTTCGTCATTCGTCTTGAATCCGGGCAGACCCTGCTGCTGGCGCACAACATCGATCTTGCGCAACGCATCGATGCACTCCGCGTCGGCGACATCGTCGCCTTCAATGGCGAATACGAATGGAATCCCGCGGGGGGCGTGATCCACTGGACGCATCACGACCCCCAGGGGATCCACCCCACAGGCTGGATCAAGCACGAGGGAATGACCTATCAGTAGGCTCGGGTGCTGGCCATGCGGTTCCCGCCTGAAACGACGATGAAAAGCCTCGGCCATTTTCATATTCCGGGCATTGCTGGAAACCTGGCTCCGTCACAGTCGGATACACACGGTTACTCGCACGCCTGCGCCTGAAATTCTGTCGATACGTTTCCTACCCACTATACGTTTCATGCCGCTCCCACATCGGGTCGGCCACATTGAAACCTCGTTAAGGAGAAAGCCATGAAATTGACCAAGAACCCTCACGCCAAGCGTGTCCTGGTTGCTGGACTGCTCGCGGGCAGCGGCTTGCTGGCTGCGTCGTCTTTTGCGATGACTGCTTTAGGCCCCAGTGGAAAAGCGGGATGTGAAGCGCGGCACGGCCAGAAGACCCATGCCGACTGGGAAGCACGCCGGACTCAACATCTGTCCGAGCTGAAGGAAATGCTCGAACTCAAGCCGGAACAGGAAGCGGCATGGGAGTCCTTTTCCAAGGCCGGCGTGCCTCAGGAGCGCTTCGACGATCAGGCGCGGCGGGATTTCCGAGGCGAAATGGAATCGCTGAATACACCGCAAAGACTCGACGAGATGCTCGCCATGCTGGAAATGCGGCGCGCCAGGTTCGCTGAACGTGCCGAAGCGATCAAGGCCTTCTATGCCCAGCTGACCCCCGAGCAGCAGAGCGTATTCGATGCCGAGTCGAGGCTGGGCCGCCATCGCAGTCACGGGCACCAGCGATTCCAGTCCTGAGCCCACCAGGCGCTGCCGCCCGGCCGCGGGAGGACAACCGCCCATGGCGCATCGGTGGCGCCGGCTTGTCTCTGTCAACGAAAACAACAACAATACGTCGACAGCATGTCGACCTGGCTTCGAGCTGTAAGCGATTTCGCATGGTGGACGAAACGACTGCCCACCTTTCGACCTGTACATGCAAGCCAACTGGGGGAAATCATGATCTACACGCGTCTTATCTGTTCGATAGGCTGTGTGCTTGGAATGATGGGGCTGCCCGTTGTCCAGGCGGCCCCGCCTCCGCAGCCTCTGCCGCTCGAGCGGCCCATGCTCAAGGTTGATTCGAACGGTCGTTACCGGGTGGTCTACGACATCCACTCCGACGAGATGATGGCGGGCGTCAGCAAGGGGCTGTATTTTGCACGTGGCTTGATCGAGGCATTCCGCAAGCAAGGCGTTGCGCCATCCCAGCTAGACATCCATCTGGTGTTGCATGGCGACGCCGCACGATATCTGCTGGTCGACGATACGTATCGGACACTCGTCGAAGATCCCTTTGCCGTCAATCAGAGCGCCAATATCACCCAGGCTTTGCTGGATCTGGGTGCGAGTGTAGAAATCTGCCACAGCGTCATGAATACGATGGGATGGACCGCCAGCGACGTGTTGCCCGGCGTGACCATCGTGCACGACGGTTATACGCGCCTCGTCAAGCTGCAGAACGACGGCTACGCCTACATCGGCGGATTCTGAAAGCATCGAGGTCGCGCCGGCGACGGTCGGACCGCGAGCCTCCGCGGTATGCTTGTTTTGTCTGATGCATCCGTTTGTCTCGCATGTTCAATATCGTCGCCATCTGATTCGTCGTCACAGCGCTGCTGGCCTGTCTGAATCATCGTTTTCCGGCATGCCGACCATGATCGGGGTCATGGCCGCTTCACCGTCCGTTTCGCAGGCGCTCATCGGGCTGGATGCGTCCGGCTTGGCCTGTGGTTTGCGGCGAGTATGAAGCGCAGTCGATCGACTTTTACGATGTGCTGATCAGGGCATGCTGTCGTTGCTGCTTTTCGCTGCTGCCTTGCATGTCCACCTGAGCGAGTTCAGGGCCTATCGCTGGCAAGTGTGCGTACTGGCCGTGCTGGGGACGCTGCAGTAGACCGTTGCCCTGGGTTTTGGCATGTGGCGGGTGCTGCCGCTGGCAGGCCTGCAGTTCCCGCTCGTCCATTGCCTGATAGTCGGCGCCCTGATTTTCCCGACCGGCCCGATCGCGGCGATGGGCATCGTGAAAGCCGCCCATGCGCCGAAAGAATTGGAACTGGTGATCGCTGGCAAATCGCTGTTCAACGATGGCGTTGAAGTGTTGATCGCACGGCTACCGTGACCGGCGGCTACGCCCTAGCGAGACCGCTCCATGCGTCCGGCCGGCTGGCCATGGCGGTCGCCGGCCTCATGATCGGCAATCGTGGTCGTGCGCCGGCCATGCCGGATATCACGCGGCAATACGTGGTCATATTCCGGGACTGACGGACGAGTTCCTCAACGCGACGCGCTTCGTCCTGCTCGGCATCGAAGTGCTGCTCGTCGTGTTCACGCGCCATGAACTGGCCGCTGCGTCGCGATCGGCGTGACGCTTCTGGCCCGCCTGCCCACGGTGGGGATGCTGGCGGCGCTGCTGCCGGGCATGTTCAATCTGCCGCGGGGATCATGGAAGGTGCTGACGTGGGGCGGGCTGCGCCGGGGGGGGCATTTCGGTTTCCCTCGCGTTGTCGCTGCCGGCGCGACCGCAACGCAACGCCCTGGTCGCGCTCACCTAAAGCGTGTTCGTGTTCTCCATCCTTGCGCAGGGACTGACGATCGGTCGCGTCACCCGCAACACAATGCTGCGTTCTTGAGCGACGTCCCGATACTTAGGCGATCGGGCAACTGGATGAACAGGCGGTATTTGTCGAAGCAGTACCTCGTCCGTCATTCTCTTTGATCTCCGCTGTGAAGATGAAAAATCTTGTCAATGACCCGCGCCAAGGCGAACGCCAAGGACGAGGATAGCGAAGCGGGCCACGCTGCCTCGAAGCGTGGGCGCGGGCACGCACCGGCGATTCGATCAATCTGTCTGGAGGAGGCAAATCAAATGATTAAAAGAGGAATTGCGCTGTTCAGCGCCAGCCTGATGTTGGCGATCTCTTCAGCGCATGCAGGCGATATCAACGCGGGCAAGGCAAAATCCGAAAGCTGCGCCAACTGTCACGGCGAAACCGGCAAGGAAGACCCGCCCATAGCCGGGATGGATGAAGCCAAGTTCATTGCGGAGTTGAAGGCATACCAATCGGGTGAGCGCAGCAACAAGAAGATGAAGAAAGCCACGGACGGGCTCAGCGATCAGGACATGGCCGATCTCGCTGCCTACTATGCAACCCTGAAATAGACTGTCGCAAAGTCAGCTGTCCCGAAGCAGGACGGGGCGGTTTGACGGTTGCAAGAACCGGGTGCGGTTCTGGCCGCACCCGATACGCAAAGCCCGATCCTTGCCAAGCTGGATTTCAGGACCCGCGCACCCTGTGGACGCACTTATCCCACTTTGGGCAAGTGCTCGAGCGCAGCCTTGATCGCCTCATCCGGGTAGGCGAAGTCTTCGAGCTTGCCGCTGAAATAGCTGTCGTAGGCCGCCATGTCGAAGTGGCCGTGGCCGGAAAGGTTGAAGAACAGCGTCTTCGGTTCGCCGCTTTCCTTGCAGCGCAGTGCCTCGTCGATGCAGGCAGCGATGGCGTGGTTGGATTCGGGCGCGGGAACGATGCCTTCAGCCCGGGCAAAGGTGACGCCGGCCCTGAAAGTGGCGAGCTGGTGCACGGCAACCGCTTCGAGAAGCTTTTCATGATAGAGCTGCGATACCAGCGCCGAGTCTCCGTGATAGCGCAGGCCCCCGGCATGGATGCCGGGTGGCATGAAGTCGTGGCCGAGGGTGTACATCAGCATCATCGGCGTGAGCTTCGCGGTGTCACCGAAATCGTACGCGTAGTGGCCGCGTGTCAGCGTCGGGCAGGAAGCCGGTTCGACGGCGACCAGACGCACGTTCTTGCCGGCAGCCTTGTCGGCAAAGAAAGGGAAGGCCGCGCCGCCGAAATTTGAGCCACCCCCGCACGGGGCGAAGATCATGTCAGGATAATCGCCGGCTTTCTCGAACTGCTTCTTGGCCTCCAGTCCGATCACGGTCTGGTGCAGCAGAACATGATTGAGCACCGATCCCAGCGCATAATTGGTATCGGCGCGCGTAGCCGCATCCTCCACGGCCTCGGAAATCGCCAGGCCGAGGGAACCCGGATTATCCGGATCCTCGGCCAGCGCGGCGCGGCCGGACTGGGTTTCCATGCTCGGGCTGGCGAATACTTCAGCACCCCAGGTCTGCATCATCGAGCGGCGGTAGGGTTTCTGGCCGTAGCTCACCTTGACCATGTAGACCCGTACCTCGAGTCCGAACATCTGGCCGGCGAGTGCCATCGAGCAGCCCCACTGGCCGGCGCCGGTCTCGGTGGCGATGCGCTTGATGCCGGCCTCGGCGTTGTAATAGGCCTGCGCCACCGAGGTGTTGAGCTTGTGCGAGCCGGCCGGGGAGACGCCTTCGTACTTGTAGTAGATCTTCGCCGGTGTGCCGAGCGCGGCTTCAAGGCGGTGAGCGCGGAACAGCGGCGAGGGCCGCCACATCTGGTAGATTTCGCGCACCTTCTCGGGAATCGGGATCCAGCGCTCGACCGACATCTCCTGCTCGATCAGGCTCATCGGAAAAATCGCCGTCAGCGCCTCCGGACCGATCGGTTTGCCGTCCGGGCCGAGCGGCGGCGCCGGCCGGTTGGGCATGTCGGCGACGACGTTGTACCAGTGGGTGGGAATATCGGATTCGTCGAGCAGGAACTTTGTTTGCGGCACTTCAGCCTCCTTTGTTATGGGTGCGCTTCATTTCGGACAAGCAAGCCTTTTTTCGAATCATCGGCCAATCGCCTCATGCCGTCAACGAATCTTGCCCGCCCAGCCGAAGCTAGGGGACTGGCCAGGATTCATCGAAGCAGCAGGGTTAAGCGGGTGCTCGTGCGGCGACCGCTACGGAAGACGGCGGCAGCGGTCTCTCGCCAGGAACAGCTGTTGCTGGGATCGTCCAGCACCATTGATTGCTTGAGAGGGGGCTTGCGTACAAGCCTGTTTGTGCGATCGCCCCGCGCGGCTTGAAAACCGGTTTGGATCAAACGGGGGTGGGGCCGTCGGAGTTCATCCCCGGTCCCGGAACTGTCCTGACATCCGTGCCGGGGCCCGGGGGATACCCTCCTGGACGGGGCCGGCGCTGCTCAGGATAGGCTCATTCACGCAGGATCAGCTTGGACTTGTCGAGATCGTACGACCAAGGCAGGCCATCATTCTTCCAGCCGTTGACCGTGCGCCGCCCCTTGTTGGGGCCGTCCTTGGCCATGTCGCCTTCGAATCCATCCACTACGGACCACACGTTCGTGTAGCCCTGCTTGGCCAGAAAGTCCGCCCCCAGTGCGCTGCGGTCGCCTGATCGGCAGATCAGCAGAATGGGATCGCCTTTTTCCGTACCCTTCTCGAGCGCCCAGTACTCGAAATTGGACAGGAAATCGGGATTGGGATAGCGCAGGAAGGATTTCTTCTTGTCGTCCCACTTGTTGTAGTTCATGTTGCCGAACGGGGCGTTGCCGTCGATGCCCTGGGGCGTTCCGACAAACAACAGTTCTTCCGGCGTGCGCAAATCCAGGAACAGCGCCTTGGGATGGCTCTTGATGAATTCCGGCACGTCCTTGGCCTCGACATAGAGTCCCAGTTTGGTTTTCTTGATTTCGGGCAGGCTCGATGGATCGACTGCCAAGGCCGAGAGGGGTCCTGCAATGAGTGCGATGAACAAGGCGGGCAACAATGGGAAAGAATGCTTCATCGGGGTCTCCTGATTATTGAAATTTAGAGTCTGGCCTCCCGGATCCTATCGGGCCAGATTCGCGCTATTCTGACAAAATCCATTCCGATTGGGGAATGGCGGTCGGCCCGAACACGGCAAACGTCTTCGAGCCTAGAAATTCAACTTTAATGTAACGCCCACCCGCTTGTCCCGACCCATCAACGGGTCATCTGCTCGATCTGCCATCGGCGGGGGGGCGAGCCCCAACTGCCATGAATGAGTGCCGTCGTGGGTAGGCGGCACAGGCACCATCGATAGATGCTCCATGAACGGATGCCTCGCGACGTCCACACCATAGCGCGGATCAAACCCAACAGACCCGAAAGAATAGTCGGTAAATGCTGTCGTTCTTTTGAGGTCGTCAGCACCCGCCACGTGGGGAATTCCCGCCATCATGGCCACACCGAGCATTGCCACTTTTCGGTTCATTTTCCCTCTCCCCCTTATTTTTCTAATTTATCTATAGCCCTATGGAAATCATGGTCAAGCGCATTTGTGACGATTCCGATGAAAATGGCGGTAACGCGATAAGCCTTCTGGTTTCCGGTCAGGCCGCAGGGGCGGATGGCAGGTGAATTCCCTTTTCCAGCCATCCGGGGTGGATTCAAGATTTGAACGGGAGGCGTGCACGCCGCGATCGATGGCCCGCCCGCGCGGCGGGTCAGCAGGGGCCGTTGACGTAAACGGTCGCCGTGCTGCATCCATCGGCACGGACAGCGATGCCCCCATGCCAGGGCATCCACTCTGGGCTGCTGCGGTCAGGCGACGCTGCCGAAGCTGGGGTCGGAAGCGATGAAGGGAGCCTTGAGCCCGGCCAGGCGACAGCATTGCGCGATCGGGCCGCCCGGAAACAGGGTGTACAGATATTTCAGCCCACCCTTTTCGTGGAAGTGCTCATCGAGGGCATCGTGCAGGTCGCGCAGGTTGATCGTTGTCTCGTCTTCATGCTGGGCGTAGTAAGCCTGCAGGGCGCGGATGGTCTCCCAGTGTTCCTCGGTGAGTTCAAGTCCTTCGCTGGCTGCGATGTTCGACGCTTCCTTCCGGGTCCAGGTAGGCGGGGCATGGGGAAAGCGGGGATCGCTTTCCGACTCTCGTAACAACTGATTGATGTCGGTTGAAACGTGCAGCATCGTGTTCCTCCTTTCATGTGTCGGATAGGGATACATTGAAGCTAGGCCAGTCAGGGCCTGGATTCAAGCATCGATACGGCGTCGCCCGGCCTGGACGATTGATCGAGGCCACTGCACTGGATGCCGGGGCAACAGCACGACGCTGGAATCCAGGTCGCTTCCGTCGCGACCTGATTGAATGGGACATATTCCGGGATAAGCGCGGCGGTGCAGTTCATGTGATGAAGCGAACCCTCCTCAGTCGCCTTGCGATGGCTGCCCACCCGTGTGAGCGGGCATCGGGCCGCGTGCCTGTCCTGCTTTCCCGATAGGGGTGTACCGTTTCAGCGCCTGCGCCGTGATGCACGAGTTCATCGAACGCTTTTCGGCTGAAGCCATCAGGGATGTTTCCGATTGGTTTCTGCGTCCAGGTTGTTTACCCTGAGTCTGACGTCTTGTCTTTAACCCGAGGGGAGGCACCATGAGCATCGCAAAAACGATTGAAATTACGGCAAATTCCAAGAAAGGCTTCGACGATGCAATCAAGCAAGGCATCGCAAAAGCATCCGAATCACTGGAAAACATCACCGGTGCATGGGTGATGGATCAGAGCGTGAGCGTCAGCAAAGGTAAGGTCTCTGCCTACAGCGTCAGGATGAAGCTGACCTTTGTGCTGAAGTAGGGGCGTCATCGCGAGCCCGGCCGCTTTCGGCCGCGGCTGCGCCCTGGGAGCAGGGACCTGTATTTGCTTGCCCTTTGTCCGGCGCACGGGTCGGCAGCACGGCGACTCCCCCGCATTGACGCCAAGGCCGCATAATGCCCGCTGCGTGTTGGCCGCCTGGCGGCAGTCCGAGTTCATGTCCAATCTTCCCTACTGGCGCCTCTCCGGGTTCTATTTCTTCTACTTCGCCTTCGTCGGCGCGATGTCGCCATTCTGGGGACTGTACCTGCAATCGCTGACATTCAACGCGTTCCAGATCGGGGTGCTGATGTCGCTGCTGCAGGTCATGCGGATATTCGCGCCCAACATCTGGGGACATATCGCCGACCATACCGGCCGACGCACGGCGATCGTTCAACTTGCGGCACTGGGCAGCGTGCTGGTGTTCGCCGGCGTGTTCGTCAGCGATGCATTCTGGTGGCTGTTCGCGGTCATGGCCGCGCTGAGCTTTTTCTGGAGCGCGTCGCTGCCGCTGGTCGAGGCGATGACCCTGTCGCATCTGGGCGAACGGACCGACACCTATGGCCGGATCCGTCTGTGGGGTTCGATCGGTTTCATCGTGATGGTGGTGGGCCTGGGGCATGCCCTGGATCATGTGTCAATAAGTTGGCTGCCGTGGGCGGTCCTGGGGGTGATGCTGGGCATTGCTGCGTTTGCCCGGGTGATTCCCGAGTCGGAAATCCTGCCGCATCCGGGCGATCACCATTCGGTCTGGGCTGTAGTGAAGCGTCCCGAAGTGGCCTCGCTGCTTGTCGCCTGCATGCTGATGCAGGTGACGCACGGACCGTATTACACCTTTTACTCGATCTATCTGGTCGACCATGGCTACGACAAGTCGACCGTGGGCTGGTTGTGGGCACTGGGCGTATTCAGCGAAATAGGCATTTTCCTGATTGCTCCGCGCATTTTCGCTCGGGTGACGGCGCGCAGGCTGATTCTGGCAAGTTTTGCGCTCGCGGCATTGCGCTTCCTGGTGATCGCATGGGGGGTGGCGTCACCCTGGCTGGTATGGGGGGCACAGACCCTGCATGCGTTCAGCTTCGGCACCTATCACGCTGCTGCCGTTGCCCTGATCCATCACCATTTTCGCGGGCGCCACCAGGCACGCGGGCAGGCGCTCTACACCAGCCTGTCCTATGGCGTCGGGGGGACCATCGGCGGACTTGCAAGCGGCATGACCTGGGATACGCCCGGGCCGGCCTGGACGTTTACCCTGGCTGCCACGAGCGCGATGCTGGCATGGGCGGTGTACGCGTTGTGGGGGGAAACAAAATCCGTGCCTGCATCCGGCAAGCTATGAAATAATTGCGGTTTCGCACTGTTTGCCTGTTCGTATGTCCGGCCAGACCTTATTCCAGAAATTGTGGGACGCCCACGTCGTGCATGTCGAGGCCGACGGCACCACGCTCTTGTACATCGATCGCCATCTGGTCCACGAAGTGACCAGTCCGCAGGCCTTCGAAGGCCTCAAGCTGGCCAATCGCGTCCCGCGCCGGGTCGACGCGGCCATCGCCGTTCCCGACCACAACGTCCCGACGACTGATCGTTCGAACGGGATCGCCGACCCGGTTTCACGCCTGCAGGTTGAAACGCTCGACGCCAACTGCGCCGAATTCGGCATTACGGAATTCAAGATGGACGACATACGTCAGGGCATCGTCCATGTCATCGGCCCCGAAGAGGGCCTGACGCTGCCTGGCATGACCGTGGTGTGCGGCGATTCGCACACCTCGACCCACGGCGCCTTCGGCGCTCTGGCCTTCGGCATCGGCACCTCCGAAGTCGAGCATGTGCTGGCGACCCAGTGCCTGTGGCAGAAGCCGTCGAAGACCATGCTGGTGAAAATCGAAGGCCAGCTCGGCAAGGGCGTGACGGCCAAGGACATCGCACTCGCGGTCATCGGCGTAATCGGCACGGCGGGCGGCACCGGCTATGCGCTCGAATTCGGCGGCTCGGCAATCCGCGCGCTGACGATGGAAGGCCGCATGACCCTGTGCAACATGGCGATCGAGGCAGGTGCGCGCGCCGGCATGGTGGCGGTCGACGCCGCCACGATCGAATATGTGAAGGGCCGCCCCTACGCGCCCAAAGGCGAGGCCTGGAATCAGGCCGTCGCCTGGTGGAACACGCTGCATTCGGACGCGGATGCGGTGTTCGATCGCGTGGTCGAGCTCGATGCGGCGAGGATCGAGCCGCAAGTCACGTGGGGCACCTCGCCCGAGATGGTAACGACCATCAATGGCCGGGTGCCCAAACCGGGCGATGCCCCGAACGCGGTGAAGCAGCATGACTGGGTGCGTGCGCTCGAATACATGGGCCTTGAGGGCGGCACGCCGATCAGCGAAATTGCGGTGGACAAGGTGTTCATCGGCTCCTGCACCAATTCGCGGATCGAGGATCTGCGCGAAGCCGCCAGCGTGGCGAAGGGGCGCAAGGTCGCGCCCGGGGTGAAACTGGCGCTGGTTGTGCCGGGTTCCGGGCTGGTCAAGCAGCAGGCCGAGGCCGAGGGCCTCGACAGGATTTTCACCGAAGCGGGATTCGAATGGCGCGAACCCGGCTGTTCGATGTGCCTGGCGATGAACGCCGACCGGCTGGAGCCCGGCGAGCGGTGCGCCTCCACGTCGAACCGCAATTTCGAAGGACGGCAGGGTCAGGGTGGGCGAACCCACCTGGTCAGCCCGGCGATGGCGGCTGCTGCAGCCTGTGCAGGACATTTTGTTGATGTACGGAATTTTTGAGGAGAATCCGATGAAACCGATGATGGCCATTCTGCTCGCCGCAGCCTTTGCGCTCGCCGGGTGCAATACCGTGCAGGGCATGGGCAAGGATATCGAGAAGGCGGGTGAGACCATCCAGAAGGCCGGTCACTAGTCATGCAGGCTTTTTCCAAGCTTGACGGGCTGGTGGTGCCGCTGGACCGCGCCAATGTCGACACCGACGCCATCATCCCGAAGCAATTCCTGAAATCGATCAAGCGTGCCGGATTCGGCCCCAACCTGTTCGACGAATGGCGCTATCTGGACCATGGCGAGCCGGGCAAGTCGAACCACGATCGACCGCTGAACCCGGCGTTCGTGCTCAACCAGCCGCGCTATCAGGGGGCCTCGGTGCTGCTGGCGCGCGAAAACTTCGGTTGCGGCTCAAGCCGCGAGCATGCGCCGTGGGCGCTCGAAGACTATGGGTTTCGCGCGATCATCGCGCCCAGCTTTGCCGACATTTTCTACAACAACTGCTTCAAGAACGGATTGCTGCCCATTGTGCTGCCGGCCGAAGTCGTCGAGGACCTGTTCCGCGAGACTTATGCCGTCGAAGGCTATCGGCTGGTCATCGACCTGGATGCCCAGACCGTGACAACGCCAGATGGCGATTCCTTTGCCTTCGAGGTCGATCCGGAACGCAAGCATCGACTTGTCAACGGACTCGACGACATCGGACTGTCCCTTCGGTTCACGGATAAGATCGCGGCATACGAAGATCGGCGCAGACAGGAAGCGCCCTGGCTATTTGGTGGAATACAACAATGAAGATTGCAGTCTTGCCGGGTGACGGCATCGGTCCGGAAATCGTTTCGCAAGCCGTCAAGGTTCTGGAAAAGTTGAAGGCTGAGGGCGCGAAAATCGAGATGGAGACCGCGCCGATCGGTGGCGCCGGCTACGACGCGGCGGGCGATCCCCTGCCCGAGGCGACGCTGAAACTCGCGCACGAAGCCGACGCGGTGCTGCTCGGCGCCGTCGGCGGCCCGCAATACGACACGCTCGAGCGCCCTTTGCGGCCCGAGCGCGGCCTGCTGCGCATCCGCAAGGAATTGAATCTTTTCGCCAACTTGCGGCCGGCGCTGCTGTATCCCGAACTGGCCGGGGCGTCGTCGCTGAAGCCGGATGTGGTGTCCGGAATGGACCTGATGATCGTGCGTGAACTGACTGGCGACGTCTATTTCGGCCAGCCGCGCGGCATCGAGATCAGGAACGGCGAACGGGTCGGCTTCAACACCATGCTGTATTCCGAATCCGAGGTCCGCCGTGTCGCGCACGTCGCATTCGGCATCGCGACGAAGCGCGGCAGAAAGCTCTGCTCGGTGGAAAAGGCCAACGTGCTGGAGTGTTCCGAGCTGTGGAAGGAAGTCATGATCGAGGTATCGAAGGACTATCCCGAGGTCGAGCTCAGCCACATGTACGTCGACAACGCGGCGATGCAGCTGATCCGCGCGCCCAAGCAGTTCGACACCATCGTGACCGGCAACATCTTCGGCGACATCCTGTCGGATGCGGCGTCGATGCTGTCGGGCTCGATCGGCATGCTGCCGTCCGCTTCGCTCGACGAGCGCAACAAGGGCATGTACGAGCCGATCCATGGTTCAGCGCCTGACATCGCCGGCAGGAACCTGGCGAATCCGCTGGCGACCATACTGTCGGTGGCGATGATGTACCGCTACACCTTCGCCGACCTGGCGACTGCCGACCGCATCGAGGGTGCGGTCAAGAAAGTGATCGCGCAGGGATTGCGCACGGGCGACATCTGGACCGAAGGCACGCAGAAGGTATCGTGCGTCGAGATGGGCGACGCGGTGGTGCAGGCGCTCTGATTTTTCAGGATGCCCGACGGGTGTCCGCAGAACGGAATAAATGGAGAAAGCAACATGATGAAGGTAGGGCTGGTCGGCTGGCGCGGCATGGTGGGTTCCGTGCTGATGGGCCGCATGAAGGAAGCGCGCGATTTCGATCACATCGATCCGGTGTTCTTCACCACATCCAATGTCGGTGGCAAGGGCCCGGACATCGGCCGCGACGTGCCGCCGCTCAAGGATGCCAACAGCATCGACGCGCTCAAGGCATGCGACACGATCATCACGTGCCAGGGCGGCGAATACACCAAGGAAATCTATCCCAAGCTGCGCGCGGCGGGCTGGAACGGCTACTGGATCGACGCTGCCTCGACGCTCAGGATGAAGGACGAGGCCATCATCATCCTCGATCCGGTCAACAAGAACGTGATCCAGGATGGCCTTGCCAACGGGGTGAAAACCTACGTCGGCGGCAACTGCACGGTGTCGCTGATGCTGATGGCGATGGGTGGGCTGTTCGACGCTGGGCTGGTCGAATGGGTGTCGCCGATGACCTACCAGGCAGCCTCCGGTGCCGGCGCGCGCAACATGCGCGAGCTGATCCAGCAGATGGGCGCGGTGCATGCCGAAGTCATGGAACTGATCGCCGACCCGGCCTCGGCGATTCTCGAAATCGACCGAAAGGTGGCCGACTTCATCCGTTCCGACCGCTATCCGGTCGACGCCTGGCCGGTGCCGCTGGCCGGCAACCTGATCCCGTGGATCGACGCCGATCGCGGCGACGGCACCAGTCTCGAAGAGTGGAAGGGCGGTGCCGAAACCAACAAGATCCTCGGGCGCGGGCCGGGCTTCGGTTCGACTGCCACACCAATCGACTCGATCTGTGTGCGCATCGGTGCGATGCGCTGCCACTCGCAGTCGCTGACGATCAAGCTGAGGCGCGATGTCCCGCTGAAGGACATCGAGGAAATGATCCGTACCGACAACGCGTGGGTGAAGCTCATTCCGAACACCAAGGACGCCAGCATTCGCGAGCTGACGCCCGCCGCCGTTACCGGCACGATGTCAATCCCCGTCGGGCGGCTGCGCAAGCTTGCGATGGGTGCCGATTACCTCGGTGCGTTCACGGTCGGGGACCAGCTGCTGTGGGGGGCGGCCGAGCCGTTGAGGCGCATGCTGCGCATCCTGCTCGGCAAGCTCTGACGGCGCGAGGGCGGCTGTTGCGGGCCACACGACGGCCCGATTCCATTTCTCACATAAAGGCGTGAGTTACGGCCATTTCTAAGCTTGCTGCCCTAAGTCCATGATGTTATGTTCGAAAAACGATTCTGATAAGGCAGGGGGCGGAATGCCATCCGACAAATTCACGCGCGCGCCCATG
>JAYRNU010000157.1:0-9720 GCA_041912015.1 Thiobacillus sp. | reverse complement strand
GGCTTCTTGGCCGGTGCAGCTTTCTTGGCTACGGGCTTCTTGGCCGGTGCAGCTTTCTTGGCCACGGGCTTCTTGGCCGGTGCAGCTTTCTTGGCTACGGGCTTCTTGGCCGGTGCTGCCTTCTTGGCTGCGGGCTTCTTGGCAGCGGGGGCTGCCTTCTTGGCCGGTGCAGCTTTCTTGGCTACGGGCTTCTTGGCCGGTGCAGCTTTCTTGGCTGCGGGTTTCTTGGCCACGGGTTTCTTGGCAGCGGGGGCTGCCTTCTTGGCCGCCGGCTTGGCGGCGGGTTTCTTTGCTGTTGCCATCTAACACTCCTTAGAAGTTGAACACATTCACTTATCACTACAGCTTGATGCCACGTGCAGTTCGAATTTGCACTTCCAAAGCGTGGTACCGGCAGGCGACCGATCGGCTGGAAACCCGCTAGATACCGGCAATACCGAGGTTCCGCTTGGTGAGCCTCATTCTAGTTATTTTTTTTTGGCGTTCAATCAATAGCAAAGGTGTCATGAGAATAAATTAAGAGAAATTGTCGCGGCATAGCAAAATGTATTGACACGACACCAAAAACCGGCCAACTCATCCAAACGTGTCGTGCCGCCAAGGTCAGTCTGCAAGCCGTTCTCCGGCCATCATGCCATCCTGGGTCTCGCGCTTCCTGATCAGGTGAATTTCATTCCTGTCGATCAGGACTTCAGCGGCGCGGGGGCGGGAATTGTAGTTGGAGGCCATGCTCATGCCGTAGGCTCCTGCGGAAAGCAGGGCGAGCAGGTCGCCCTCCTCGATTGCCAGGTCCCGCGCGAAGCCAAGAAAATCGCCGGTTTCACAGATGGGGCCGACGACGTCGTAGCGTTTCGCGGGCGTCTCCCGCTGCAGGACGGGAGCGATTTCGTGATACGCCTCGTAAAGCGAGGGACGCATCAAATCGTTCATGCCCGCGTCGACGATCGCGAAATTCTTGTCTTCGCCGGGCTTCAGGTATTCGACCCGGGTGAGCAGGACACCTGCATTGCCGACGAGCGAGCGCCCGGGTTCCAGCAGCAGTTTCTCGCTGCGCCCGGAGAACCGGGCCGCCAGTGTGCGGCCATAGGCGGCAATGTCTGGCGGTGTTTCATCTTGGTAGCGGATGCCGATGCCCCCGCCCAGGTCGATGTGCTGAAGCCTGATGCCTTCGGACGCCAGGGCGTCGACCAGCGCCAGCACCCGATCCGCAGCATCGGCCAGAGGCGTCAGATCGGTCAGCTGCGAGCCGATATGGCAATCGATGCCGGTGATTCGCAGATTCGGCAGGTTGGCGGCCTGGCGATACAGCGCAGGTGCGTCGGCAATCGGCACGCCGAACTTGTTCTGCTTGAGGCCGGTGGAGATGTAGGGGTGGGTTCCGGGATCGACGTCGGGGTTGACACGGAACGACACGGGCGCGGCCTTGCCCAGCTGGCCCGCGACGTGGTCGAGCCGGCGCAGCTCGCTGGCAGACTCGACGTTGAAGCAGAGAATGCCGGCCTCGAGCGCAGCGCGCATCTCGTCGGCGGTCTTGCCGACGCCGGAGAAAACCACCTTGCCGGGGTCTCCGCCCGCAGCAAGGACGCGGGCAAGTTCGCCGCCCGAGACGATGTCGAAACCGGCGCCGAGCCGGGCGAACAGGTTCAGGATTGCCAGGCTGGAATTGGCCTTGACCGCATAACAGATCAGGTGGGGCAGCGCCGAGAATGCTGCGGCGTAAGTCCGGTAAGCGTCTTCGAGCGCTTGCCGCGAATAGACGTAGAGCGGTGTGCCGAAGCGCTCGGCAAGAGTTTCCAGCGCCACGCCCTCGAGATGGAGCTGGCCGTTGAGTCGGTGCAGGGTGTTCAATTGGAGGTCCGTTGCGGTGCGGGGGGATTTTGAGGAAGATACAGGGCACCCTTGGAACCGCAGGCTGTCAGACCAAGTCCGCACAGCAACAGGGACACTATATATATGGTGCGCAGTTTCATGCGCGAAATGTTAGCACGGGACATCATGACAAAAACTGGATTGGACGAACCGGAATTCAACCAGGCGGCCGGCGCGGCGCTGGCGCGCATCGAGCAGGCGCTGGAAGATGCCGACCTGGATTTCGAGACGCCGGCCGACGGCATCATCGAGGTCGAGTTCGACGACGGCAGCAAGATCATCATCAACCGCCACGGCGTCGCACGAGAAATCTGGGTCGCCGCACGCTCGGGCGGCTTCCATTTCAAACCGCTCGAGGTGGGCTGGGTCGATACCAAGAGCGGCGAGCCGCTCTATGACAAGCTTGCCGCGCTGATTGCGGCGCAGGGCGGCGTCATGGTCCGCTTCTAAGCCTTACGCATTTGAAAAGCCAGGCGCTCACCCTGTTTGATCTGGTCGAGCGGCTGTCGCTGCTGACCCGTGCCGACCTGCGGCAGGCGGGCGCAGCGCAGGGTCTGCAGCCGGTGCATCTGCAGGTCCTGTTTTATCTGAACCAGGCCAACCGCTTCAGCAACACCCCGCAGGCGCTGACCGAATATCTGGGGCTGACCAAGGGAACCGTGTCGCAGACCGTGCTGGTGCTGGCGCGCCGCCGGCTGATCTCGCGGTATGCCGACCCGCGCGATGGGCGGGTAGTCAGATTGATCCTGGCGGAAGGCGGCGCCAACCTGCTGAAGACCCTGAGCGCAGGAAGCGCCTGGCGCGACATCGTGCAGACGGCCAGTCCGGCGCGGGTGACGTCGGCGATGGTGGTGCTGCGGCAGATTCTGGCGTCGGTCCAGGCACAAAGCGGAAAACGCACCTTCGGCGTCTGCGCGACCTGTCGGCATAATCAGCGCCTGGGCCCGCGCAGCTACTATTGCGGCCTGATGCGCGAGAAGCTCAGCAGCCCGGAGGTGCGCCGAATCTGCCGTGAACATGCCCCGCCCGTGGCGACCGGGCCCGCCTAAACTTCGCCCCCCTCGAGTCGTTGCCGCGCACGATCAATCGCCATGCGCACCTGGCACGGCGCGGTGCCGCCCAGATGGTTGCGGGCGGCAAGCGAACCTTCCAGCGTCAGCACGGCATAGACATCGTCAGAGATCACCGGACTGAATGCCCGCAATTCTGCGAGCGGCAGATCCGCCAGGTCGCGTCCGCCGTCGTCGGCCGCGCGCACCGCGCGTGCCACGACTTCATGGGCGTCACGGAAGGGCACGCCTTTCTTCACCAGATAATCGGCCAGATCGGTCGCCGTGGCGAAGCCCTGCATGACCGCAGCGCGCATGGCCTCGGGTTTGACGGTGACGCCGCCGAGCATGTCTGCATAGATCGCCAGGGTGTCGGTCAGCGTGTCGACCGTGTCGAACAGCGGCTCCTTGTCTTCCTGGTTGTCCTTGTTGTAGGCCAGCGGCTGGCCCTTCATCAGGGTCAGCAGGGCAACCAGGTGGCCGTTGACGCGGCCGGTCTTGCCGCGCACCAGTTCCGGCACATCGGGATTCTTCTTCTGCGGCATGATGCTCGACCCGGTGCAGAAGCGGTCGGCCAGGTCGATGAATCCGAAGCGCGGGCTCATCCACAGGATCAACTCCTCCGACAGGCGCGACAGGTGCGTCATGACCAGCGCGGCGGCAGCGGAAAATTCGATCGCGAAGTCGCGGTCGGAGACGGCGTCGAGCGAGTTTCCGCACACCGCCTCGAAGCCGAGCCGGTCGGCAACGAACTGGCGATCGATCGGGTAGCTGGTGCCGGCCAGCGCGGCGGCCCCCAAAGGCAGCCGGTTGACACGGCGGCGGCAATCGGTCATGCGCTCGGCGTCGCGTGCCAGCATCTCGAAATAGGCCATCAGATGGTGGCCGAACGTCACCGGCTGCGCGACCTGAAGGTGGGTAAAGCCAGGCATGACCGTATCGGCGTGCTGGTCGGCAAGATCGACGAGCGCAGTCTGGCAGGCCTTGAGGCCGGACAGGATTCGGTCGATCGCGTCACGCAGATAGAGGCGGACGTCGGTCGCCACCTGGTCGTTGCGCGAGCGTCCGGTGTGCAGGCGCTTGCCGGCGTCACCGATTCTGGCCGTCAGGGCGGCCTCGATGTTGAGGTGGACGTCCTCCTTGTCGAGCGACCAGACAAACCGGCCGCCACGAATCTCGGCCAGCAGTTCGGCCATGCCGCGCTGGATCGCCTCGAGATCCTCCTTGGACAGGACGCCGACGTGATGCAACATGTCGGCGTGTGCCAGCGATCCCTGAATATCGAATTCGGCGAGCCGATAATCGAAGGGTACGGATGCCGTGTAGCGTTTGACTATTTCGGAAACCGGCTCGGAAAAACGGCCGGACCAGGCGCCGGGTGTGTCGTCCGGTGGCATCGATGGCGTGCTCATGGGGCTGGAACGGGGTATGAAAAGAAAGAATCATAACAACCGGCAGGTGGAATTACCGAACTTCTGTCACCTCGGGGTGAACCTGCGCATCGCCCTGACGGTTGAGGCGGCACTCGTGGCCGGGGTGGTCGCGCGGGTCTCGAACGCGACGGCATTCCGGGTGCATTTCATCGAGCTTTCGGCGCTGGCGCAGCCGGCCTTGCTGCTGACCCTGTTGGCCTTGTGCGCAGCCGGGCGCTGGCTGCGCAGACAGCCTTACATGCGGGGGGTGGGGTTTGCGCTGGGAATCGGCACCAGCGTTCCGGTAGCGGTCACGCTGTGGCTGAATCCGCTGGTGGCCGGGACGGAGGTGCATTCGCCCGTGTCGGTGGCAGTCTTTTCCCTGCTGATCGGTGGCGGACTGCTGGCCTACTTCAACCTGCGCGCCCGTGCGCTGTCGCCCGCCATCACCGAGGCCCGGCTGCAGGCTTTGCAGGCGCGCATCCGCCCGCATTTTCTGTTCAATAGTCTGAACGCGGTGCTGTCGCTGGTACGCAGCGATCCGAGGCGTGCCGAACATGCCCTGGAAAACATGGCCGATCTGTTCCGTGCGCTGATGAGCAATGCCAGCCAGCTCGACCGTCTCGAACATGAAGTGGATCTCACGCGTGCCTATCTCGAGCTCGAGCAGTTGCGGCTGGGCGACCGGCTGCAGGTCGCCTGGCACATCAACAAGATGCCTGCCGATGCGCTGATTCCTCCGCTGGTGATCCAGCCATTGGTGGAAAACGCGGTCTACCACGGCATCGAGCCGCAACCCCATGGCGGGGAGATCAGCCTCAACATCTATCTCAGTGCCGACAAGGTGCACATCGTGGTGCGCAATCCGATTGCCCCGGACTCCGGCCACCACAAGGGCAATCGCATCGCGCTGGCCAATATCCGCGAGCGCCTGATGCTGCATTTCGACCTCGATGCCCAACTCAAGTTGGAACCGCTGGGCGCCGTTTATCAGGTGCACATCGTCATCCCCTATACCCGTGAACGCCCCCAGCCTGCCCCAGCGCATTCTGATCGTCGATGACGAGGCGCCCGCGCGCCATCGTCTGCGCGACGTGCTGGCAGATTGCGCCGGGCAAATCTCGGTCGATATCGTCGGCGAGGTCGACAATGGACTGGACGCGCTGGAACGGGTCCAGCAGCAGCCGGTCGACACCGTCCTGCTCGACATCCGCATGCCCGGCATGGACGGTCTGGAATGCGCGGCCCATCTCAATCGACTGGCCAACCCGCCGGCCATCATCTTCAGTACGGCCTACGATGCCTACGCATGCCAGGCCTTCGATCTCAATGCGGTCGACTATCTGCTGAAGCCGGTCCGCGCCGATCGCCTGGTGCGTGCGCTGTCGCGTGCCCACAGCTTGAGCGCGACGACGCTCGATCACCTGCGCGAAGCGCATCCCAAGGCGCGCACGCATCTGTCGGTCAACGAGAAGGGCCGAATCGTGCTGATCCCGGTGGCCGACATTCTCTACCTCAAGGCGGAGCTCAAATACGTGACCGTGCGCACCGCGGCCCGCGAATTCCTGATCGAGGAACCGCTGACCCGGCTCGAAAGCGAGTTCGGCGAGGCATTCCTGCGCATCCATCGCAACTGCCTGGTCGCCGGTGCGCGCATACGCGAGATCGGCAAATTGCCGGGTGACGAGGACGGCCATTTTCTGCGCCTCGACGGGCTGGACGAGCGGCTGGTGGTCAGTCGGCGCCAGTATTCAGCCCTGCGCGAAAAAATTAAACACATATAAACAATGGGATAGCTGACGCCTACAACTAAAGTTGTATAGTCGGCCACGGATTCCCTTCGTAGGATGGACTTGCTTGCAGCATGCGCCGCAAGCACGAAGTTCTCCGCAACGAGGGGCAAGTCTCCTCCGTGTCGCCGGGTTCGCAAGAACCCGGCATTTTTTTGCCCACGCTCGGTATCATGGCAAACATGAATGACGACATTTCCGACTTCACCGAAACCGAGCTTGCCAGTGAAACGGTCTTCAAGGGTCGGCTCATGCATGTCAAGTGCGACCGCGTGCGCCTGCCCGATGGGGGCGAATCGACGCGCGAATACATCGTCCATCCGGGCGCCGTCGTCGTCGTTCCGCTGTTCGACAACGGCGACATATTGCTGGAGCGCCAGCACCGTTACCCGCTGCATCGCGATTTCATCGAATTCCCTGCCGGCAAGATCGATCCGGGTGAGGCTGACCTCGTGTGCGCAAAGCGCGAACTGGAAGAAGAAACCGGGTATACCGCCAGTGACTGGCGCGAACTCACGACCATCTACCCGTGCATTGGCTACTCCAACGAGCGCCTGGCGTTCTGGCTCGCACGCGGCCTGAAGGATGGCACCCACGGGCGCGATCCCGACGAATTCCTCGAAGTCTTCCGCCTGCCGTTCGCCGAGGCGATGCAGTGGGTGCGCGACGGCCGCATCTGCGAGACCAAGACGGTGATCGGGCTGTTCTGGCTGGAAAAATTGCTCGAACGGGGCTGGTAAGGCCCATGTCGTCGACAGCCCGGCTGGCCCTGTCCGTCGCCGCGTTCTTCGGCGCGTGGTTGCTCGCCTATTTTCTGACCCTGATGCTGATTCCCGACGCGCTCGGCTGGCTGCAGCCGCTGGTGGCGCTGGGTTTCGCCATCTGGGCAGGACGTCGGGTATGGGGGCAACTGGAGGACTTCCGGCAATCCGGCCTGCCCGTGTTCGTCGGCACGGGTGCGCTTGCGCTGGGCGGGCTGGGGTTTGTCGGGGGGTTCTTCGGGCCGATGCTCCTCGTACCCGAGGCGAATCAGGGGCCGCTGCTCGGCATTTTCATCACCGGGCCGCTGGGGGCCGTGCTGGGCGCGCTTGCTGGATGGGTTTACTGGCTCAAACGGCGCAACTGACGCCCTAGTCTGGCTGATACGCCAGATTCGGCGCCAGCCAGCGCTCCGCCGTATTCAGATCCCAGCCCTTGCGCTGCGCGTAGTCCTCGACCTGGTCTTTCTCCAGTTTGGCGACGGCGAAATACTGGCTGTCGGGGTGCGACAGATAGAAGCCCGACACCGACGCACCGGGCCACATGGCGTAGTTTTCCGTGAGTTCGACGCCGATGCAGGCCGTGGCGTTGAGCATGTGGAACAGCCCGGCCTTTTCGCTGTGCTCGGGGCAGGCGGGGTAGCCCGGCGCAGGACGGATGCCCCGGTACTTTTCGGCGATGAGATCGTCGTTGGATAGCGCTTCGTCGGCGGCGTAGCCCCAGAATTCGCGGCGTACGCGCAGGTGCAGGTGCTCGGCGAAGGCTTCCGCCAGACGGTCGCACAGGGCCTTGAACAGGATGGCGGAATAGTCGTCGTGTGCGGCCTCGAAGGCCTTGGCGCGCGCGTCCTCGCCGATGCCGGCGGTGACGACGAACGCGCCGAGGTAATCGCGGATGCCGGTTTCGCGCGGGGCGACGAAGTCGGCGAGGCACAGGTTGGCGCGGCCCGTGGGCTTTTTCATTTGCTGGCGCAGGTTGTGCCAGTCCATCAGCATCTTCTTGCGCGATTCGTCGACGTAGATCGCGATGTCGTCCTCGTTGACGCTGTTGGCCGGGAACAGGCCGAACACGGCGCGGGCCTCGACCCAGTTTTCCGCGATCATCTGCTTCAGCATGGCCTGGGCGTCGGCGTAGAGCTTCTTCGCCTCGACGCCGACGATTGCGTCGTCGAGAATCTTCGGGAATTTGCCATGCAGTTCCCAGGCGGCGAAGAATGGCGTCCAGTCGATGGTCTCGGCGAGTTTCGCCAGGTCGTAGGCCTTCAGGACCTGAACGCCGAGCTGTTTCGGCACCGGCGGCGAGTAGGTCGACCAGTCGATCCTGAACTTGTTCGCGCGGGCCTCGGCCAGGCTCACCCGTACGGTATCGGACTTGTTGCGCAGGTGGCGTTCGCGGGTCGCGGCGTAGTCGGCCTTCGTTTCGGCGACGAAGGCGTCGTGCAGGTCCCTGGACAGCAGCCTGGTGCAGACGCCGACGGCGCGCGACGCGTCTTTCACATAGACCACCGGATGTTCGTAGTTGGGCTCGATCTTGACCGCGGTATGGGCGAGCGAGGTCGTGGCGCCGCCGATCAGCAGCGGGATCGTGAATCCCTGGCGTTGCATCTCCTTGGCCACAAGCGCCATTTCCTCGAGCGACGGCGTGATCAGGCCCGACAGGCCGATGATGTCGGCGCCGATTTCCCTGGCGGTGTCGAGGATCTTCTGCGCCGGAACCATGACGCCGAGGTCGACGATCTCGTAGCCGTTGCAGCCCAGGACGACACCGACGATGTTCTTGCCGATGTCGTGGACGTCGCCCTTGACCGTGGCCATGATGATCCTGCCGGCGCTCTGCGCGTCGCCGGCAGCCTTCTCGGCTTCGATGAACGGTACCAGATGCGCCACCGCCTGCTTCATCACGCGCGCCGACTTCACCACCTGCGGCAGGAACATCTTTCCCGCGCCGAACAGGTCACCGACGACGTTCATGCCGGCCATGAGCGGCCCTTCGATGACGTGCAGCGGGCGTTCCGCCTGCTGGCGCGCTTCCTCGGTGTCCTCGACGATGTACTGGGTGATGCCCTGCACCAGGGCGTGGCTGAGCCGCTCGTTGACCGGCAGGCTGCGCCAGGCCAGGTCCTCGATCTTTTCCTTGGCGCTGCCTTTCACACCCTCGGCGAAGCTGACCAGGCGCTCGGTCGCGTCGGCGCGGCGGTTCAGCAGCACATCCTCGACGCGCTCCCGAAGTTCGGGATCGAGGTTTTCGTACACGCCGAGCTGGCCGGCGTTGACGATGCCCATGTCCATGCCGGCCTCGATCGCGTGATAGAGGAAGGCCGTGTGGATCGCCTCGCGTACCGCGTCGTTGCCACGGAACGAGAAGCTGACGTTCGAGACGCCGCCCGATACGTGGGCGTGCGGCAGGTTCTGGCGGATCCAGCGCGTGGCTTCGATGAAATCCACCGCATAGTTGGCGTGCTCCTCGATGCCGGTGGCGACCGCGAAGATGTTGGGGTCGAAGATGATGTCCTCGGGTGGGAAGCCGACCGACTCGGTGAGCAGCTTGTATGCCCGGGCGCAGATCTCGGTCTTGCGCGCGTAGGTGTCCGCCTGCCCGGTCTCGTCGAAGGCCATCACGATCACGGCGGCACCGTAGCGCCGGCACAGGCGCGCCCGCTCGATGAACTCGGCCTCGCCTTCCTTCATCGAGATCGAGTTGACGATGCCCTTGCCCTGGATGCACTTGATGCCGGCCTCGATGACGCTCCACTTCGACGAGTCGAGCATGATCGGTACGCGCGCGATATCGGGCTCCGAGGCGATCAGGTGGAGGAAGCGCACCATCGCGGCCTCGGCGTCG
>JAYRNU010000156.1:0-14234 GCA_041912015.1 Thiobacillus sp. | reverse complement strand
GCGCTGACGGCGTCGCGCGTACTGGGACAGATCCTGCCTGGCGTGACCGTGGTGCAGACGCCGCCCGAGCATCGCCTGACGCAAATGCCGGTGGTCATTTTTCCGGGCAACGTCGGCGGCGACGGCGCGCTGGCCGAGGCATTCCGGCGCCTCGCCCCCTCGCGCGCCCAGCCAAGCGCGGCTAAACTCGCAGCCTGACTCGATGCCGCGACGCTTTCATGCTCAGTCCCGCCTTCATTTCCAAGCTGCGCCGCCTGCTGCCGCCGCATAGCGTTCTCAACGAGCGCGAAGATCTGCTGCCGTTCGAGAGCGACGGCCTGGCGGCTTACCGCAACACCCCCGATGTCGTGGCGCTGCCGGAAAACGAAGCGCAGGTGGCGGCGATCCTGCAGCTTTGCCATGAACACAAGGTCGCGGTGGTGGCCCGCGGCGCCGGCACCGGGCTGTCGGCGGGCGCGCTGCCGGTCGACGGCGCGGTGCTGCTGGTGCTGTCCAAGCTCAATCGCATCAAGGCCATCGACCCGCTGGCGCGAACCGCGGTGGTCGAGCCCGGTGTACGCAACCTCGCGATCTCCGAAGCCGCAGCCGCCCATGGTCTCTACTACGCGCCCGACCCGTCGTCGCAGATCGCCTGCTCGATCGGCGGCAACGTGGCAGAAAACTCGGGCGGGGTGCACTGCCTCAAATACGGCCTGACGGTGCACAACATCCTCAAGCTGCGCGCCTGGACCATCGCCGGCGACCTGCTCGAAATCGGCAACGAATCCCTCGACGCGCCCGGCTACGATCTGCTCGCGCTGCTGACCGGTTCGGAGGGCATGCTGGCGGTGATCACCGAGGTCACGGTCAAGCTGCTGCCGCGCCCCGAGCGCGCGCAGGTGGTGCTGGCGGCATTCGACGACGTGGCGAAGGCAGGCGCCGCGGTCGGCAACATCATCGCCGCCGGCGTGATTCCGGCAGGGCTCGAGATGATGGACCGGCTTGCGATCCAGGCTGCCGAGGCGTTCGTCCACGCCGGCTATCCGCTCGACTGCGAAGCGCTGCTGCTGTGCGAAGTCGACGGGGTCAACGAGGAAGTCTCGGCCGACATCTACACCGTGCGCGCGGTGCTCGAGGCCTCCGGGGCCGTCGAGATCCGCACCGCCGAAGACGAGGCGCAGCGTCTCCGCTTCTGGGCCGGCCGCAAGGCGGCATTTCCCGCGGTGGGGCGGCTCGCGCCCGACTACTACTGCATGGACGGCACCATCCCGCGCGGCGCCTTGCCGCACGTTCTGCAGCGCATCAGCGAAATGAGCGCGGAATTCGGCCTTGAAGTCGCCAACGTGTTCCATGCCGGCGACGGCAACCTGCATCCGCTGATCCTGTTCGATGCCAGCCAGCCCGACGGTCTGCACAAGGCCGAAGCCTTCGGCGGCAGGATCCTCGAGCTGTGCGTCGAGGTCGGCGGCACCATCACCGGCGAGCACGGGGTCGGCCTGGAAAAGATCGGCCAGATGTGCGCGCAGTTCGCCGCGCCGGAACTGACCCGCTTCCACGAGGTGAAGGCGGCATTCGACCCCGACACCCTGCTCAATCCCGGCAAGGCCGTGCCCGAACTGCACCGCTGTGCCGAATGGGGGGCGATGCACGTCCACGCCGGCCAGCTGCCGCACCCCGAGCTGCCGAGATTCTGATGGAAGCCGCCTTGATCGAGCGCATCCGCGCTGCCCATGCGCACGGCACGCCGCTCGTGATCGAGGGTGGCGGCAGCAAGACCTTCTACGGCAACGCCAGCGAAGGGGAGGTGCTCGCCACCCGTGCACTGACGGGTGTGGTCGATTACCAGCCCAAGGAACTGGTGCTCAGTGCGCGTGCCGGGACGCCGCTTGCGGACATCGAGGCGCTGCTCGCCGAACAGGGACAGATGCTGGCCTTCGAGCCGCCCCACTTCGGCGGCCGGGCAACGCTCGGCGGATGCATCGCCACCGGTCTGTCGGGGCCGCGCCGCCCCTATGCTGGCGCGGTGCGCGATTTCGTTCTCGGCGTTCGCGTCATCGACGGCACCGGTCAGCCGTTGCGCTTCGGCGGCAAGGTCATCAAGAACGTCGCCGGCTACGATGTATCGCGGCTCATGACCGGCGCGCTCGGCACGCTCGGTCTCATCACCGAAGTGTCGCTCAAGGTGCTGCCGAAGCCGGCGGCGGAAACGACGCTGCAATTCGAGTTCGACGAGGCCACCGCCATCCTGAAGATGAACCAGTGGGCCGGGCAGCCGCTGCCGCTGTCGGCGACGTCGTGGCACGCCGGCCTGCTGGTGGTAAGGCTGTCGGGTGCAACCTCCGCGGTACAGGCGGCGCAGGCCCGGCTCGGCGGCGAGCCGCTCGGCGACGCCGCTGCATTCTGGCAGCGCCTGCGCGACCAGGCCACGCCCTTTTTCGACCCCGGACGGGCGGCACCGAACCGAAGCCTGTGGCGGCTCGCCGTGAATCCGGCCGCGCCGCCGCTGAATCTGGGCGATGCGCAATGGATCGAATGGGGCGGCGCCGCGCGCTGGCTGGTCTCCGATGCCGCGGCCGACACGCTGCGCGATGCGGCAAGCCGGGCAGGCGGCCACGCCACGCTGTTCCGTGGCGACGCGCCGACCGGCGGCGTCTTCGCCCCGCTGCCCCGCGCGCTGTTGGCCCTGCACCGCAATCTCAAGCAGCGCTTCGACCCCCGGGGCATTCTCAATCGCGGCCGCTTGTATCCGGATTTCTGACATGCAGACCCATCTCGCCGACGCCTTCCGCAACACCCCCGACGGCGACGCCGCCGAGCGTGTCCTGCGCAGCTGCGTACACTGCGGGTTTTGCCTCGCCACCTGCCCGACCTATCAGATCCTCGGCGACGAACTCGATTCGCCGCGCGGCCGCATCTATCTGATCAAGCAGGTGCTGGAGGGGGCGACGCCGACCGCGAAGACCCAGCTCCACCTCGACCGCTGCCTGACCTGCCGCAACTGCGAAACCACCTGCCCGTCGGGCGTGGAATACGGCAAGCTGCTCGACATCGGCCGTCATCTCGTCGAGCGGACCGTCGGCCGCAGCGCGCGCGAAACCGCCACGCGCGCGGCACTGAAGACCGGTCTCGGCACACCGCTGCTGTTCAACACCGCCCTGAAGCTCGGCCAGAGCGTACGCGGCCTGCTGCCCGACTTCCTCAAGGCCGGCATCCCGCCCGCCGAAACCGCGGGCGACTGGCCGCCCCCCCGGCATGCGCGCCGCATGCTGGTACTGCAAGGCTGCGTGCAGCCCGGCCTCAGGCCCAACATCAACGCCGCCACCGCACGCGTGCTCGACCGCCTCGGCATCTCGCTGATCGCGGCGGACGAAGCCGGCTGCTGCGGCGCCCTGGGGCATCACCTCAACGACACGGACGCGAGCCTCGCCGCGGCTCGGCGCAATATCGACGCCTGGATGCCGCATCTCGATGCCGGCGTCGAAGCGATCGTGATGACCGCCTCGGGCTGCGGCGTCATGGTCAAGGACTACGGCTGGCTGCTGCGCAACGATGCCGCGTACGCCGAAAAAGCCGCACGCGTCTCCGCAGCGACAAAAGACATTTCCGAAGTCATGCTGCAGGCGCGCGAGGCGCTTTCGGCGCTCGCTGCACGGCCGGCTGGCGGCACACGCATCGCCTATCATCCACCCTGCACCCTGCAGCACGGGCAGAAGCTCGTGGGCGGCGTCGAGGCGCTGCTGACCGATGCCGGGTTCGAGCTCACACCGGTCGCTGAAAAGCACCTGTGCTGCGGCTCGGCCGGCACCTACTCGATTCTGCAGCCGGATATCGCAAGCCAGCTCAAGGCCCGCAAGCTCGGCCACCTGCAGGCCGGCCGGCCCGAGCTGATCGCCACGGCCAACATCGGCTGTCTGACTCATCTGCAATCCGGCAGCCCGATCCCGGTCCGGCACTGGGTGGAGCTGCTGGACAAGGCATTGTCGACTTCCTGACCCGAAGCGGCCGCGTATCTCGTGGCGACCAACGGCTAATGCCGATAGGGCCGGAGAAGGCCCGATGGACTATTGTGGTTGCTATGAAAAATTCAGCGGGCTGGGATTGTGACCGGTCGAGGCGCGGCTTGTCAGCCGCCAGTCGAGGTGCCCTGATAGTCAGGCATTCAAGTCGGCCCACTGTTTCGTGCTGAACCCGCGCCCCCGTATTGCGGCATATCCGCAGCCGGGGTCTGACCATATCCCCCTGTTTTCAGGTTTCAGGCTTGAAGTCAGAATTTGACTCGTTGCAGGACAACGACTTCAGGCACGGTCAATTGGCTTTCCTTCACCTCCATGATCATTTTGTCATTATTCTCGAATGACACATCGGCATCCCACAGCTTGGCCCATGCTCCATTTCCGTAAATAGTCACAAGGAGTCCAGCCCGTCCAATCACCCAAGAACCGTTGAATCCCATTTTCAATCTGGGATCAATCAAGAAGAAATTTCCATCTGGCGAGAAAAAAACGCGTACCCCGATGTTCTCAGCGCTGGATGACTGCTGTACCACCCAGGGTCCAAACATTCTTTCGTCCGGAGGCGTTGCGGATGCTTTCTCTGAAGCAAGACCCATGAAGGCCAGCAACAACAGCAGTGCAGCAGTATTGAAAATCCTGACCGGAAATGAAATGTTCATGATTTCTACTCCTTATTAGCGCATCGACAAGAACAAGACCCCACATGGCTATTCATTGTTCAATGGATAGCATGCAAAAAGTCTAGCATAGGGCGAATACATCGGTATCGATCGCCCCTGGTTTGCCGGATACTTGCAAGCGGCAGTTTGGGCCGAATCCCTGCCAACAATCCAGTACCGATGAACGTCTGCCCCTGCCAGGAGCAAACTCGGATGCATCAGGTACTGGACAGGTCTTCCGGGCGGTTCAGATTCGCGAAAGCCGCGGCATCAAACGGAACTTCTGCAGACGGGAGCGCCGCCTGCCAACGACGCACCGCCCGTTCACCCCTCGCCAAAAATGCCGCGAGAGCGTCTCGCTGGTCGGTTCGCACGATAAAGCAGGTGTGATGCATCTGCATGTCGTCTGCTGCGATTGCCAGTGGCACGTTTTCCTGCCGCGCCGCCGCGAGCAGGCGCGCCGCGAGATCGCCGGGCAGGTGCGGCGTGTCGCACGGCACGACCAGCAGCCATGCTGCGTCCACTGCCTGCAACGCCGCCAGCACACCGGCGAGCGGGCCGGGGTAGTCAGGCAGGGTGTCGGGCAGCACGCGGTGTCCGTACGCTGCATAGCGATCGAGGTTGCGGTTGGCGCTGATGACGACTTCTTCGACCTGCGACGCAATCGCCGCAAGTACCCATTCGACCAGCGGCCGCCCCCGGTAAGCGATCAGCCCCTTGTCGGCGCCGCCCATGCGGCTGCCCTGGCCGCCCGCCAGGATGACCGCAGCCACCGGCTCAGTGGCGTGCATAGAGGTGGAAACGGTCCGAGCGATCGCCCGGGCGCGCCCCGTCCCACTGCTCGATCCAGCCGTCCGCAAGCGGCGGCGGGGCCCCGTTGTGGCGCGTCTCGATCAGCAGCCAGTTGCAGTCGGCGTTGTCAGGCGAAATCAGGCGACCGCTGTGATAGGCGAGCAACAAGCGCTGCTGGCTGCGAACCTCGTAGGACTGGATGCACTCGGTGGCGGGCACCTTCGCCGCCAGAATTTCGCCGACGCTGACATAACTCAGGCGCCGGTCGAGCGGTGCCTGAAACAACGCCATCAGCAATGCCCAGATGAAGGTCATGCCCGAGGTCCATACCAGGATCGGGCGCAGCGGCGAACGCTCGACGCGGGTCAGGAACAGGATCCAGGCCAAGGTCACGGCGATGCCCAACGCCAGGGTCCATGGCCGCAACACGCCCACGTCGGTCCCGCCGAGCTTGATGAGTCGTGCCGCCAGTCGCGCCGGGATGCCCAGATCGTGCGCCCCCCAGTAGACCCACATGACCAGCGCGCCGAAGCCGAACAGCATCAGGGCGAACCACAGCAGCGCATTGGCCGCGCCACGCCGCAGGGTGAGCAGCCCTGACGCCCCCAGCAGCGAGATCGGCAGCAGCAGGATGAGGCCCTGCTCTTCACCAGGGTCGGCATCAAAGGCATACAGGACGAGCAAGACCAGCAGCATGCCGAGCGGCAAAGCGATGCCCGGGGCGCGCCAGCTGCGCCGGCTTCGGTACAGCGCCCAGGCTGCCAGCGGCCAGGCTGGCCAGGCGTACCAGGTCAGCGTGCGCAGATAGAAGGTCGGGCTTGGCCCGGCGTTCCCGAGCCAGCGCTGCAGACTCAGCGCCTGGGCCGTGGAAACCCCCTGCATGAGCAGGGTGGCCAGCCATGCGCCACCGACCATCAGCGCAAGGCCGGCGCCCCATGCAAAATCGCGCCGCGCGTCCTGGCTGCGATAACCATCGAGATAGCGGACCTGCATCGCCCCGAGCAGCAGGAACAGCAGCGCCTCCACAGCACCGCCGGCCAATAGCATCAATATCGCACCGCCTCCGAGCGCCCAGCTGCTCCACCTGTCGTGCGCCAGGCTGGCAAGGCCATAGAGCATGACCGCAGCAGCGGCAAACTCGGCCGTGTAGGCATTGAGCTCGTGGCCGCGCAGCAGCAGGCCCATGCAGCCCAGCAAGGTCAGCGCGGCTGCCCAGCCAGTTTCAGGTCCATACAGTATTCGGGCGGTGCGCGCGGCGAAGTACAGCGCCAATGCGACAAACACGCCGGAAGCCAGTCTTGCGCCATCGGGCAGAGGCAGGAAGGACGACGTCAGCCAGGCGGTTGCGCTCGCAAACCAGTAATACAGCAGCGGTACGCCGGATTGTGTCTGCAGTGATGCTTCGCTCTGCTGCTGCAGCCACACCTGCACGAAATTTTCGCCATCGCCCCCCTTCCAGGGCGCGTGTCCCACCAGCCCCGGCAACAGCCACGCCAGGCACAGCAGCAACAGGCCGATCTGCGGAAGGGTCGCTGCGCAGCAGCGGGGCCTCCACCGGCGCATGTCTTGCGCGTGTTTCGCTAGGCTCAATGCGCGCTTACCGGACAATTTTAATGAGTTGAGCCGGCTCCGGCTCACCGCTGGGATACAGGTCGTTGATCAGGCGCAGCTGACTTTCGGCTTGAGCACCCAGTGGCGACTGCCGGGCCAGGCCCGCCATGCGCATGCCCGGTTGCGTCGTCAGCAGCTGCAATACGAAGGACCGTGATTCCTTGCGTTCGGCCGGCGTCATCGCGTGGAAGCTGTTGATGGCCGCGCGCAGGACGCTGCGCTCGCGTTCGTAGGCGGATTTGTCCTTGGTCATGCCTGCGATCAGATACTGCGTACCGTTGAACACCACGACTGCCACGACCACCGGTTTGCCCTGCTGCGAACCCGCGGCAAAGGCGGCCGGATAGCCGCTGAGGCTGCCGCTGTCGTAGCGTGCGCCAGCATCCAGCTTGAGGCCTTTCTGCAAGGTTGCCAACGGCTTGTCGCTCTTCGGCCCCTGCTGCAGCTCGACCAGCGCATCGCCCTGGGGGCTGGTCGCCGTCACGCGGTCGGGCCGGTTCCGTACCGCCCAGCCCGGGGGGAACTGGATCGCCAGGCCAAGCCTTTCATGCAGCAAGGCGTTGTTGCGGATCACGCCCTGATCCGGGCTGTCGCCGAACACCACGCCGGCCAGGTGTCGCAGGTATTCATCGCGGCCCTCGCGCGGATCGGCCACGGCATACTTGGCCGCTTCGCCGACGACCTGCTTGAGACGTGCATCGTTGCTCGGGTGTGTGTCGAACAGGCCATGATACGAAGCGGACTGGCGAACGCCGCCCTGGGTCTGTTCTGCCGCATACAGCTCCTGATTCTTCAGGACGCCGATCACCTCGATCATCGCCTTGGGGTCATAGCCTGCCTTGGCCAGATACTGCGCGCCGAGGCGATCGGATTCCAGCTCGTGATCGCGGCCGTAGCCGGCCGTCCAGGCCTGCGCCAGAGACTGCATCAGCGAGGCGCCCGCCTCATTATTCATCCCGGGAACCAGCACCGATCCGAGCATGGCGCCGAGGCCGGCGGCGGTGCTGGCGCTTTGCTGGCGCACGCCGTGGCGCGCCGTGACGTGCCCGATCTCGTGCCCGATCACGCCGGCGAGTTCCGCCTCGGTATTCAGATACGCCATGATCCCGCGCGTGATGTAGACATAGCCTCCGGGCAGGGCAAAGGCATTGACGTCGGGACTGTCGACCACTGTGAAATGCCATTGCAGTCCGGGGCGATGGCTTTGCCTGGCAAGCTTCTGGCCGACGTCGCTGACATAGGCCTGCAGCGCGGGATCGTTGACCGCCGGGTATTCCTTGAGGACGTCCTGGTGCGACTGCGCGCCCATCTGGATTTCCTGCTGTTCGGACATCAGCACGAAATCCTTGTCACCCGTGACCGGATTTTGCGCGCAATGGCTCAGCGCAAGCGCGCCGAGAACGATCACTGCCAAGCGTCGGAAAACCGGGGGTTTCAAATGTGTCTCTGTCGTCTTATGGGGCCAGCGAAGGAATGATACCGTTGCAGCGTCGCAAAAATGCAAAAAGCGGCCGAAGCCGCTTTGCATTGCATCCTGTCCCGTCGCAACGAGGCGCTTACTTCATGCCGTAGCGCTGGCGGAACTTCTCGACGCGCCCAGCGGTGTCGACGATCTTCTGCTTGCCGGTATAGAAAGGATGGCAGGCGGAGCACACTTCGACATGCAGGACGTCCCGCGCCAGCGTGGAACGGGTCTTGAAAGTACTGCCGCAGGAGCAGGTCACGGAAACTTCTTTGTAATCGGGGTGGATGCCGGCTTTCATGGCAATTCCTTAAGGGTTGAAACGGAAAGCAAAACAGTATAGCGGAGTCGGATGTGCCGATCAACCCCGGCGCATCGAGTCGAAGAACTCGTTGTTGTTCTTCGTCGCACGGATCTTGTCGAGCAGGAATTCCATCGCCTCCATGTCATCCATCGGGTACAGCAGCTTCCTCAGCACCCACACCTTTTGCAGGATGTCGTGCGGCATCAGCAGTTCTTCGCGGCGGGTGCCGGAGCGGTTGACGTTGATCGCGGGATACTGGCGTTTTTCGGCCATCTTGCGATCCAGATGGATCTCAAGGTTGCCGGTGCCCTTGAACTCCTCGTAGATCACATCGTCCATGCGGCTGCCGGTATCGATCAGCGCGGTGGCGAGGATGGTCAGGCTGCCGCCTTCCTCGATATTTCGCGCGGCGCCGAAGAAGCGCTTCGGCTTCTGCAGCGCATTGGCGTCGACGCCGCCGGTCAGCACCTTGCCGGAAGCCGGCTGCACCGTATTGTAGGCGCGTGCCAGACGGGTGATGGAGTCGAGCAGGATCACCACGTCCTTCTTGTGTTCGACCAGGCGCTTGGCGCGCTCGATCACCATTTCGGCGACCTGGACGTGGCGGCTGGCAGGTTCGTCGAAGGTGGACGCGACGACCTCGCCGCGCACCGTACGGCTCATCTCGGTCACTTCCTCCGGACGTTCGTCGATCAGCAGTACGAACAGCACGACGTCGGGATGGTTGGACGTGATGGCGTGCGCGATGTGCTGCAGCATCACCGTCTTGCCGGACTTGGGCGGCGCCACCAGGAGCCCGCGCTGGCCCTTGCCGACCGGGGCGACGATGTCGATCACCCGGCTGGTGATGTTTTCTTCGGCCTTGACATCACGCTCCAGCTTGAGCGGCTTGTCGGGATGCAGCGGCGTGAGGTTCTCGAACAGGATCTTGTTCTTGCTGGCTTCGGGCGGCTCGCCGTTGATCAGGTCGAGCTTGGTCATCGCCGAATAGCGTTCGCCATCTTTCGGCGTGCGGATCTCGCCTTCGATCTTGTCGCCGGTATGCAGGTTGAAGCGACGGATCTGCGACGGCGACACGTAGATGTCGTCGGTGTTGGCCAGATACGAGGTTTCCGGCGATCTCAGGAAGCCGAATCCGTCCGGCAGCACTTCCAGCACGCCGTCCCCATAAATGCTTTCACCGCGCTTGGCCAGTGTTTTCAGGATGGTGAAGATCAGTTCCTGTTTGCGGAAACGGTTGGCGTTATCGATACCGTTGGTCGCGGCGATTTCGAGCAGTTCGGTGATGGGTTTTTGCTTGAGTTCGGAAAGATGCATGGGAGGGGCCTGAATAGGCTCGCTTGAAAGAGCCGGACGTGGGGGGAGGGAAGCAGCCGGACGGTGATCCGGGCGGCGGCGCGACGATGCGCCGGCCGGAGAAGGCTTGGAATTAGATGTTGCTGTCGACAAAAGCGGTAAGTTGCGACTTGGACAAGGCGCCGACCTTGGTAGCTTCGACGTTGCCGTTCTTGAAAATCATCAGGGTGGGAATGCCGCGAATGCCGAACTTGGGCGGGGTGGCCTGGTTTTCGTCGATGTTGAGCTTGCACACCTTGAGCTTGCCGGAATATTCCTTGGCGACTTCATCAAGGATCGGCGAGATCATCTTGCAGGGGCCGCACCAGTCCGCCCAGTAATCCACCAGCACGGGCACGCCGGCCTGCAGGACTTCCTGCTCGAAGGAATCGTCGGATATGTAATGAACATGCTCGCTCATCGGTGTTGCTCCTATTGAAGTATGCGGATGGCCGGAAGCGGCCTGGATGGTTCGGGAATGTGGTAATGCTGGAAAATTCGGTTTTGTGCCGATATGCTACATCAAAATCACCGCCTGCAAGCATCCGGGCTTTTCTCAAATTTCTTGGGTAAATACGAATGACTTACGTTGTCGCAGACGCCTGCGTGAAGTGCAAATATACGGATTGTGTCGATGTCTGTCCGGTCGATTGCTTCCATGAAGGTCCCAATTTCCTGGTCATCGATCCCGAGGAATGCATCGACTGCACGCTGTGCGTGGCCGAATGTCCGGTCGAGGCCATTTTCGCCGAAGACGATGTGCCGGACGACCAGCGCGCCTATATCGCACTGAACGCCGAGCTCGCCAAGCAGTGGAAGGTCATCATCGAACGCAAGGATCCGCTGGCCGACGCCGACGAGTGGGCGGGCGTCAAGGACAAGCTGAAGTATCTGGAACGCTGAACCCGGTGGGAATCGCCACGATTCCCCTGAAGGACTCCGATCCACTACGCGCCAGAACGCGTGTGGAACCGTATGCCCAGGGCGGCGCCGCGCTGCCCCGAACCGTCGCCCGCCACCTGCTCGACCACCATGCCGACCGTCTGCCCGATTTGTCCGGGCTGACGGTGCTCGTCCCCAACCACCGTGCCGGGCAGGATTTTGCCCGCGCGCTGGCGCAGGCTGCCGGTCGGCCGGTACTGATTCCGCCGCGCATCACGCCGCTGAAAAGCTGGGCCGACAGCGTGGCGACCGGTGCGGTCGAACCGCAGGCGCGGCGCCTTGCGCGGCTGCATGGCGTACTGCGCCGCACCGACTGGCTCGGGAAGATCGACAAGTGGGCGCTCGCCAATGAACTGCTGGGACTGGCCGATGAGTTGTCCGCTGCACGGTTGGGCGGAGAACTCGGCTCGCGCATCCGCGCCTTGCGCGCCGGCGCGCTCGACCGCGAAACGGCGCTGATCGAGGCGGTATGGCAGGCGCTCAACACCGACGGCAGCGATCCGCAGGCGCACTATGCGCGCGCACTCGACGCGCTCGTGGAACAGATCGAACCCGCGCCAAGTCCGATCTATGGCTATGCGTTGGGGATGCTGACCGCCGTCGAGCAGCAGTTCCTCGGCCGCTGTGCCGAGCTGACCCCGGTCGTGCTTTTCGAGCAGACCGTCGATAGCGACAACCCTGTGGCGCGTACCCTGCATCAGGCCTGGCGACTGACCGACCCGCCCATACGCGCGCGCGGCGCCGCGCTGGCAAGCGCTCACCCCGATTCGCCCCTGCGCGCGCGCGTGACGCTCTGTCCCGCGCCGCATCTGGAGGCCGAAGCGCGCGCCGTCGCCACCTGGGTAGCCGAACAATTGAACGCCGGCCGGCGCGGTATCGCGCTGATCGCGCTCGACCGCGAAACCGCGCGCCGGGTGCGCGCACTGCTGGAACGCCTGGATGTGCTGGCCGCCGATGAAACCGGCTGGACGCTGTCGACCACCGCCGCCGCCGCCGTGATCGACCGCTGGCTGGAATGCGTGGCCAGCGATTTCCCGCACATCGAACTGCTCGACCTGCTCAAATCGCCTTTCCTCCTGGGTGACCTCGCCGCGCGCCAGGATCAGGTGCTGCAATTCGAACTCGCGTTGCGGCGACAGGGCGTGGCGCAGGGGCGGGCCGACATTCAGCGCGTGGCGCAGGCCCAGTTCGGCGCGCTGCCCGACTGGCTGACCGCGCTGTTCGACGCCCGCCAGGGATTTGAACAGCGCCGCGCGCCGCTGTCGGCCTGGCTTGCGCGGCTGGCCGACAGCCTCGCCCGGCTCGACACGACACTCGACGCCGACCCCGCCGGCGCCAGCGTGCTCGACACGCTGGGCGCCCTGCGCCGCGATCTGGCGGACGACCCCGAAAAATACAGCTTCGGCGAATGGCGGCGCTGGCTCAATCTGGCGTTCGAATCCGCGACCTTCACCGACAAGAGCGTCACCAGCCCGATCGTGCTGACCTCGCTGCCCGCCGCGCGCGGGCGCCTGTTCGAGGCCGTCGCCGTCATCGGCGCTGACGCCCGCCACCTGCCCGCACCCGCCGCGCCGAGCCTGTTTTCCCAGACCACCCGCGCCCAGCTTGGCCTGTACACTGCGTCCGACCAGGCCGTCGCCATGATCACCGACCTGATCCAGCTGCTGGGCCAGGGGCCGGCACTCCTCAGCTGGCAGGCCTGGAACAACGACGAACCCAACCCCGCCTCGCCGCTGGTGCTGCGGCTGCAGGCCCTGCATCATGCCGCGTGGGGCGCGCCCCTGCCGGAGCAGGCCGGCGGTCTGCCGCCGGCCCAGCCCAGCCGCCTGCCCGATCCCGGCATACGGCCCGCGCCGACGGTGGTGCCCGCACACCTGCCGCGGCGCTATTCGCCCACCGCCTACCAGACACTGCTCGATTGCCCCTACCGCTTTTTCGTCACCAGCGTGCTCGGCATCCGCGAGCTGGACGAAGCCGACGAAGCGCTCGACAAAAGCGACTACGGCAACGCCCTGCACCGCATCCTCAAGGCCTTTCACGACAGCGCCCCGCCACCCGAGCGCGACGCCGCGCTGGCCCGCCTGCGGGAAATGTCCAACGCCGAATTCGCGGCCCTGCCCGCCTGGACCGCCGCCGCCTGGCGCAGCAAATGGGAAACCGTCCAGCCGGCCTACATCGACGCCTGGCTCGACCGGGTCGCCCAGGGCTGGCACTACCAGGCCGGCGAAGCCGCGTTCGAGGTGCCCTGGACCGTCGCCGGCCTCGGCGACGTCACCCTGCACGGCCGTGTCGACCGCGTCGACCAGAAGGATGGCGCGCTCTCCGTCATCGACTACAAGACCGCCGCCGCCCAGGGCCTGAAGAAGAAACTCAAGGACCCCACCGAAGCCGTCCAGCTGCCGTTCTACGCCTGGCTCGCCGAGGCCGCCGCCGCCTACCTGCCGATCAACGAAACCCCCGTCACCCCGCTTGAACTCGACGGCGAAACCGACGTCGACGCCATCAGCCGCCGCCTGCCGGAACTGCTCGAAGCCATCGCCGCAGGCGCGGCGCTGCCCGCAGCGGGCATCGACAGCGTCTGCCAGTACTGCGAGGCGCGCGGGTTGTGCCGGAAGGGGATGTGGAGCGAATGAGCCGCGCTTACTACTTCAATTCCATCCGCAGCTTTATTGCTGATAACGAGAACCACGTCCTCGGAGAACTAGCGAGCAAGCATGAGTTTTCTCTCGAAGAGCAGCAGAAAAATGCGTGGCTCATCCAGATTCGTTCCGCCAAAAATTGGCTACAGGCTGTTAAGGGTCACATTGCCTTTGAGTACAGCATTCCGAGGATGGGTAAGCGCATCGACTGCGTGGTGATTTCCGGGGCTGTCATTTTCGCAATTGAATTCAAGGTGGGGGCCACATCATTTGAGCGCCACGCGATAGACCAGGTGATGGACTACGCGCTGGACCTCAAAAACTTTCATGAACAAAGCCACAGCCGGATCGTCGTTCCCATTCTTGTCGCCACTGCAGCCAGAGAACCACAATCACTCTTCGAGCTGTACGAAGACCGTGTTGCCAGGCCCATTTGCACAAATGGCGATTCGCTAGCCAAATTCATCAATAAGGTTGCTCACACCACCCAAGAGAACG
>JAYRNU010000155.1:0-3674 GCA_041912015.1 Thiobacillus sp. | reverse complement strand
GAAGCGGTGGGCATGGTCGAGGCGGCCTGAGTTCCGCCGGATTTCGCGCTGCCCCTAGCCGCAGGGGGCGGCAATCGTGGAAAATAGCGCTTTTGGCGCTTTTCCTCGACTCTCATGCTTGATATCCAGCTGCTGCGCAAAGACGCAGCCCTTGTCGCCGAGCGCCTCGCTGCGCGCGGTTTCTTCCTCGACGCGGCACGCTTCGACGCGCTGGAAGCGGAGCGCAAGACGATCCAGACCCGCACCCAGGACGCGCAAAGCCGTCGCAACACCTTGTCGAAACAGATCGGCATGCTCAAGGGCAAGGGCGAGGACACCACCGCGGTCATGGCCGAGGTGGCCGGGTTGGGCGACGAGCTCAAGGCCCTGGAAACGCGCCTGTCCGACCTGCAGGGCGAGCTCAACGATTTTCTGATGGGGGTGCCGAACCTGCCGCACGAGTCGGTGCCGCTCGGCAAGGACGAGACTGCCAACGTCGAGGTCAGCCGCTGGGGCACGCCGACGGCCTTCGATTTTCCGGTGCGCGACCACGTCGATATCGGCGAAGGGCTCGGCCAGCTCGACTTCGCCGCTGCCGTGAAGCTGACCGGCAGCCGCTTCGCCGTGATGCAGGGCCCGCTCGCACGGCTGCACCGCGCGCTTGCCCAGTTCATGCTCGACCTGCATACCCGCGAGCACGGCTACACCGAAGTCTACGTGCCGTATCTGGTCAATGCCGATTCGATGCGCGGCACCGGCCAGCTGCCGAAGTTCGAGGAGGACCTGTTCCACGTGCCGCGCACCGACGCCGAGCGGCTCTATCTGATTCCCACCGCCGAAGTGCCGGTCACCAACCTGCTGCGCGACGAGATCGTCGCGGCCGAGTCGCTGCCGCTCAGGTTCGTCGCCCACACGCCGTGCTTCCGCTCCGAGGCCGGCTCCTATGGACGCGACACGCGCGGCATGATCCGGCAGCACCAGTTCGACAAGGTGGAACTGGTGCAGATGGTCAGACCGGAGGATTCCTACGCTGCCCTCGAGAGCCTGACCGGTCACGCCGAAACGGTCCTGCAGCGGCTCGGCCTGCCATATCGCAAGATGGCCCTGTGCAGCGGCGACATGGGGTTCTCGGCAGCCAAGACCTACGATCTCGAGGTGTGGCTGCCGGCGCAGAACACCTACCGCGAGATCTCGTCGTGCTCCAATTTCGAGGCCTTCCAGGCGCGCCGCATGCAGGCGCGCTTCCGTGCCGGCCAGGGCAAGCCGGAACTGCTGCACACGCTGAACGGCTCGGGGCTGGCTGTCGGCCGCACGCTGGTCGCGATTCTGGAGAACTACCAGCTGGCCGATGGCAGCGTGCAGATCCCCGACGTCCTGGTGCCCTACATGGGCGGCGTGGCGCGCTTGACCGCTGCCTGAGCGGACGGCTTGCCGGTTCAGCCCGGCCCGGGTCCCGCGAAGCTGCGACCGAGGTTGAACAAGGGGCTGTACTCGGGCTCCAGCCGCAGCAGGATGTCGTAGTAGTTGCGGATGTTCTCGGTAAACTGCAAGGCCTCGGCGCCGCGCGCGTAGCCGTATTTCATCAGCTTGGCATGATCGCTGCGCCCGAGGTGCGGCAGGGCCTCCTTGACGTCGGCCCAGCTGTCCGGATTGCCGCCGAGCGCCTGCGCGATGCGGCGCGCGTCTTCGAGATGCCCCTGTCCCTGATTGTAGGCGGCCAGCGCAAGCCAGGTGCGGTCGGGCTCGCCAATGCTGTCGGGAAGCGCATCCTTGAGCATGGCCAGGTAGCGCGCGCCGCCGAGGATGCTCTGGCGCGCGTCGAGGCGGTCCTTGACGCCGAGGCGATCGGCCGTCTGGCCAGTCAGCATCATCAGGCCACGTACCCCGGTCGGCGAGGTGGCGAGCGGATCCCACTGCGACTCCTGGTAGCCGATCGCGGCCAGCAGCCGCCAGTCGATGCCGGTGAGCGTCTGCGCCTCGCGGAAATAGCGGCGCAGTTCGGGCAGGCGCTCCGGGCGCCGCTGCTGCAGGCCGATGACGTCCGAGCCGTCGAGCTGCTTGACGTGGCCGAAGTAGCGCTCGTAGATGCGCTTGAGCGTACCGTCCTCCTGCGCCTGCTTGACGAAGCGTGCCAGCGTGTTGCGAAACACCGACGAAATCTGCTTCGGCATGGCCCAGACGATTTTCTGCTTGTCGGGAAGATCGAACGCCACTGCCAGCGTCGGAAAGTAGTTGCGCAGCGGATCGAAATCCATGCCGCTGATGACGACCGCGTCGTATTTGCCTTCCTGCAGCTCGGCCAGCAATTCCTCGGGCCAGACGTTTTCGAGTGCGGCCCAGGACAAGCCCGGCGTCTTGCGTTTCAGTCGCATCAGCATGGGCGTGTGGCCCGAGCCGATGATCAATGCCAGTTTCTTGCCGGATAGATCGGCGATCGAGCGCGGCGCCTGGTCAGCCGTGCGGTAGACGATGTAGACCGGGGTTTCGAACAGCACCGGGCTGGCGACGAGGTGGCGATCCCTGACCACGGCCAATGGCAGCGAAGCGGATGCAAGATGGATCTGCTGCGTATCGAGCAGTTCGAGCAATGCGTCGGGACGCTCCTTTTCGGTCCAAAGGAGTTTCCAGTGTTGCGACTCGCTGAACGCGACCATCAGGTCGTGCTCGAATCCTGCGGCTTCGCCGTTGTGATCGATAAAGAAGGTGGCCGGACTGTTGCGCGTGCCGACGCGCAATTCGCCACTGACCTCGGGCGGCGATACAGGGCGGCTGCAGGCGGTCAATGTCGCCAGAAGTGCCAGCGCGGCCAGCAACCCGATCGATCCCGATGGTTTCTTGATGGACATGCTCCGGAGTCTGACGGACAGTTAAATTTTCGTCCAGCAAACCGCCCGGCTCGGTTACAATATGCGCCGTCGGAGAGGTGGCAGAGTGGTCGAATGTACCTGACTCGAAATCAGGCGTAGGTGCAAGCCTACCGTGGGTTCGAATCCCACCCTCTCCGCCAATCAAGCCTTAAGTGCATGATTCCGCTGGAATCCCTGCAAACAAAGGGCTGTATAAAACGAGATCGTTACACCGAGGTGTTCCACAACCCTCTGGAGAGTAACGATGAGCCATCCCCACGTTGAACTGCGCGGCCGTGTCCACTGGTACCGGCGCAGGATTCCCCTCGACCTCGTTTCGGCATATGGCAACTCCCGCGAGATCCGGCATAGCCTTAGGACTTCCGACCGCAAAGAAGCGGTCCGCCTCGCCAGGCTGCGCTCGGTCGAGCTTGATAACGAGTTCGAGCGGAAAAGGCGGGAGCGCGCCGCGCTTGAGGTGCCGCAGCCTGTTTGGGAAGATGTCGAGCTGACGGGCGAGCAGATTAGGCGGCTGTGCCTTTTGTGGCAGCGTTCCGTCCTCGAAACGGATGACGCCAACCGTATTGGTGGGTTTATCGAGACTGACTTCGACGATCTCGGCGCGCATCTCACTGACGTACAGCCCGTGCTTCGCCAAGCACTCGCGCGCGGCCAACTCGATGTGATCGCACCTGCGCTGCATAACTACCTGTTCCTGTGTCGTGTCCGCGTGGACGAAGCCTCTCCGGCTTACCGTCAACTGCAGCACCAGTTCCTCCAGACGATCATCCAGACTGTCGAAGCGCAACAGCGCCGCCTCAACGGCGAGGTGGTGCAGACGGAGGTTGT
>JAYRNU010000154.1:0-23204 GCA_041912015.1 Thiobacillus sp. | reverse complement strand
GACTACAATGCAGGCGAGTGAACACAAAGGATGACGCCATGACGACACGTCAACGCTTTCCCATCATCTACGTGCGCGGGTACGCGATGACCAAGTCGGAAATCACGGAGACGACGTCGACGCCCTACATGGGCCTCGAATACGGCTCGACCAAGGCGCGCCAGGCGTGGAACGGCGCGGTGCGCAAGGTGTTCTTCGAGTCGCCCCTCGTGCGGCTGATGAAGCTGGGTTACGTGGACATCTACCAGGACGGCCTGCAGCTGGAAACCGGGAAGATCGCGCCGGAGAGCATCGTCATCCATCGCTACTACGACGTCGCCGACCCCGACTTCGGCAGCGGCAAGGTGCCGACGATCGAAGAGGCGGCGCAGGGCCTGTCGGACCTGATCCTGCGCGTGCGCGACCAGGTCTGCCGCGACGGCCAGATGAAGCCGACGGATTTCCGGGTCTATCTGGTGGCGCATTCCATGGGCGGGCTGGTGTGCCGCTGCTTCCTGCAGAACGAGGCGGTCGGCAGCGCGGACGCGCGCAAGCTGGTGGACAAGGTGTTCACCTATGCCACGCCGCACAACGGCATCGAGATGGCGGGCATCAACGTGCCGGGCTTCTTCGATCTGTGGGACATGAACAATTTCAATCGCGAGCGCATGCGCGGCTATCTGGCGATCAAGGACAAGCAGGCCCCGGCGAATTCGCTCGACGGCAAGTTCGACCCGGCGCGCTTCTTCTGCCTCGTGGGCACCGACAGCAAGGACTACGCCGTGGCGAAGGGCGCGTCGCGCCTGTTGGCCGGCGAACTCAGCGACGGCCTGGTGCGGATCACGAATGCCTACGTGGACGACGCGCCGCGCGCGCACGTCCACCGCAGCCACAGCGGGCCCTTCGGCATCGTCAATTCGGAGGAGGGCTTCCAGAACCTGACGCGCTTCCTGTTCGGCGACCTGCGCGTGGAAGGCGTGCTCTGGGTGGACGACTTGCCGCTGCCTTCCGTCGGCCTGGTACGCCGGCTGCTCGGCACCCAGGTGGGATACTACTTCGAGGTGACGGTGGCGACCCGCGGGGCGCTGGACTTCGACCTGACGCGCCGCACGATTGCCAACAACAGCGCCATCCTGCGCAAGCGCCCCGACCTGTTCGACGACGCCGGCGCGCTGCGCGCCGATGCCAGGCAGCCGACGCTGTTTTCCGTGTTCCTCGATACCTCGAAGCGGCCGCAGCGCAGCAAGGAGATGATGTTCTCCGTTCAGCTCGCGGTGTCGATGCTGACCTACCGCGGCGAGGATTCCGACGTGGACGATCACTACGTGCCGGGCGAATACCTGTTCCGCGACACCCTCGTGATCAACGCGATTCCGCCCGACACGCCCGACGCATCGTGGCGCGTGGGCTACGTGCTGGCCGACAGCGGCTGGTCGAATGCCGCGGACACGATCGCCGAAAACAGGCAGGACGAACAGGGCAAGCCCTACGTCGCGATTCCCCTGGAAAACCAGAAAGGCTTCAAGGCCACGCTGCGGCTGTACGGCACGCCCTGGCAGTGACGGAACTGGGCGTCCGGTCGCACGCCTGCAAGGGTCCAAGACCGGCATGCAGGGTTGATTCTGCTGCACTGTCCAGCGGTTGAATGCGCAACCTGAAGCAATCCCGCAGCCTGGGGCGGTTTTGATAAGCGGGCGGGCAAGCCTGGAACAAGTCACGGTTTCTACATAACGGAAGCATCGCGGCCGAAGGACCCTGGCAGCCAGCGGCAATATCGATCGGGTACGGGCCGCAGCCCGCGTGCTAACATCCGCCGCGCCATGCGACTACAACAACTCCGACAACGTCTGCGCGACCTCGGCGCCGCGCCCTGCCACGAAGGCCGCGTGCTGCGCGCCTGGGTGCAGCGGCGCTCGCTCGACAACCGGCACCGTCGCGCCGAGGACTTCCTGCCGCTGGCCGTTCGCAACGAAATCCCGGATCTTTTCGGCGCGCTCCAGGGCCTGGCCCGGGTGCATGCCGAACACGTCGACGAGGATGGCTCGGCCCGCCTGCTGGTGGCGCTCGCCGATGGCCAGACCGTCGAAAGCGTGCTGCTGCCGCGCGACGGGCTGTGCGTGTCGACCCAGGTCGGCTGCGCAGTGGGCTGCGTGTTCTGCATGACCGGCCGCGCCGGCCTGCTGCGCCAGCTCGGCAGCGCGGAGATCGTCGCGCAGGTAGTGCTGGCGCGCAGCCGCCGTCCGGTCAGGAAGGTCGTGTTCATGGGCATGGGGGAGCCGGCCCACAACCTGGACAACGTGCTCGAGGCCATCGAGTTTTTGGGAATCGAGGGCGGCATCGGCCACAAGAACCTGGTGTTTTCCACGGTCGGCGACCGCCGCGTGTTCGAACGCCTGCCTCAGGCCGCGGTCAAGCCGGCGCTGGCGCTTTCGCTGCACACCACCGACGCCGCGCTGCGGCGGCGCCTGCTGCCCCGGGCGCCGGACATTGCGCCGGCCGAACTGGTCGAACTGGGCGAGATCTACGCGCGCCGAACGGGCTACCCGATCCAGTACCAGTGGACGCTGCTCGAAGGCATCAACGACAGCGCTGCCGAACTGGACGGGATCATCCGCCTGCTGGCCGGCAAGTACGCGGTGATGAACCTGATTCCCTACAACCGTGTCGAGGGCGACGACTTCCGGCGTCCGAGCTGGGAGCAGGCGGCCGCGATGGCGCGCAGCCTGCACCGTCGCGGCGTGCTCGCCAAGCTGCGCCATTCAGCAGGCCAGGAGGTCGAGGGCGGCTGCGGTCAGCTGCGGGCGCGGGCGCTGGGGCCCGGATCGATGCCGCTCAGGCCCCTGGCGCGAGCGAACTGAAGGGGGCACTTGCCCCCACGCGCGCTGCAGGGCCCGGACGCCTGCGGTGCGCTCGATACGCCGAATCAGGCTGGACCGTCAACGCTGCTTCAACCCCCTCATTCGGCCTTGGCAGGGACCCAGGTGTGGGAGTAGAAGCCGTTGTCGATATCGTAGTCGAAGTAATACGCGCCTTCCTTGGCGCGGAAGACGGCGAAGCAGTTCCTGTCCATTCCCTTCTTCTTGCGTACGTCAAGGCAATAGGCATTCTTTCCTTCATCGAAGCGCCATGAGCCGTTGAAGGTTTCGTAGGCCTTGCGCTCGTAACTGCCGTCCGGCTTGAAGATTCTCGTGCTCTTGCCCTGAGTTCCCCTGGTATCGAGGGCTCCTGGGATGAACGCTTTGAGATCCTCTACGCTCAGGCGCTGCAGCCCCTGGGCCTCGGCTTCCTTCTGGTTCACGGGCGCTTTCGGAAAGCCGCCCTCCTGCGCCAGGACCGACGTGGCGGCGAACAAGGCGATCAATACTGCATGGCGTGCGTGGATCATGGTGTGCCTCTCGATATTCAGTTGGATGATTGGTCGGGTCGCGCTGAACGGGTTTTGCCAACGTCCGGTGATAGCGATCAAAAGGCCGCTCGACGAGGCAGTCACGGCCGAATCCGAAATCCTGACATTCGTTCCGGCGAGGCCGCCGCTACCCTACCCGAAAATGGGTTCATGGCTTCCCTGCAAACACGACCACCGAGGCCGGAAAATTCTCCGCCTCAATTTGATGTATACACCATCCGGATCGGAAAAGGCTGCGCGCAATTCAGCTGTTTGCGAGGTCTGGCGGGTCGTCCGGGAGGGGCGGCTTGGGGTCTTTCATGTCTGCCAGGATCGTGCCGGTCTCTGGCGCATCGACCGGCCGGAAGGCAGCAGGGATGGGGTAGATCGACGTGACGACTACTTCCTCGTCAGCGCGTCGCAGTCGATGGACTTCATGCGCAGCGTGCGGTCGTTTCGGCGGATCAATTTCAGGTATGTCGGCAAGCCATCGCTGCCCATGCGCATGACCACGATTTCGGTATCGCCGGTCGCCGAGCCGGGCGACACGAGCTTGACGACGTCCTTCTTGTAGTCGAGCTGCTTGTCGACATGAACGTTTTCGAACAGGATCGTATCGACGTCGTTGATGCTGAAGGTCGTGGAGCCGCCGTAGTCGCTCGCGGTGCCGATTCTGACCACGCAGGCTTCGCCTGCCTGGCCCGGATAACCGCTCACCTCCTTGATCTTCCCTTCATAGGTTCCAGGCAGGGCGTTGCCGGACAGGGCCGTCATCGGGATGACGCAGCCGACGGCGAGGAGGGCTGCGTAACGAAACAGGATGTTCACGTCATCCTCCTTGCGTGTGTCACGCGTGCATGCAGTACCTGGTCTTTGGGACCGAACCGGGCTGACTGCGCGATCGAAGGCTTTTCAGCGTAGGTAAGGACAGCGATTTTTCAACGTGGCCGGCCGGATGCCGGGCCCGCGGAAGCGACAGCCTGGGCTGCCCCCTGTCGGACGGGTGCGCGATCCGGCGACCGGACCAGCGCTTCCTGTTCGCGGCCGAGCGCCGGTTCATCGAGAAGGTGGACGCATACCCCGCGATCCTGCATGGCGACCCCTTGACGGGCTTGCCGTTCGCGTAGCGCGCCACGCTGCAGCGCGATACTTCTCCCTGCCTTGACAAATCGGACAGCGGAAAACGCACCGTGGAATGCGGAATGCCCGTTTCCTCGGAGATTTCCCGGTCGAGCAACTGGCCGTGCTTTCTCAGGCATTTGATGATGGCGGTGTTGGGATGGATCCTGGTTTCCTCCAGATCGCGATGAAACGGGGGTCCGCACAGGCGATATGGCATCGCCCCGATGAAAGCCGAGGGTCAAAAAGGTCATCTGCATGCGGTGGCCTCTCGCGTTGAGTCTGCACATTCTGACGATCCCCGGCCAGCGCCGCTGCGACGGGACCCGAAGCGATCGGAGATCCGCGCTCGAGCCCTGCGGGCCACGGATGTGCAGCCCGCATCGGGCCCCGAACCTGAGAAACATCGCGAGCTGAATGGAATTGATTCGCGCATGTCTATGATGAAAACCATTCGCTGCAGAGGAGGAACCAGACCATGAACATCCCCGTCACCCTGCTGATGAGCCAGTTCGTGACTCACGACGTCAAGCGGTTGATCGTCAGCAAGCCGCCCGGGTTCGCGGTGACGCCGGGACAGGGCGTCGAACTGGCGATCGACCGGCCGGGCCTGAGCGAGCAGGGCCGGCCGTTCACGCCGACCGGGATGGCCGACGACCAGGTACTCGAATTCACCATCAAGGGCTATCCTGACCATCCCGAGGGCGTGACCCGGCTGCTGCATCGGCTTGAGCCGGGCGCGGCGCTGCTGATGTCGGAGCCGTTCGGCACCATCAGCTACCAGGGGCCGGGCGTGTTCATCGCCGGCGGCGCAGGCATCACGCCGTTCCTGGCCATCCTGCGCGAGCTGGCGCGGCGCGATGAACTGGACGGTCAGACCCTGATCTTCTCCAACAAGCTGCCGCGCGACGTGATCTGCGAGAAGGAACTGCGTCACCTGCTCGGGGATCGCTGCATCCTGACCTGCACCGGCGCCGAGGCACCCGGCTACGAGAACCGTCGCGTCGACCGCGCCTTCCTCGAGGAGACGGTCCGCGATGTCGACCAGCGCTTCTATGTCTGCGGCCCGCCCCCGTTCATGGACGCCGTCACGGCGGCCCTGTCCGACATGGGCGCGCAGGCGGAAAGCCTGGTATTCGAGCGCTGACGGGGACGCGCAGCGGCGGCTAGATCAGGCGGCCCACGAGCCGTTCGATCCGTCGTCGCGCATGGTCGGGCAGGCGTGCATGTTCCTGCTGCGCGACGAGTCCGATGAACGCGCTGCCGACCGGTCTGGCACCGATCGTCTTCGCGGTCAGCTTGAGTTGCTTCAGCGTGCCGTAGAACAGGCGCCCCAGCAGGCCGGGCGCGGCGCAGGAGGCGATCAGCACGGCCTTCTTCTGCGCGCGGGGCTTGCGGAATTTCGGCGCGGGCATTCCCCAGGGCCAGTAGGCGTAGACGACGAGCCGCTCCATGAAGCGCTTGAACACGGCCGTGGCGGAATAGAAGTTGGTCGGCGACGCGAGGATGTAGCCATCTGCGGCTTCGATCCTGTCGACCAGCGCCTGCATGGCGTCGTCCTGTACGCACCTTGCAGGCGCCTCGCCCGGCTGCTGGGCGCAGTCGCGACAGTTGCGGCAGAACGCGATGGGATAGTCGCGCAGATGCACGACGTCGACCTCGACGCCAGCCGCTCTGGCTGCGCGCACTGCCGTGGCGACTGCCTGGTCCATGATGCCGTCCGGCCGGTACGAGCCATTGATGGCGAGCAGATGCTTCATTGGGTCTCCATTGCGAAGCGCGAGTCCACCTGTCCCATTCTAGGCCAGGCGGCGGCGTCTGCATGCTTGCGGAACATCCAGCCGGCCGCGCGATCGTGGCGCGCGCACGTGGCGCGTCGCGACGAACTGCCGAGGGACCGCTTGCGCCTGCCGTATTGCGGCACGGGCATGCTGGCGGCGCAGGAACAGTTCGCGCTGCGCGTTCCGGGCCGGGAAAAATTCGTGGCTGCTGCGGGGCGGCCTGCCAGCCTTGAAGCAGGCCGACGGGCCCGTGGAACGGTCTTCGCGCGAGCTGTCTTCACCCGACGGCTTGAGCCCGGCAATCAACTGATTGCTGGCCTAATATCAGGTACGTATCCGTTCGAAAGTCTCGAGCGGATGCCTGCTTGTCGCAAAGGAGAATCGACATGAGCAATCCTGTCTGCTGGTTCGAGATCTATGTCCAGGATATGGATCGCGCCAAACGCTTCTACGAGTCCGTGTTCCGGGTCAAGCTGGAAAAACTCGACACCCCGTTCGAGATGTGGAGTTTCCCGGCCGACATGGAGCGCTATGGCTCAGGCGGCGCGCTGGTGAAGATGGAAGGCGTCCCGTCGGGCGCCAACAGCACGCTGGTCTATTTTGCCTGCGCCGATTGCGCGATCGAGGCCGGGCGCCTCAAGGACGCAGGCGGGCAGGTCACCCGCGAGAAAACCTCGATCGGCCAATACGGCTTCATCACGCTGGGGCAGGATACCGAGGGCAACACGATCGGGCTGCATTCGATGTCGTAGCTGAAACCACTCGCGGACATGACCGCTCGAGGTGACTTCGTTGATTTCGTTGCCGAACAGATGGCGTTCGTCGACGGGCTTCGCGTCCGTGCGATGTTCGGCGGCCACGGCATGTATCTTGACGACTGCATGTTTGCCCTGATCGCGGACGATCGGCTTTATTTCAAGGCCGATGACGTCACGCGGGCCGAATTCGAGGCCCTGGGGCTGCGCCCGTTCAGCTATGCGGCGCGGGGCAGGCGCGTGACCCTGCAATACTTCGAGGCCCCGCCCGACGTGTTCGAAGCGCCGGACGCGATGCGCCGCTGGGTGCGCATGGCGCAGGATACGGCGCTCAGGGCGGCACGGCGCAAGGCCTAGGGCAGCGCCGCGCACGCATCCGAGGCGCGCTCAGACCCAGCGCACGATTTCCTCGATCGACTGCCGCGTCTTGACCGGCTGCGGGTTGGCGCGGTAGCCGAACGCGGCCATGACGGCGAGCCCGAATCGCCCACCTTCGAGCAGGCCGGCTTCGTCGAGCACGGCTTCCGCGGCCTTCTGGTTGAAACCCTCGATCGGGCAGGAGTCGATGCCGATCAGGGCGGCGGCGGTCATCATGTTGGCGAGCGCGAGGTAGACCTGGCGGCAGCTCCAGTCGAACAGCGCACGCGGATCCTGCAGTTCGAAATCGGCTTCGTGGAATTGCGGGTAGAGCTTGTGGCGGCGGGCGATGGCCTCGTCGGACATCTTGATGACGTCGCGCATCATGTGCTCGGTGTAGTCGGATCCCGGCCGCATGTCTTCGCGGCGCGCGAGCAGGACGACGACGTGGCTCGCGGTCGGGAACTGGCCCTGCGCGCCCCAGCTGGCGGCGCGCAGCCTGTCGCGCAGGGCCATGTCCTGCACCACGAGGAAGCGCCACGGCTCGAAGCCGAACGAACTGGGCGACAGCCGGCCGGTTTCGAGAATGAAGCGGAAGTCGTCGTCGGGAATCCTGCGTGCCGGGTCGAAGCTCTTGCAGGCATGGCGGAACTGGAAGGCTTGCAGGATGGTTTGCTTGTCGATCATGGCGTGGGTCTGCTGGGTCGTGTCGGTTGGGATGGATTGTAATGGAGGCCGGACCATGGATTCCGCGAGCAAACCCTGATGGCAGGTGGGGGCGCTTCGGCGTTGGTCTAGAGGCAGAAAAGCCGGAACGAAGCCAGACGTCGTTGATGCGCTTCATCTGCCGGAGTCAAGGGCGCCAGGCTCGCAGCTTGATCGTCACGCTGGAACAGGGGCCTTCCGATGTCGGGCGGCACCCCATACCGCACCTTGCGCGATATCGCGCGCGCAGCACCGGGTCTGACCCGGCGTGCGGACATCGAGGCGGCGCTGGACGAGATTGAATATCTGTTTGAGGTGATTTCGCCCGTGATGGAGGAATGCGTCAAGCGGGTGATCGCATCCCTGTGCGGCAAGCGGGCGGCGGCGACGGACTGGGCATGGATCAGCCGGGCCAGAATGTGCGGAAAGGACGGCGCGGTGATGAGCACTGGTTTGTGCGTGTGCGTCGTCGTCGACACGGGATCGATGGACTGGCTGGCGAGCAGACAATCGAAGCCCGGCATCCCATACCTACCCACGTTCAGGGTGACCCGATCGAAAGCTGTTCCGGCGCTGCATCCGGAGTCGGACGAATTCGTGGCAATGCCGGAGGTCTTCGCGACCGGCTCGCTGGCGGACTTCCTCGAGTGCGCCTGCATCAAGGCGCTCAACTCCCACCTCAAATGGCCAAGGAACAGCCGGTCGGGACGATATCGATGTCAGCCATGAAGCGGCCACGCCACCGGGTCTTGATGTCACGGCGAACGTTGAGCTGATTGCGGGCGAAGTCAGAAAGCGTGTCTTCGCCGTCGGGGCCGACAATGGCGTCGACCGGGTCACCCGTGTCCGCCATGAGCGCTTCGTCGCCGGCAGGGAATCGTCCGACGCCAGGCTCGGCGCCAGAAGACGCGGTGCATCGCCCGGGCTGGCGCGGCAAGCCCCGCCTCGATTGGAGATCCTGGCGCAATGGGGGCCGGATCCTCTCGCCAAACCAGGCGTGTCCGCCGTCAAGGGAATCAGGGGGGCGGGAGATCGTCTGCCTGCTCAAATGCCCTCAGCAGCATCTGCAGTTCATCCTGATGCAGGGCGGCGACCCGTGCCAGCAAGGCTTCGCCCTTGGGCCGCAAGCGGACTTCCACCACGCGGCGGTCGGTGCGGCCGGGGCTGCGCGCAACCAGTCCCAGCAATTCGCAACGGTCGATCAGTGCAACCACGCCGTTGTGCTGTGCCTGCAGGCGCTCCGCCAGCTCGCCGATGGAGGCCCAGTCCCGGTTCGGAAAGCCTTTCACGTGCAGAAGCAACTGATATTGCAAGGGGGTCAGACCCTGGTCCTTGCACAATTTTTCGCTGATGCGCAGAAAGCGACGCAGACGATAGCGGAAACGCGATATCCGTTCGTAATCGGCTTTATCGAAGGGGCGGGGCTTGCTCGAATTGGCGCTTGACATGGTTGGACCTATGGCCTAATTAAATATCATGGCGTGATATATATTGCCATGATCAATGGACACATGTGAACGATGCCAGATTGAACAGGAGAAGTGCCATGAACCTCATTTCCATATCCAAATTGCCGTTTTCCACCGCGCAGGGCTGGCCCGAGTTGGAACAAGTCCACCCCGGGCTGCTCAAGGTTTTCGCCTTCGTCGTCCTGCCGCTGTCGCTGTTGCCGCCAGCGATGCTTTATTACGCAGGGACCCACTATGCCGAGGCCTTTTTCAAGGCGGCCACGGGCAGACCCTGGGGCGAGATCGCGGTGGTCTTCTTTCTCGCCGAAATGGCGACCTTTCTGGGGATGGGCTGGCTCATCAAGCAGGTTGCCGAGAGCAACGGGCTGGTGATTGATCGTCACGATGCCTACCTGCTGGCGGCCATCGCCCCGATTCCCCTTTGGCTCTCGTCGCTCGGCCTCCTGGTTCCAAGCCTCGCATTCAACGCGGGACTCTCGATCGTGGCACTGGGCCTTTCCTGCGGGATCATCTACCACGGAATCGAGGGCCTGTGCCACATGTGCGAGGATGTCACCGCCGCCGCCATCGTACAGACGGTGATCGGCGCCGGCCTCTCTGCCTGGGCGCTGCTTCTGATGTTGGTGATGGTGATGTAGCAAGCGGTGCGCATCTGGTTCGAAAGCAATCTCGGCGATGCCATGCTGGCGGAAGCATCACTCGACCGGGTCACGGCGCTGTTTCTGGCAGAGTACGAGAAGGTCGGTCGCCCGGCGGAGATGGCGGTATTCGTGCGCCACGAATCGGAAGGACGCCTCCATTGTGAAGTCAAAGTCTACTTCTCGCCGGCATCTGCGGTCGTGGCCAAAGCGGTCGAAGCCAGGCCGTGCCAACGGCCTTCCAGCGACGGACTGGGCTTGCTCGCGGGTTCGGCAGAAGCGTGGCCGGCCTGCTTTCCTGGCGGTGGCGTTCAGGCTGGCTGCCCTGCGCGCCATGCGCGGCCGGAAAGCATACTCGAATGGCCATCCAATTGAAGCGGGTATACGAGCCGCCCGGGCCGCAGGACGGGTTCCGGGTTCTTGTCGACCGGCTCTGGCCGCGTGGCGTCTCCAGGCGTTCGGCGCATGTTGACCTGTGGCTCAAGGACGTGGCGCCCAGTACGAGCCTGAGAAAATGGTTCGGCCATGACCCGTCGAAGTGGGTTGAGTTTCGCGATCGTTATTTCCTGGAACTCGACCGCAACCGCGAGACCGTGGAGCAAATCGACGAGCACGTGCGACGTGGCGTGGTGACGCTCGTCTATGCTGCGAAGGACACGGAATTCAACGATGCCGTCGCGCTGAAGGCGTATCTCGAAAATCCGAACGGACTTGCCTAGCAGTCGCCGTCATCGCTTTTGATGCTGCATTCGCACGACAACAGAAAACCGACCACGGCTTTCCTCAGTATCGCGAACCGCCGGTTTGGAAAACATCTGATCGCTCCGTGACGTGGAGCACATCATCGGACCTTGGCAAACTGTGGCGCAAGCCGACCCGCGCAGCGGGACATGCATGCGTCTGTTCAGGAGCGAAAATCTTGCTGGAATTGCCCGGTGCGCAGCAGCACCAGCGTGCAGGCCTGCTCGTGGGGAATGCCGGCCTCATCCAGACGCGCCGCCAGATCGGGGTTCTCGGTGCCGGGATTGAAGATCACACGCCCCGGTTTCAACCCGACGATGGCGTCAAGAAGCGTACTGGAAATGGCAGGGCCGACGTAGAGGGTCAGGGTGTCGACGCGTCCGTCGACCTCCGCCAGCTGGTGGGCGACCGGCAGGCCTTCTATCGTGTCGAGCCTGGGATGGACCGGAACGACCACGTGGCCGTGTTCGCGAAGCAGGCGGATCGCCTGGTTGGAGTAGCGTTCGGGCTTGTGGCTGGCGCCGAGGACGACGACGCGTTGTGCGGGTGGGTTCATGCTGCAGGGGCTGCGGTTCCTGATACTCCGGATATTAAAGCAGATCGCGGCTGCGGCTCGCTCGATGCCGCGGATTTCGCATCGGGTCGCTCGGTTTGCGCCTGGGGAGCGGCATGAGCGTCAGCAGCGGGAACGGAAACAATGAGGGGCTTCGTTGGCATGCCGACTGTGTCGTGCCGTAATCGGTATCGGACATCTGAAACGGCCTAAATTATGCGGCTTTAAGACCGATACAGGGGGCGGGCTAGCCGGGGAGGGATGGGCAAAGGACTTCGGGGATGCTTCCAGCATGCCAGTGAAAGTCCGCACCGCATTCCGGCATGCGGCTGGCGAATCTGCGTGGTCGATCATATCTAGGGAAAAATCCGGTGCTGAACAGCAAACTGAAAACAGTCGTATGGGCCGCTCTGATGCTGCTCCATGGAGCCAGCTTCGCCGAAGGGAGTCGCTCGCTCTATCCGGCGGGCTATCCGACCACCGGCAACGCCAGTCGCGCCAGCCTCGACGTCTCGGATCCGGCGTCGAAATACGCCAATGTCGTCAAGCGCAGCGGCTTCCTGTACGTCTACGCCCAGGCAGGCGAATACATCCTGGTTGGCTCAAGCAACGTGGCAAGCGGTGGCAGGGTGCTCGTGTACGACCCGCAATCCTTTGGCGTCCCGGGCAGCGAAATTTACGATCCGTCCAGCCCGGGCAGCCCGGATTTCACCTGTTCGGGAGCTGCGACGCCCCCACCGGGAAGTTACGCCGGCGGCACGCTGGGGCAGATCAGTACCCGGGCGATGGAGCTGGCCGGACCCAACAGCGCCGACAATTCCGTGAGCGTGACCAGCGGCTATGCACCCTGCGCCTATCTGGCGCCCGTCACCGGGGTCTACGGCGTCGTCATGACCCCTGCGACAAGCGGCGGGGGACCGAACGGCGTGGTCAGCCCGGCCGGCAATTTCGCCGCATCGAACTCGACGGTCGCTGCCTGGGACGTGACCGTGCGTGCCGACGCCACCTCGACGGCCGACATCAACGGCCGGCTCTACACCTACGCCTTTGTCGGCTGGACGGGCGGCAACAGTCGCTCGCTCTACTCGAACCTGTATTACGTGACCCAGGACGGGTACCGCTACAGGCAGCAGCTCAGCGGCCTCGACCCCAACGGGTACGTCCTCTATTCCAACTCCTTGGGCTTCCTCGATAACAGCCAGCCGCTCTACAAGGACCTGCGCGGCAGCGAGGCGCTGGTGACCTCGCTGCCGCCGGGCGTGACCTCGCAGATTCCGCAGTACCCGATGTTCTTCAGCGACGTGACGGCGGGCGGCGCCAACGATGCGGCCGTCAGCGACGTGCTGAACGCCCTGTCGATTCCGCTCGTGCCGCCGTCGCCGACCGTCAGCAACGTGTCGTTCAACGGCAACGTCTCGGGCAGCACCTCGACGATCGGCAGCGGTGGCACCCTGAGCTTCGACACCACCGACACCATCAGCTACCAGATCGTGATCAGCCACGACGGCATCGACTTCAGCCCGGACAACACGCAGAACCGGACCCTGACCGGGATCGCACGGACCGGCAGCCATACCGTCACCTGGGACGGCAGGAACAACGCCAACGTGAATTTTCCCGTCGGCGGCCCCTATCCGTTCCGCATCTGGGGACGCAACGGCGAAGTGCACTTCCCGATCATCGACGCCGAGAACAACTACTATGGCGGGCCGGTCGTCACGCGCCTGAACGGTACGGGCAGCCCGAGCACGACCGTCTATTACGACGACCGCGGCTACCTGACCCGCAGCGGCATTCTGGTGGGCAATCTGAACGGCACCCTGTGCCCCGGTGCCACCCCGGCTCAGCCGGTCCCGAACCATGACCTGGACGGGATCGATTCCGCCATCGCCTATCGGACATGGGGCGTCACGTCGGGCACCAGCAATACCAATGCCGACTGCACATCGAGCAACGCCTGGGGAGATGCCAAGGCGCTCGATCTCTGGACCTATTACGCGTATCTGCCGCCCGACAACATGCTGAGCGTGATCGACATCACCATCGATGCGGCCACGGCAGTCGCTGCGCCCGATGCCGCCCAGCCCGGATCGACGGTGCAGGGCACTTTCCGCTTCGGCAACAACGGGTCCGGCACCGCACCGGGCGTGACGTATTCGATGACTCTGTCGCCGGGGCTGGGCACCGTCACCTTCGGCAACCTGCCGACCGGAACCACGGCCAGCTACAGCAATGCCAGTGGCGTGGTCACGTTCGGCGGCACGCCGCTGCCGATTTCCCTTGCGCCGGGACAGTACGTTCTCGGCGCCAATCCGGCCGCCCCGATGACATTCAGCTACGTTGCGCCGGCCAGCGGGCCGGTGACCGCGTCGACCGGTATCGCGACCACATCGACGACACCGCCCGACGAATACCTGCCCAACAACAGCGCCAGCGCCAGCACCGGCATCGGCAACACCGATGTGCAGACGACCCTGTCCGTGCCGGACACCGTGGTGCCGGGCGGCACGGTGGCGGGCATCTTCGAGTTCGCCAACTACGGAATCGGCGCGGCGGCCAATGTCGTCTATGGCGCGACGATCGGCGGACCGGGAACGTCTCCGGCCGCGGTCGCGTTCACGATGCTGCCGACCGGTGTGGACGCCCTCTACAACCCCGCCGACGGAAACGTCAGCTTCAGCGGCCTGCCCGCCACGCTCGTGAGCGGACAGAGCTTCACCTTCGGCTTCAGCTACACGGCACCCGACTTCGGCACGATTCCCGTGGCCACCTCGATCTCCACCTCGACCTCGGATGCCAATGCCAGCAACAACAGCGCCAGCGGCGCGACGGCGGTGCCGGTCGCGGACGTGACGACGAGCCTCGCCGCACCGGCATCGGCGGCGCCTGGATCGACCGTGACGCTGCCAGTCAGCTTCAGCAACGTCGGGCAGGTCGCTGCATCAGCGATCACGTATACGCTGACGCTGCCGGCGGGACTCGCCGACGTCAGCTGTTCCGGTGCGACATGCAGCTACAGTGGCACGAACGTTTCAATTAGCGGATTGCCGGTCTCGCTGACCCCGGGCCAGAGTGCGGCTTTCACCCTGCGTTACACCGCGCCGGCTGCAGGAACGGTTGCCGTGACGAGCCATATCGCGACGACGACCAGCCAGGGCGCGAATATCGCGCCGGACAGCGCGACCGCCAGTACCGGCATCGCGGCCGGGGGAACCACGGCGGACGTCACGACCTACGTGGCTGCGCCTGCCAGTGCGGTACCCGGAGGCGGGGTCTCGGTAAGCATCAGCTTCAGCAATCTGGGCCCTGCGACCGCCGCCGGCTTGACCTACGGCCTGACCCTTCCGGCCGGACTTTCCGCTGTGAGCTGCGTCGGGGCCGCCTGCGGCTACAGCGGTACCACGGTGACGGTCTCCGGATTGCCGTCCAGCCTGGCTGCAGGCGCGAGCACCGGCTTCACGCTGAACTACACGGCGCCCGGTACGCCTTCCACCGTGACGGTGACGAGCATCATTGCGACCTCGACAAATCAGGGTGCCAATGCCGCGCCCGACACGGCGAACGGCAGTACAACGGTGGTGGCCGGCGCTGTCGATGCGGATGTGACCACGACGATTTCGCCGCCTGCCATCGCGGCCCCCGGAACACCGGTCCAGGTGCCGGTAAGCTTCAGCAACAACGGACCGCTCGACGCCGCGGGAGTCAGCTATGCCCTGACCGTGCCGGCAGGACTGTCCGGCGTGAGCTGCAGCGGCGCGAGTTGCAGTTACAGCGGCACCACGGTGGCGGTCACCGGGCTGCCGGCAACGCTCACGAACGGCCAGACGGTCAGCATGACGCTGAACTACTCGGCGCCTGCGTCGGGCACCGTGGACGTGTCGTCGACGGTGGCAACCGCAACCGCCGAGAGCAATGCCGGCAACAACTCGGCAAGCGCCCAGACCATGATCGTGCTCGCTGCGGTTTCGGCTGCGCACCCCATCCCGACACTGGACAAGTGGGGCCTGGCGCTCTCGTCCCTGTTGCTGGCATTGGCTGGCGGGGGTGCGATGCGGAGAAGGGCCCTGGCATCGCAGCCCCGGAGTGCGCTGCGCCGCCGTGAGGGTCCTGATCCGAACGCAGGTACCCGTTAGCGCCTGCCATCCGGACGGTACCATGCTGGCGAAGGGGTACGCCCGGCACGTGTATATGGGCAGGGACAGGACGCAGCAGTGAAAGCCGATCGGGCTTCGCCCGCTATGATCCCGAGCCGGCGCGCCTGGCCTTGCCCAGCACGACCAGCGCGATGCCGCCGAGGATGGCGGCTGCAGACAGCACCAGCCGCGGCGTGACCGGCTCGCCGAGCAGCAGCGTGCCACCCGCCGCGGCGAGCACCGGCACGCTGAGCTGCAGCGTCGCCGCCTGGGTGGCAGCGAGGCCGCGCAGCGCGGCGTACCACACGGCATACCCGACGCCCGAAGTCAGCGCACCCGAGAGCACGGCGTAGCCTGCGCCCACGGCATCGACCTGCAGCCAGGGCAGTGCGGCGACGGCCAGCGCGATGCCCGGCAGCGCCGCGCGGCGGAAGTTGCCGGCGGTCGCGCCGAGCGGGTCGGCCGCGCCGCGTCCGCGCAGCGAATAGATTCCCCATGCGATGCCCGCAGCCAGCATCAGCAGGGCATCTGCGAGCGGCGGCGCGGACAGGCCGGGCAGCACCAGGTAGACGATCCCGGCCAGCGCCAGCGCCGCCCCGGTGCCCTGCCATGGATTCAGGCGTTCGCCTGCGCGCAGCCCGGCAAGAATCATCGTCGCCTGCACCGCGCCAAACAGCAGCAGGGCGCCGATGCCCGTATGCAGCGACACGTAGGCAAAGGAAAACGCGGCGGCGTAGGCGAACAGCGCGATCGCCGACCGCCAGTTGCCGTCGGCGTGCGGCGCGCGCCGCAATGCGACGATCAGCCACAAGGCCAGCGCGCCCGACAGCAGCCGGATCGCGGCGAAGCTCGCGGGGTCGATGGCGGAACGTTCGAAGGCCAGGCGGCAGAGGACGGAGTTGGCGGCAAACGCGACCAGGGCGGTCAGCGTCAGCAGCACCAGGCGGATGCGGCTCATGGACGGGCGGCGGTCCGTGGCATCCGCCGGGGATTCGTCCAGCGAGGCATCTTCATCGACGGTCCGCGGCCGCGGGGTGCGGCTGGTCCGCGAAGGCGGGGCAGGGCGGCAGTCGGAGTCCGGCCGGTTGTCGTCCTGCATTTCCTCTGCGCCCCCTTTGCTGTATGGTCGGATCATAGACCGTAGCTGGCGGACCCCGCCAATCGTGCGGGCCACTGCGGAATCAAGGTACTTGTAGTCACGGCATCGACATGAAACGCAGCCGTCTCGGCAACAGCGATCTGACCGTCCCGGCGATCTGCCTGGGCACCATGACTTTCGGCCAGCAGAACAGCGAAGCCGAGGCGCATGCCCAGCTGGATTTTGCCCTGGACCATGGCATCGACTTCATCGATACCGCGGAGATGTATCCGGTGCCGGCACGCGCGGAGACCACGGGGACGACCGAACGCTTTGTGGGCAGCTGGCTCAGGCGCCAGCCGCGCGAGCGCATCGTCCTCGCGACCAAGGCGACGGGCCCCGCGCGGTCGATGGACTGGATCCGCAACGGCCGGCTCGGCTTCAGCCGTGGCAACCTTCAGCAGGCGCTCGACGGGTCGCTGCAGCGGTTGCAGACCGACTACGTCGATCTCTACCAGCTGCACTGGCCCGATCGCAACGTGCCCATGTTCGGCCAGTACCACTTCGACCCGCAGCACGAGCGCGAGACCGTGCCACTGCAGGAAACCCTGGTTGCGCTGGCGGGCTTCATCGACGCCGGCAAGGTCCGGCATTGGGGCTTGTCCAACGAAACGCCGTGGGGCGTGATGACGCTGCTGCGGCTCGCCGATTCGCTCGGGCTGCCGCGCCCGGTGTCGGTCCAGAATGCCTACAGCCTGCTGAACCGGACCTGGGAAAACGGCCTGGCCGAGATCGGCTTCCGCGAGAACGTCGGCCTGCTGGCCTACTCGCCGCTCGGCTTCGGTGTCCTGTCGGGCAAGTATCGCGACGACCCCGCGGCGCCCGGTCGGCTCAACCTGTTTCCGGGGTTCGCCGGCCGCTACGGCAAGCCCAATGCCGGCCCGGCCGTGGCGGCCTATGCCGAACTCGCGCGGCGCCATGGCCTGACGCCGGTCCAGCTGGCCTTGGCCTTTGTCTATGGCCGCTGGTGCGTCGCCAGCACGATCATCGGCGCCACGACGATGGCGCAGTTGCGGGAGAACATCGCCGCCGCCGAGGTCACGCTCAGCGCCGAACTGCTCGCAGACATCGAACGCATCCACCTGCAGTTTCCGAATCCGGCACCCTGAACCTGCCGTGCTTATCATGCACGCGCAAGCCGGCCCGGGCCCGGGCTTCTCGCCACGCTGTCGCGTGCCTTCTCCGAACACGCAGTGATACATTAGCCGTCGTTCGCACCCTTGGAATTCGCATGAACATACACGGCAGCCCCACCCGAACCATCCGCCCGCTGCCCGGCCAGGACGGCGTCGCAATCATCGACCAGACCAGGCTGCCGCATCATCTGGCGTTCCGCACCCTGCATACGCTCGAAGACGCGGCCGAGGCCATCAGCGTCATGCGGGTTCGCGGTGCGCCCCTGATCGGCGCCACGGCGGCCTATGGCGTCGCGCTGGCGCTCGCGGAAGACGCGTCAGAAGGTCGCCTGGAATCCGCCTGTGCCAGACTGCTGGCCACGCGCCCGACGGCAGTCAACCTGCGCTGGGCGCTGGAGCGCATGCAACGCTGCCTCGTGCCGCTTGCGGCCGCGCAGCGGCAGGCAGCGGCATGGGCCGAGGCCGCCGCGCTATGCGACGAGGACGTCATGCTGAACCAGTCGATCGGCCGCCACGGCATGGAACTGATCCGCTGGCGACACGAACAGTCGCCGCGCACCGTCAACGTCATGACCCACTGCAATGCCGGGTGGCTGGCCACCGTGGACTGGGGCACCGCGCTGGCCCCGGTCTACACCGCATTCGACGCCGGCATCCCGGTCCATGTCTGGGTCAGCGAGACGCGGCCGCGCAACCAGGGAGCGGCGCTGACCGCCTGGGAACTGGCGCAGCATGGCGTGCCGCACACGGTCGTCGCCGACAATGCTGCCGGCCATCTGATGCAGCACGGACAGGTCGATCTCGTCATCGTCGGCGCGGATCGCGCGGCGTCGAACGGCGACATCGCCAACAAGATCGGCACCTATCTGAAGGCACTCGCAGCGCGCGACAACGGCGTGCCGTTCCATGTGGCGGTGCCCGGTCCGACCATAGACTGGCGGCTCGCTGACGGTTCCGGCATACCGATCGAGGAGCGGGCGGCGTCCGAGGTCACCCATATCCAGGGACAGGCCGAAGCCGGCGAGGTGATCAGCGTGCGTCTCACCCCCGCGCAGAGCGCGGCGGCCAACCCCGCCTTCGACGTCACGCCCGCGCGGCTCATCACGGGGCTGATCACCGAGCGTGGCCTCTGTCCTGCCACCCGGGAAGGCCTGTCGAACCTGTATCCCGAAGCCGGGGCCGGCGGCAGCCGGACCGCATGAGGAGGCAGGCATGAACGAGTCCGAACCCAGGGCAGCCCTCGCCGCGGCGGCCAGGCAGTCAGCCCTGCTTGGCCTCAACAAGGGCGCTTCCGGCAATCTCAGCGTGCGGCTGGGCGAGGGCTTCCTCGTCACGCCCAGCGGGCTTGCCAACGACACGCTGGAAGCCGGCCAGATGGTGGACGTGGACATGGCAGGGCAGTCGAGCGGGCGCCTCAAGCCCTCGAGCGAATGGCGCATCCACCGTGACATCTACCGGGCGCGACCCGATGTCACAGCCGTGGTCCACGCGCATTCGACCCATGCGGTCAGCCTGGCCTGCCTGCGCCGTGGGGTGCCCGCCTTCCACTACATGGTCGCGGCTGCCGGCGGCAAGGACATCCGCTGTGCCGCCTATGCCACCTTCGGCACCCAGGCCTTGTCGGATGCCGTTCTGGCTGCGCTTCAGGACCGCAACGCCTGCCTCATGGCGAACCATGGCCTGGTGGCCGTGGGCGCCAGCCTCGAATCGGCCCTGTCCCTTGCAGTGGAGGTGGAAGAACTCTGCGCGCAGTACTGGCGGGCGAGCCTGATGGGCGAGCCTGTGCTGCTGAACGAGGCCGAGATGAATGAAGTGCTCGAACGTTTCAGGCATTACGGCCAGCGCGGAGACGACAGGCAGGATCCTCCCCCAGTCGCGTCTTGACGGCATGCAATGCATCGCAATCCGGGTAGTCGCGTTGGCGCGGCTTCGGGCCCGGAAGAGGATCGCGGCGCGGATGATTTCCCGGGAACGGATTAGGCGTCTGCAGTCCTTCGAGCCTGCCGCTGCCTGAACTATCGAGGACTGCCGCCCTCAAAGTCGAAGCTTCACGTTGACGTGGCATTGTTTTCGCTTCGTCGACGCTGAGGACATTCCAGTTCCTTACCAGGATTGAAACTTCATGAATATTTCATGGAAAGACAGCATTTATCTGCAACGCGAGACATTGGCGCGCAATCTGCGCGAGCCGCTGGGGCGCCTGGCGGAGCAGTGCGCACCGGCATGGGGCAATTGCGAGAAGGTCGATCAGATCCTGAGCGAACATTTCTCCAGCATTCCGCATTGCTCATTCCTCTACTGCGTGGGCACCGACGGGGTTCAGGTCTGCAATACCTTCGGCGAAGCCGGGATCGAACCCGGACACCTGGGGCGCGACCGTTCGCAGCGTCCCTACATGAAGGAGCCGGTGCCCATCTGGGGCTTCCTGCTCTCGGATGCCTACATCAGCCTGAACCGGAACCGGCCTTCGCTGACGGCGCTCCAGGCCGTCACCGGCGATGGCGTGACGCTGGGCTATCTGGGTGCCGATTTCGACCTGCGCAATCTGCCGGTGACCGCCGAGCTCTACGAAGAACCCGGCTACTGGCGCCAGGTCAAGGGCGATCCGGCGATCCGCAGCGGGGTATTCCAGCAATGCCGCGTCGAAAGCCCGATGGATGCCAACATCGATCAGGCCCTGTCGATCCTCGAGGAACTGTTGACCCAGCGCGGCGTGTTCCAGTGCCAGGTTCATTTCTCCAGCAGCCAGGCCACGCTCTGGACCGTGGATGATCCCTACCGCTACCGCATTCTCGATGCCGAGGCGCTCAACGATCCCGACATCTGCCTGGTCTATCCACCCCGCGAGTATCCGGTAGATGCCGTCATTCCGCAGGTCGATATCGGGCGGATACTGGAGACCCTGCGGACCCTGCGCCTGACCGACCCGACCTTCTATCTGCGCATGGCCACGATCAATATCTTCAACGGCATGGTCAGCGTCACGTTTTCCTGTGACGGCACGCACTACATGTCGCACGTCGAGTTCCTGATGAAGAACACCGCGTTCTGGTTCTGAGGCGGGCGAAGGCAGGCCGATGGAGCAGGCTGCCCCGCGCCCGCTGGCTCAGCCGACACCAACGAGAACCGAATCAGGGCCTGCTCACACGGTTATCTGATCGCTGCCGCAGCGAAATGGCCCATGCGCCAGACCATCGAATCCCGCATAGACATCCCGCCGATAGCATCTATAGTTGATCGTGCCAGTCGGCTATATGGGGAAGATATTTTTCGGCTGGGCCATACCGACCTGTTCTGCCAGGTTTGCCATTCAGGGACCAACCAATACCAAGGGAAATGCAATGAAGAGGAGATCTTCATGGATACCAATTGGAATGTGGCAGGTACCTACTTCGAATCATGCAACTGCGAAGCGGCCTGTCCGTGCGTGTTCACAGGGCCGCCTACTGATGGCGAGTGCAATGCGCTGATAGGCTGGCACATCGATCAGGGTGGCTTCGGCGACACCCGGCTGGATGGGCTGAATGCAGCACTGTTCGTGCACACACCGGGGCACATGCTGCAGACGAAATGGCAGGTCGCCCTGTACGTGGACGAAAGAGCCGATGCCAAGCAACAGGACGCTTTGGGCAAGATCTTCTCGGGGGCGGCGGGCGGCTACCTTGCGGCGCTGGGGCCATTGATCGGCGAAGTCCTCGGCGTCAAGAGCACTGCGATCGAATACCGAGCCGAGGGCAAGCAACGGGCATTGTCCATGCCCAACGTGGCCGACATGGAAATCGAGGCGCTGGCGGGGCTGGATGGCAATGAAATCACGGTCAGCAACATTCCGCTCGCGGTCGTGCCGGATTTCCCCGCTGTGGTATGCCATTCGAAGCGGCTGAATTACCACGATCATGGCTTCAGCATCGAAGTCTCCAGGAAGAATGGCTTCTACTCCCCGTTCAGATACCAGTCCTGAGGGCGGGTACCCCACACGCTTCGAGAGCAGGGCGCTGGTTGCAAGCCTCGGGGCGATCATCCTGCTGGCATGGAGCTACCTGATCTACCAGTCATGGGCCATGGACCATATGGACATCGTGGACATGGCAATGCCGGGCATGCAGGCGTGGGGTCTGCGTGACCTGACCCTGGTCTTCACGATGTGGGCGATCATGATGGTGGGCATGATGGTCCCGTCAGCCAGTCCCATGATTCTGTTGTTTTCGCGCATCCAGAAAGCGCGCAGCGCCGAGGGCCGGCCGATGGTTGCGAGCGGACTGTTCCTGGCTGGCTATTTGCTGGTCTGGACCGGTTTCAGTGTCGTCGTCACGCTGATCCAATGGGCGATGCATCATGCCCTGTTGATCACGCCCATGATGGTCGGGACCAGCACGGCGCTGGGCAGCGCACTGTTGATCGCGGCCGGTGTCTACCAGTGGAGTCCCGCCAAGCAGGCCTGTCTCTCGCGTTGCCGTTCACCGATCGGATTTCTCATGACCGAGTGGCGCGACGGTCCCCGGGGAGCGCTGGTCATGGGATTGCGGCATGGCCTCTACTGCACGGGATGTTGCTGGATGTTGATGCTGATCCTGTTCGTCGTCGGCGTGATGAACCTGTTGTGGGTCACGCTGCTGACCGCTTTTGTCCTGTTGGAGAAGACCCTTCCGCAGAACCGCTGGCTGGGCCCGCTTACGGGCATGGCGCTGATCGCCTGGGGTGTCTGGATGGCCAGGTTCGCGGGTGCATAAGAAAGCGGGCAAGCTGGGCACGGGCCAGGTTGGGCATGCCGTGTGAAGCTTCCCCGGCCACGATGCCGCAACGTCTGCGTCAGGCCATGCGTGCTGATCAGCGCCTCAGTTGATTCCCCGCGGTTGCGGACAAGGACAGGGATCTGCGAGGCCCATTTTCCAAATAGGAGCCAGACATGAAAATGTTGCTTACGGTTGAATTTCCACATGAGCCATTCAACGCTCTCGTCAGAAGCGGGAAGATCGGCGAGGTCATGGGGCGCATCCTCGAATCAGTCAGGCCCGAGATGGCTTATTTCACCGAGCAGGACGGCAAGCGCACGGGGATCTTCGTCGTCGAGCTGAATCAGCCATCGGAAGTGCCCGCCTTGGCTGAACCTTTCTTTCTTCATTTCCAAGCTGACTGCAAGTTCCGCATCGCGATGACGCCGGCGGACTTGCAGATGGCCGAATTGGACAAGCTCGGCAAGATGTGGGGCTGATCCCGCTGTCGCCAGGCCGCGACTTCGGGATGGGCAGACAGCGTTCGGCGTGTTGAACCTGGCCCGGCCGGAACCGTCGACAAGCGTGGTCAAAGATCGCTGG
>JAYRNU010000153.1:0-9678 GCA_041912015.1 Thiobacillus sp. | reverse complement strand
TGACCATGCCGCGCATGACCAACACCCTGATGCTCGGCGGCGACAAGAATCCGCACGAGATTATCGCCTCGGTGAAGAACGGCCTCTACGCCGTCAACTTCGGCGGCGGCCAGGTCGACATCACGAGTGGAAAATTTGTCTTCTCCGCCGCCGAGGCCTACATGATCGAGGACGGCAAGATCACCTACCCGGTCAAGGGCGCGACGCTCATCGGCAACGGCCCCGACGCGCGCACGCGCGTCTCCATGATCGGCAACGACATGGAGATGGACAGCGGCGTCGGCACCGGCGGCAAGGAAGGGCAGAGCGTGCCGGTGGGGGTGGGTCAGCCGACGCTGCGGATCGATGGGTTGACGGTGGGCGGGACGGCGTAAGCTTTCCGATGCGCAGATAGGATGTTCGGTAAATGGCTGTGGGCGTCATCTATCGGATCACCTATCCAAATGGAAAGATCTATATCGGCCAGGACCGAACGAACAGCATCAATTGCTTCGGTAGCGCGTCTGACGAACTCATCGCGCGAGATTTTTCGCCTGAGCAACGTCGAAGTTTTACGGTGACGCGGGATATTCTGTGGGAGTCGGAGACAGCCTCGCGTGCGGACGTCGCGCGAAAGGAAATCGAGCTCATTCGGCTTTTCAGGTCGAATGATCCGGATGTGGGATACAACCAAACTCCGCCTTGCGTTCAACAAGACAAGTAATCCGACCCTCTGATGAGCTAACTGAGCGCGCAATTCGGCCAGTCATCAGCATCCTGGTTTTGATTTTTCTCCCCTTACAGCCCGTCCGGCAGGTTCGGTTTTCGGGAATTCGGGGATGTGGGGTCGCCTTCTTTTGGTTACTTCGATGAACATGCCTTCACATGTTCATCCATCAAAACAGCAGCGAGACAAGCGAGGGAACCGAGCAACTAGCTGCCGGGCTACCCCCGGCCAAGGGTCAGTGGTCCTGCAAACGCTTTGGCTACGGGCAGCAGCTTCCCCCTCCCCAAACACGCCCCCGCTTGCGGGAGATGGGCTCTTGGATTGCTTCGCGGAGTTTATGCCCTGCGGGTGCTCGCAGTGACGGGGCAAAGTCTCAGGCCAGACTCTCCAGCGGCTGCAATTCTCCGATCAGATACCCCTGCACGCAGTCGATACCCATTTCCCGGATCTTGGCCAGTGACTGCTCGTCCTCGACGAAGCCGGCGACGGTCTTGATGCCGAGGAAGCTGCCGGTTTCCTGGATCGAGCGCACCAGCGCCTCGTCGATCATGCTGGTGCCGATTTCCCGCACCAGGGCCCGATCGATCTTCAGGTAATCGAGCTTCATGCTCTTGAGGCTGGTGTACGAACTGCTGCCGACGCCGAAATCGTCGAGGGTGAAGCGACAGCCGTGGCGCTGCAGTTGACGCATGAACAACTGGGTCTGGGCGTGACCTTCGACAGCGTCGGTCTCGCTGATCTCGAAAATGAGCTTGTCGCCCGGGATGTCGCCGCGCGCCAGTTCGGCCAGCAGGAATTTCAGGAACAGCGGATTGTTGACCGACTGGCCCGACAGGTTGATCGAGAAGCCGCCGAGCACGGCCAACCTGTCGGCGTGATCGCGCATCCATTGCATGACATTGCGCACGACCCAGCGGTCGATTTCGGTGATCCGCTGCAGGCGCTCGGCGACGGAGATCAGGTCCTGCGTGGCGATGCGCCCGTCGTGTGCAGTGGGATGCAGCAGCACTTCGTGGTAGAGCGCGGTGCGAGCGGAATCGGCTGCGGCAGCGACAGGCTGGCACATGAGGCTGAGCTGGTCGTTGGCGAGGATGGCGGTCAGGTCGTGCGCCCAGTCTGCCAGCGCCAGCACGCCACTGTCGGAGCTCTCGCTGCCGTACAGCATGACAGGGGTGTCCGATTCACGGGCCCGGGTACAGGCGGCATTGGCGTTGTCGTAGTAGGCCTCCGGGCTCAGACAGTCGGCTGACCACATCAGTCCGATGGCCGCATCGACGCGGTAGCGGGTGCCATGGATTTCCTGCGGTTGCGCGGTGATGACGCGCAGCAGGGCTTCGCTCTGCGACTGGGCGTCTGTGCTACTGGCCGCTTCGGTCCAGAATGCGATGCCCGATTCGCCGGAGCGGGCCAGCAACGCGTTGGATGGCAGATGCGAGGGCAGGAGATTCGCCAGTTCACGCAGAATCGGGGTGCGGATCTCGACCCCGGCAGCCTCGCCATCGGGCTTGCTGATGCCGAACTGGATGATGCCGATGGCGTAGCCGCCGTCAGTCGTCTGGCTGCGCAGCCAGTTGCGGCGGATGGCGCGGAAGAAGGTCTTGCGGTTGGCGAGCCCGGTGGTGGCATCGTGCGCAGATTGCCACAGCAGGTCGCGCTGCATCTTCTGGATCATGGCGCTGTAGGAGCGGTCCATCAGCGGCAGTTCGAGGTCTTCGGTCCACTGCGCCTCGTTTTTTTCCAGCGCCTGCAGCAGGTCCTGACGCTTGAGGTCGAGTTTCTTGATGCCGCGGTAATTGGCAAACACGTACACGTGCGGCTGGTCGCCAATCCAGATCAGGTTGAGCGGCGTCTCCAGCGACTTGAACTTCAGCCAGTCTCCGACCCGCAGCCGCTCGGCAAGGTTGTCCTGGGCTTCGCTCAGGGGTTCGCTCGCAGCATCGTTGAGCCGGGCTGCGACTGCGGTGCGCTGGCGCTGCGATGCGTCTTCGTCGAACAGCGCTGTTGCGAGCTGGTCGACGATGCGGTCCTGGGCGAACTTGTCGGCACAGACCTGGGTCAGCGACTGATCGATGCGTTGCAGCAGGGTCTGGATCTCGGGCGTGGCAGGCGGGGCGGCGCGTGCCGGATCCAGCCACTCGCAGAGGTTCTGCAGCACCTGCCAGGATTCGCGTGCCTGCTCGCTGTCATTTCCATGACGGATCTCCGCCATGAGCAGCACATTGCGCCATCCGCCGTTCAGCAGTTCGATCACGGCATTCGGAATCGGACGTTCGTCGAGACGGGCCAGCAGCTCGCGCAGGATGCGCTGCTTGGCGACTTCGGCAGCCTGGCGGCCTTCGCACATTTCCTGCAGGCGAAATACGCGCGCGGCGCGCTCGTTCAACAGCGGCTTGACCACGCGCTCCAGTTGGGTGCGGGCTTCCTCGAACACGCCCGGGTTCTTCTCGGCCTCGGCATTGATGCGGTCGGTCCAGCGGCTCATCAGCCGCAGCAGACGCTCATCCGTGATCTTGCCGTCGTCGCCCGCCACCAAGCTGATGCGGTCGAGCGTGTTCAGCACCTTATGCGCGGGGTGGACCGGCGAACTCAGGAACAGCGGATCGGACATGGCCAGCTTGATCAGGCTGGTCTCGAGCTGATGGAAGAAGGGCCGCATGCCGTCGCTGATCGAGTTTTCGGCATGCATGGTGTCGAACAGCGCGCCGAACATGTCGACCGACCGTTGCATTTCCCGGGTGGTGGTGGCCGGCAGCGCGCCGGCGGCGGCCAGGCGCTGCAATACCGGCGAGTTCGCCACACCGGGCGGACGCGCCATGCCGGGCTGCCGGCCGGCAGGGCTGGCCGCAGCGCCCTGCGGCGCATTGCCAGGCGGTGCGACGCCCTGGGAGCCGGCGGATCCGGAAGGCGTGCCTGTCGGTACCGGCGCGGCCCCCGTCTGACCCGGTGCGGCGGCTGGCTGCCCGCGGAAAAAATCCATGAGCGAATCGGTCAAGCGGCTCAGGGTGCCCTGGCCCCGGCTTTGCGCCTGCTGCGCCACGGCAGCGGAAGGCTCAGCCTGGGCGGCAGCGGCATCAGCCTGTTCAGGGGTCGCCGCGGCAGCATGCCGGGGCTGTTCCGGCTGCGAGGGCTTGTCCTCGGTTTCGGCTTGCGAGATAGGCAACAGGGCCAGCAACTCGGCATACAGGGGAGCGAGCTGGTCTGACAGGATGTCGCGCAGGGTGGTGTAGGCGACCTGACGTGCGCGCGCCGGCACCGACAGGTCCTGCAGGCAGCTGCGGTAGGCATGGCTGATGACCGCCGGGCCGAAAGGGTTGTTGCTATGGTCGCAGGCGAAGCCATACAACTGCCCGACGCGCGGTTCGATGTCGGCGAGTTGCTCGCGGAACTGCTCTTCGAGCTTGTGGGCTTCGGACGAGGTGGCAAGCCAGTCTTCGAAATCCAGTTCATCGACCAGCGCGAGGCCGCCGTCCGCCGAGTCGCGTGTGGCCTGGGTCTGGACCGGGCGCGCCTGCTTCAGCGCATCCAGCACCTGCTGCACGAAACGGGTCTGGATCGAGGGGGCATGCTGGCTGAACGCCTGCATTGCACTTAGCAGGCCGCTGTGCTCGGCGATGCCGGTTGCCTGCAGCGCTGCGGTGTTGAGCTTGTCGCCCAGGGTGCGCATCATGCGGTCGTGTACCTGCTGCAGGCTTTCGCTCAGCAGCGCGGAACCGGCCTCGCGCAACTGGGGATGGGCGCTCGATGCCGGCATGGCGGCCAGTTTCTGGCGATGCCCGGCCATGCGCAGTTTCTGCAGTGCCCGCAGCGCATCGACCGGCTGGCGAATGAACGCCACGCCAATGCCCTGGGGGCTCAGGCGCTTCAGTTGCGCCGGGACGCGAAAGGTCTGGGTGGCGCTGATGGCAGCCGGGGTGAAGACAATTTCCACCTCGGCATCGGCGCGCTTGGCGAGCGAGGCGATGGCCGCTTCCGGGTTGGTGAATTTGAGGAACAGGCCGCCCTGGCAGAAATCACGGATTTCACAGGCGATTTCGGTGTGGCCCGGCTGCGTGATGATGGCCGCCTGCGAGACCTGAAAGCGCCTGTCGCGCCGCAATTCCTGACCGGTATGCCGGTGTTCCGTGCCCTGCTCCATCATGTTTATCCCGTCTCCCTTGGTTTTGGCCATTATAGGGTCTGACCCCAGTCACGATGACGGCTTAAACCGGTGAAAATTAAGCGGATTGGCGTGGTCTGGCGGGTTTTGGTAGACTGTTGCGCATGAACTTGGTCGCATTGTTCTTTTTCAGCCGCTTTTTTCCCACGCCCAGGGCGGTCGGGAGGCGCTGAGACGGACAGCACGGCCTCATCGAAACCGCCAGCCTGCTGGCGGTTTTTTGTTTGAGCCGCAGCGGGGAACAGCACGACAACACGGAGCCTCAACATGACTGCCACCCGAACCGACGATACCCGCATCGAGCAAAGCGGCGAACTGCTCGCCCCGATGCAAATCATGCGCGAACTGCGCGCCAGCGAAGCCGTGCATGCCCACGTGGCGCATGCTCGCGGCGTCATCCACGATGTGCTGCGCGGCGCGGACGACCGCATGTTCGTCGTCGTCGGCCCGTGTTCGATCCATGATCCGGTCGCCGCGATCGACTATGCGCGCAAGCTCAAGCCGCTGGCCGACGAACTGGCGCACGATCTCATCATCGTGATGCGCGTGTATTTCGAGAAGCCGCGCACCACCGTGGGCTGGAAGGGGCTGATCAACGATCCGCACCTCGACGAGAGCTTCGACATCAACGAAGGCCTGCGCCTGGCGCGCAAGCTGCTGCTCGAGATCAACGAAATCGGCCTGCCGTGCGCCACCGAGTTCCTCGACCTGATCTCGCCGCAATACATCGCCGATCTGGTGAGCTGGGGCGCGATCGGCGCGCGCACCACCGAGTCGCAGTCGCATCGCCAGCTGGCTTCCGGTCTGTCGTGTCCAGTGGGATTCAAGAACGGCACCGATGGCAGCCTGCGCATCGCCGTCGACGCGATCAAGGCCGCCGCCGCACGCCACCATTTCATCTCCATCACCAAGTCGGGCCATGTCGGCGTGTTCAGCACATCGGGCAACGAGGATACCCATGTCATCCTGCGTGGCGGCAAGGCACCCAACTACGATGCGGCAAGCGTGAATCTGGCCTGTGGCGAACTTGCCGCCGCCGGCCTCAGGCAGCAGCTGATGATCGATTTCTCGCATGCGAATTCGAGCAAGCAGTATCAGCGCCAGCTCGACGTCGGTGCCGACGTCGCGGCGCAGGTGGCAGGGGGCGATTTCCGCATCATCGGGGCGATGATCGAAAGCCATTTGAAGGCGGGCCGGCAGGACCTGGTCGAAGGCCAGCCGCTTGAATACGCCCAGTCGATCACCGACGCGTGCATCGGCTGGGACGACACCGTCCCGCTGTTGCGGATGCTGGCCGATGCCGTGAAAAAACGTCGGCTGGCGATGCCGGCAGATGAGGAATAGCGGTTCTTCCGGGTTAAAATGCGCATGGCGGGCCTCCCCGCATGGTCAAGTCGTGAATCGGGTCAGGTCCGGAAGGAAGCAGCCACAGCGATGGATGCCAGTGCCGGGGTTCAGGCTCGCCATTCCTGGCTGCATTCAGACGGAGACTGCGTTGTCGCGCCTTGCCTTGCTCTGTTGCGGCGCGCCGTCTTGTCTCCGCCTGAATGCAGCCAGGAATGGTTCCAGCCACCCATCACACCCATGACTGACCTGTTCGGCGACGCCGCTTCTTCCGCACTTGCGCTGGCGCGCAAGTGGCGGCCGCGCGTGTTTGCCGACATCAAGGGCCAGGAGCACGTGGTGCAGGCGCTGTCCAACGCATTGACACAGGGACGGCTGCATCATGCCTATCTGCTGACCGGCACGCGCGGGGTGGGCAAGACCACGCTGGCGCGAATTCTCGCCAAGTGCCTGAACTGCGAAACCGGGATGACGGCGACGCCGTGCGGCACGTGCTCGGCATGCACCCAGATCGACGCCGGGCGCTTTGTCGATCTGCTGGAACTCGACGCAGCATCGAATACCGGCGTGGACAACATGCGGGAAGTGCTCGACAACGCGCTGTACGCGCCGACGGCAGGTCGATTCAAGGTCTACATCATCGACGAAGTGCACATGCTGTCGAAGCCTGCGTTCAACTCCATGCTGAAGACGCTGGAAGAGCCGCCGGCGCACGTGAAGTTCATCCTCGCCACCACCGACCCGCAGAAGATACCGGTGACGGTATTGAGCCGCTGCCTGCAGTTCAACCTGAAGCCGATGCCGCCCGCGCTGGTGGCGCAGCATCTGGGCGAGGTGCTGAAGCAGGAACAGGTCGAGTCCGAACCCGCTGCACTGGCCCTGCTGGCGCGTGCGGCGTCCGGCAGCATGCGCGACGCGCTGTCGCTTACCGACCAGGCGATCGCCTATGGCAGCGGCCGCATCGCGGTGGCCGGCGTCGAAGCCATGCTGGGCACCGTGCGACGCGACTATCTGTTCGACCTGCTCGATGCGCTGGCGCAGCGGGACGGCGACGCCTTGCTGAACCAGGCGCGGCAGCTGGCCGAACGCGGGATTGCCTTCGATGCCGCGCTGCAGGATCTGGGCAGCCTACTCACCCAGCTGGGCCTGATGCTGCACGCGCCGGGCGCGGTGGAAAACGCGGCCGACCTCGAACGGATGCAGGCGGTCGTCGCGGGGCTCGATGCCGAAACCGTGCAGCTCTATTACCAGATCGCCCTGAATGGGCGCCGTGACCTGCCCTATGCGCCAGACGAGTTTTCCGGATTTTGCATGACCTTGCTGCGCATGCTGGCATTTGCCCCAGGGTCCGGCGCGGCGCCGACAGGCCCCGCTTCCAGGGGTGCGTCTGGCAGGAAGGTCGATTCTGAAACGCCGTCGCAGGCAGCCGGTCCTGCCCAGGAAGCCCGGCAGGCACCGCTGGCGGTGCCTCGGGAAGCCTATCCTGCAATGGCCCGCTCCGAACCAGACGCCGCTGTCGCCGCCAAGCTGGATGCCGGTGAGCCTCCGCCCCTCAGCGACTGGGACTGGCTCGCCGTCGTCGCCGGGCTGCGTCTCGGTGGCATGGCGAAGATGCTTGCCGATCACTGCGAGCTGGTATCGCGGAACGGCGATGCCGTGAGCCTGCGCGTGGGAGAAACGCACAAGCATCTGCTCGACCCGGCCTACCAGGACAAGCTCGTTGCGGCGCTGCGCGACAAGTACGGGGCGACGCTCGATGTCAGGTTCGAGGTCGGCGCGGCAGCCGAGCAGACGCCGCAGCAGGTGCGCACGCGCATCCGGGAAGCACGCCAGCGCGACGCCGTGGCCGCGATCGAATCGGATCCATTCGTGCGTGAGCTGGTCGACCATCTCGGTGGCCAGATCGACGCGACTTCCATACAACCCTCAGGAGAATCGACATGATGAAGGGCGGCATCGGCAACATGATGAAGCAGGTCCAGCAGGTGCAGGAAAACATGGCCAAGATGCAGGCCAAGCTGGCCGAACTCGAGATCGAAGGCCAGAGCGGTGCCGGCATGGTCAAGGTGGTGATGACCTGCAAGTACGACGTGCGCCGCATCGATATCGACCCCAGCCTGATGACGGACGACAAGGAAATGCTGGAAGATCTGGTGGCCGCGGCGGTGAACGACGCTGTGCGCAAGGTCGAGTCGACGGTCCAGGAAAAGATGGGCAGCGTGACAGCGGGCCTGCCGATTCCGCCGGGAATGAAACTGCCCTTCTAAGACGCTGCCCATGCATCCTGCCGCGCTGGAACAGTTGATCGGCGCTTTGCGCGTGCTGCCCGGCGTCGGCCCCAAGTCGGCGGCGCGCATGGCCTACCATCTGCTGCAGCGCGACCGGCGCGGAGCGGAGCAGCTTGCGGGCGCGCTCGGCCACGCGTTGGCGCACCTGCACCATTGCCGCCTGTGCAACAATTTCTCCGAAGCGGAGGTCTGCGAGGTCTGCGCCAGCCCGCGCCGCGACAAGCGCATGCTGGCGGTGGTCGAGATGCCGACCGACCTCAACATGATGGAGGCCACGCAAAGCTACACGGGCCTGTATTTCGTGCTGATGGGGCGGCTGAGCCCGCTCGACGGCATCGGTCCACGCGAAATCCATCTCGACCGCCTGATCAGCCGGGCGCTCGACGGCGTGGTCGAGGAGGTGCTGCTGGCGACCAATTTCACGCCGGAAGGTGAAGCCACGGCGCACACCATCGGTGAACTGCTGAAGGCGCGCGGCCTCCGGGTCAGCCGCCTGGCGCGCGGCGTGCCGGTGGGCGGCGAACTCGAATACGTCGACAGCGGCACGCTGGCGCAGGCGGTGCGCGACCGGCGGGCCGTCTAGCATGCCAGGACATGGCATCGAAGCCGGGCATGGCTCACCCATACCATTGGGCCAGGCTCGGTCGTCGCGCAGAATACTGCGCCGCAGCCGGCGCGCTGCCCCCAACCCGGAATGATCGATCACACAGGAAGACACGATGGAACTCAACGCATTGACCGCCCTTTCACCGCTCGATGGCCGCTATGGCAGCAAGACCGTCCCGCTGCGTGATTTCTTCAGCGAATATGCGCTGATCAAGTATCGCGTCATTGTCGAGATCGAATGGCTGAAGGCGCTGGCAGCCGAACCCGCCATTACCGAAGTGCCCGCGTTCTCCGTGAGTGCGATCGCGCTGCTCGACGGCATCGCCGACAACTTTTCGGTGGCCGATGCCCAGCGCGTCAAGGACATCGAGGCGACGACCAATCACGACGTCAAGGCGGTCGAGTATTTCCTCAAGGAAAAAACGCGGGCCAATGCCGAGATTGCCGCCGTCTCCGAATTCATCCACTTCGCCTGCACGAGCGAGGACATCAACAACACCAGCCATGCGCTGATGCTGCAGGCGGCGCGCGCCGAGGTGATGCTGCCCGCGCTCGACGGCCTCGTCGCCGGCCTCGTC
>JAYRNU010000152.1:0-38661 GCA_041912015.1 Thiobacillus sp. | reverse complement strand
CCTGGCCGTCTCGCTGGGCGCCTCGCGCTGATCCCCGGCAATAAAGAAGTATTCGGCAGCGGGCGTTGAAATTCCGCCTGCGGCGGAACACGTACCTGGGTTCGAGAACCAGACCAGGGCCTGTTAACGCTATTCTCGCGGTAACCTGGAGGGGCGGGCTGCTTCGGGCGCATCCCTTTGTCGCAGTCCGCTTGCTGTGCCCGCACAGCGGCGCAACTTGCTTCGCGGGCTGCGCCCGAAGCAGCCTCAACGCAGGCGCGAAAATAGCGTTAATAGGCCCTGGCTCATTGGTCGTGCTGTTCCAGCCAACGACGGCAATGAACTGCGGATTCACCCTCTATCCGCCGTTCTGCCGTTCAGTACCCGATAGCCTCTTGAACCCGGGCATGACACACCGACGCTGGTCAAGGCGTTCTCCGAGCTTGCGCGGTCCCTCCCCATCTCTCGCCAGGTCAAGAGCCTGGCCTGAGAACCCAGTCAGCCGCGATTAGTCCAGCGGGTTCCATTTTCGAAATCGGAACCTGCCTTCATGGAACAGCCCCGCCGCCCTGGATCTGCTTATGAACCTGAAGGCCGGAATGAGTGATGAGGGTCTTAAGAAATACGGAATAAACAGCCCCTATCAAGCGTCTTGCTGGGTAGTCGACCCGAAGGGCGCATGCGGCCGCAACCTTATCCCAAGCCCAGGCTCGGCAATCGCTTTTTCAATTCTATTAAAAGGAGACATCGATCATGAATTCCAAGCTGCTGTTGTGCCTGTTCATGGGTCTGTTTTCAGTGGGGTCCGCACTTGCGGACGACTCCAGCAGAAAGTGCCCGATAGCCTATCAGGATGAAATCGATGGTTATGGCGCGGGAGGCTCAACCAACCCTTACTACATGGGTGAGACGCTTGATGGTACGCAGCAAGCCAGCGATCTGACCACGTGCATCAAGAAAACGAACGGAATCAAGGTGGTGCTGAACTTCAGTTCAGCTACGCCTGGGCCAAACGGCAAGCCTCAACTGCTCAACAATGCCACCAATATGCTTGATAACTACGACCACATTTGGGGCGTTACGCCTGACAAGGGCCTCAAGATGAATATCGTTGCCCACTTCCAGGGAGCGAAATATTTGGTGAGAGAAGGAACGCTTTCAAATGGTAAAACCGTATGGGCGGATAGCTCTCCAGGAAATGACAATCCCGAGGGCGACCGGATAGCAACGCTCATTTCACAGGGCGTTCACATCTACATGTGCCAGACCTCGATGCGCGCCAATGGCTGGAAGGCCGAAGACCTCCTGCCTGGCGTTGAAATGGTCCCTGCCGGGGTCATTGCCCTGGCGGACTTTGCCCAGGACGGCTGGGCCGTGATCACGCCCTGATTCGCAGTCGTTCCACCTTGAGGCCCCCTCGCGGGGCCTTTTTCATGCCCCATTGCGTGTCGACGGGCACGCCCCGAAGAAGCACTGACTGCAGGCCATTCCGCCGGAATGGCGTTTCACGCCGACTTGTCCGCATCCACGGCCTCGTTCCAGATGTCGTAGGGGCCCTGTGGTCGCTGCGCCAGCGTCAGCAGCAGGGACAGGTCGGAATAGACGTCTGCGGGGAATCCCTGGCGCCCGCCGCGATTGTCGATCAGCAGCGCTTCGATGTGCCCGTAGCAGGCGGGGGAACCCCACAAGGCCACGATTTCCGGCACCAGGCGAGAAAAGCGCTCTTCGAGCGGACTCAGGTCAGACATGATGTTTCCTTTCCCCTGAAGCAAAGCCACGCGTCGGCACCGGACGCAGACACGGGGAAACCGAAAATCAGTTCATCCCCGCTCGTACACGACAAAATCGAACCGCAGCGCATCGCCCTTTTCGCCTGCGTGCGACGCCCGCGATATTTCCCGGAACGCGCTGCGGTCGTAGTCGGGAAACCGGGCGTCGCCCTCGGCCTCGATGTCGACTTCGGTCAGATATAAACGGTCGGCGAGCGGGATGGCTTGAGCGTAGAGCTCGGCACCGCCGATGAAGAAGACTTCATCGGCCTCCTGGCACAGGGCAATCGCAGCAGGAATGGAGTCGGCGACGAGGCAGCCCTCGGGGCGATAGTCCGGGTTGCGCGTGATGACGATGTTGGTGCGGCCTGGCAGCGGGTGGCCGAGCGATTCGAAGGTCTTGCGGCCCATGAGGATGGGATGGCCGAGCGTGAGCGACTTGAAGTGGGCCAGGTCTTCGGGCAGCCGCCAGGGCAGGCGGTTGTCGATGCCGATGACCCGATTCTTCGCGAGCGCGGCGATGACGCTGATGCGCGGCTTGTTTGGGATCATGTCTTTTCCGCTCACTGATTGCTGCTCACCGTTCACTAAACCGCCACCGGCGCCTTGATCGCCGGGTGCGGATCGTAGCCGCTGAGCGTGAAGTCCTCGAAGCGGAAGCCGAAGATATCCTTTACATCCTGGTTCAGCGTCATCGTCGGCGGCGGACGCGGTGCGCGGGAGAGCTGCTCGCGCGCCTGGTCGAGGTGATTCAAGTAGAGATGGGCATCGCCCAGGGTATGGACGAAGTCGCCGGGTCTCAATCCCGTCACCTGCGCCATCATCAGCGTGAGCAGGGCGTAGGAAGCGATGTTGAACGGCACGCCTAGAAAGATGTCGGCGCTGCGCTGGTACAGCTGGCAACTCAGCTTGCCGTCGGCGACATAGAACTGAAAGAACGCATGGCACGGCGCCAGCGCCATGCGGTCGAGGTCGGCGACGTTCCATGCCGAGACGATGATGCGGCGCGAATCGGGGTTGGTCCTGAGCGTCTTCACGACTTCGCTGATCTGGTCGATGGTGCCGCCGTCGGGCTTCGGCCAGTTGCGCCACTGGTGGCCGTAGACCGGCCCGAGATCCCCGTTCTCGTCGGCCCACTCGTCCCAGATCGAGACGCCGTTGTCCTTGAGGTACTTGATGTTGGTATCGCCCTGCAGGAACCACAGCAGCTCGTGGATGATGGAGCGCAGGTGGCATTTCTTGGTGGTGACGAGCGGAAAGCCTTCGGCCAGGTTGTAGCGCATCTGCCAGCCGAACACCGAGAGGGTGCCGGTACCGGTGCGATCGTCCTTTCGGGTGCCGTGCTCGAGCACGTGGCGCATCAAATCGAGATAGGGTTTCATGGTGTGGAGGGGGCCGCCTGAATCGGCTCATTATCGTGCAATGCGGGCTCGCCCGGGACACTGTCGAAGAAGCCGGCGAGCCGGGTGGCGGGCGCCTGGCCGTAGATGTTCCAGAAGGCGATCTCGAAATCCTGATTGTCCTGCACCGCCAGCACTAGGTCGCGGAAGCGCGCTTCGTCCTGCGCCTTCAGCCAGCCGACCAGCAGCATGGACTGGCGGTAGAACGCGTGGATTTCGAGACCGGATGCCCCGGCGCGGTGGCGCAGGGTGGGCGTATCCCGCGCGGCGAGATCGACGCGTCGGCCGGTACGGATGGCGTCGAACGCCTGGGCATCGGTCGCGTACTCGGCACCGCCCCCATCGGCGGTCAGCGAGGCCCAGCCTTCATGAAACCAGACCGGCATCGTGCTGTGATAGTGGCCGATGCGCTGACCCAGATGCAGGTGCGCCAGTTCGTGGGTCAGCAGCGACGGCAGTCGCCCGCTTTCCTTGCCGTCGAGATTGGGCGACAGGATCAGGCGATTGTCGGGGACGACGGCTGCGGACAGCCGGGGCGTCATGACATAGCGCTTGAAACAGGCATCGCTGCCGCAGACATAGACGCGCGGCGTGCTGGCGAACGTTCGATAATGCGCCGCCTCGACCTGCGCAATGGCTGCGGGCAGGGCTCCCGCGACGCGCTCGCCGTAGGCCTCGAAACCCGGCTCGACCCAGACGCGCGGATCCCGTTCCAGCGGCGCAAAACTCTCCAGCGGCTTGAGGGCGCGCGGGTCGCTGACGGTCAGCGCGCAGCCCGACAGCAGCAGCAACGGGATGACCAGCGCCTTCATTCGCGATCCAGGATCTGCCAGCGGCCGTCGACCAGCCCCTCCAGTGGCGGATACTGCTTCTTGTAGGCCATCTTGCGGCTCGCGGCGATCCAGTAGCCGAGGTAGAGATACGGCAGTTCCAGACGCCGCGCCAGTTCGATCTGCCACAGCACGCCGTAGACGCCGAGGCTGTCCTGCTCGCGCGCAGGATCGAAGAAGGTGTAGACGGCCGAGAGGCCGTCGTCGACCTGATCGATCACCGCAACCATGACCAGGGACTCGCCATCGCGAAACTCGACCATGATGCTGTCGACATTGGATGACAGCAGGAACTGCGTGTACTGGTCGGGTCCATCCCGGTCCATGCCGCCCCCGGCGTGGCGGCTGCCGAGGTAGCGGCGGTACAGCGCGTAATGCGCTTCCTTGAAATCGAGCGGCAGGAAGCGTGCGGACAAGGCGCTGTTGCGCTTGAGGCAGCGGCGCTGGCTGCGGTTGGGCGTGAACCCCGCGACGTCGACCCGCACCGGCACGCAGGCATGGCACTGTTCGCAATGCGGCCGATAGGTGAACTGGCCGCTGCGCCGGAACCCTGCGCGCACCAGCGCACTGTAGGCATGGCGGTCGATCAGGTGGGTCGGGGTGGCGACCTGCGAACGCGCATGCCGGCCCGGCAGGTAGCTGCAGTCGTAATGCGCAGTCAGGTAAAACTGGATGCGCTGGAACGGGGGTTCAGTCGGGTGCATCAGGAATCGAAGGTCCAGGGGCCGGGCCGATGCGGCAAGTTTACCAACTCTGCCACCCGCTTCACGAACACCGCGCGGGGCATCGTCCGTGCGCCCATGCTGGCCAGATGCGCCGTCTCCATCTGGCAGTCGATCATGCCGAAGTCCCGCTGCCGCAACTGCCTGGCCAGCGCCACCAGCGCGACCTTCGAGGCATCGGGCATCCGGCTGAACATCGACTCGCCGTAGAACATGCGGCCGATCGCCACGCCGTACAGGCCCCCGACCAGCACACCGTCATGCCACGCTTCCACCGAATGCGCGTAGCCGGCGTCGAACAGCCGCGTGTAGGCCGCCACCATCGCCGCGGAAATCCAGGTGCCTGCGGCATCCACCCGCGGCGCAGCGCATGCGCGCATCACTGCAGGAAAGACCGTGTCGACGCGCACCTCGAAGCCCCCGTTGCGGATGCGCTTGGCCAGCGAGCGGGTCACGCGCTCCTCGCCCGGCACCAGCACCATGCGCGGGTCGGGACTCCACCAGAGGATCGGTTCGCCCGGATTGAACCAAGGGAAGATGCCGTGGCGATAGGCATCGAGCAGGCGCTCGACCGACAGGTCTCCGCCCATCGCCAGCAGGCCGTTGGGGTCGCGCAATGCCGATTCCACAGGGGGGAAGCGCGAGCTTGTTGACGCTTCAGCGCCCGTGCCAATCACGGTCCGCCCCTTGCGGGTGATGGATGTCACCGGGAAGTCGTTCGCTCATGACGGCATGGTAGCGGATCCGGATCCGGTTGCATGCGCGTGGGTAATGATATTATGATATGCTTATCTTCAATACTGTTATGGATGTTCCGGCTTTCCGGAAGCTGTCCGCCACGCGACGCCTGCCCCGAAAGTGGCAGGCACAGGAGAAGGACGGCTCGCTCCTATAATGGAGGGCTTTCCGGTTTTGGCGTCGAGGAATCGTCTTCGGCGACGAAGCCGGGCAGACATCGCAGTAAGGAAGAATGGCCTACCCAATCTGGACGTCAAAAGAAACTGGAGTGAACCCGCGGCCACGAGCGGCGGTTTCAGAATCCCCGGACCCGGCGCCTACCCGGCAGTCGCAGTTCGCGGACACGGCGTCTTCTGACACCAGGTTGTGCCTGACGCCAGCGGCCCCTCCGTCTCTCCCGGTTTTGCCGCTGATACGCGTCCTTGTTTGGGGCGATCCATGAGCGGCTCTCCTGGGCTCGTGGACGCCCCGTCTTTTTCCCAGTGCTTTCATTGCGGCCTGCCGGTACCGGACGGCGCCCATTATCCCGTCGAGTTCGAAGGCCAGACCCGGCAGGCTTGCTGCCGCGGCTGCCAGGCGGTCGCCCAGACCATCATCGACAGCGGACAGGGCGCCTATTACACCCATCGCACCGCCCTGCCCGCCACCCCGCGCGAAGCGGAGGCCGAACTGGCGCAGTTGGGGCTGTACGACCTGCCGGAGATCCAGGAAAGCTTCGTCCGGGCCGAAGCCGAGAACATCCGTGAGGCCGCGCTGATACTCGAGAACATCGTCTGCGCCGCGTGCATCTGGCTTAACGAGCGCCACATCGCCGGGCTGCCCGGCGTGCTGTCGGTCGAGATCAACTACGCCACGCGGCGCGCGCGCGTGCGCTGGGACAACAGCCGCATCAAGTTGTCGGCCATCCTCAAGGCGGTGTCCGACATCGGCTACATCGCCCACCCGTTCGATCCCGGCCGCTCCGACGACGTCTTCAAGCGCGAGCGCAATACCGCGATCAAGCGGCTCGCCATCGCCGGGCTCGGCATGATGCAGGTGATGATGTATGCGCTGCCGACCTATACGGCCACCGACATGAGCATCGACATCCGCCTGCTGATGCACTGGGCGAGCCTGGTCCTGACCATTCCGGTCGTGCTGTATTCGGCGTGGCCCTTCTTCATCGGCGCCTGGCGCGATCTCCGGCGCCGCACGCTGGGCATGGACGTGCCGGTGGCGCTCGGCGTGGGCACGGCGTTTCTCGCCAGCGTCTACAGCACGTTTGTCGGCCACGGCGAAGTGTATTTCGACTCGGTCACGATGTTCATCTTTCTGCTGCTGACCGGGCGCTTCCTTGAAATGAACGCGCGCCGCCGCGCCGGCGCTGCGGTGGAGGAACTGGTCAAGCTGATTCCCGCGGCCACCACGCGGCTGCCCGACTGGCCGGCGCGCGACGAGGAACAGGTGCCGGTGGCCAGGCTGGCGGTCGGCGACCATGTGCTGGTGCGGCCCGGCGAAACCCTGCCCGCCGACGGCGTGGTGGTCGAAGGCGACAGCGCGGTCAACGAGGCCATGCTGACCGGCGAATCGCTGCCGGTGCCGAAGGCCGCCCATTCACGAGTCGTCGGCGGCAGCCTCAACCAGTCGAGCCCGCTCGTGGTGCAGGTCGACAGGCTCGGCGCCGACACGCGGCTGGCGTCCATCGTGCGCCTGCTCGACCGCGCGCAAAGCGAAAAGCCGCGCATCGGCCAGCTCGCCGACCGCGCGGCCGCCTGGTTCGTCGGCCTGCTGCTCGTGATCACCGTCGCGGTCGGCCTGGCCTGGTTTGCCATCGACCCGTCGAAAGCGCTGTGGATCGTGGTCTCGGTCCTGGTCGTCACCTGTCCCTGCGCGCTCGGGCTGGCCACGCCTGCGGCGCTGACCACCGCCACCGGCCGGCTCACCCGACTCGGGCTGCTGACCACGCGCGGCCACGCGCTCGAGACGCTGGCGCGCGCCACCGACCTGGTGTTCGACAAGACGGGTACCCTGACCCACGGCCAGCTCAGGCTGCATCGCGTGGTCCCGCTGAACGGGCACACCGCGCAAGAAGTCGGGGCGCTGGCTGCCGCGCTCGAAGCCGGCTCCGAGCATCCCATCGCCCGCGCCCTGCGCGAGCCCGTCGCCTCTCCGCTGACGGCCAGCGGTATCCGCAACACGCCGGGCGGCGGGGTCGAGGGCGTCATCGACGGTCGCCGCTACCGCATCGGCTCGCCGCGTTTCGCCACGCAAACGCAACACCCGCCGGCGCCGCCGGAGCAGGCGGCGGGAGAAAGCTGGGTGGCGCTCGCCGACGAATCCGGCCTGATTGCCTGGTTCGCCCTCGCCGATACGCCACGCCAGGACGCCGCCGCCTCCGTCGCCGCCCTGCAGGCGCTGGGCCTGCGCCTGCATCTGCTGTCGGGAGACGGCGACGCCACGGTCAAGGCCATCGCGCAGCAGCTCGGCATCCGCGAATGGCACGCAGGCGCGTTGCCCGAGGACAAGCTTGCATTCGTCAGGGCGCTGCAGAACGACGGCCGCATCGTCGCCATGGTGGGCGACGGCATCAACGACGCGCCGGTGCTGGCCGGCGCGCAGGTCTCGATCGCGATGGGCGAAGGCGCCGATGTCGCCCAGGCGGCCGCCGACATGGTCATGCTCGGCGGCCGCCTGGCCACGCTCGCGGACGGTGTCGCACTGGCCCGCAAGACCCAGCGGATCATCCGCCAGAACCTGGGCTGGGCGCTGGGCTACAATCTGATTGCCATTCCCGCCGCCGCGCTCGGGCATGTCACGCCGTGGATCGCCGGCATCGGCATGTCGGCCAGTTCGCTGCTGGTGGTGCTGAACGCCCTTCGCCTGACCAGTTTCAGATCCGGTGAATTCGCATTCGTGGAGCAGGATTCATCAAGAAGGCCGCTCGCGTCCGCCCCCCTGCCCCCGAGGCCCTGACCCGACATGGACATTCTGATCCTCCTCATTCCGCTAAGCCTCGTCCTTGTCGGCATCATCGCCTGGGTCATGCTGTGGGCGGCCAAGAGCGGGCAGTTCGACGATCTCGAGGGGCCTGCGCACAGCATCCTCATGGACGACGACGCCCCGCGAAAGCACCGGGATGCGCCACGAGACCCGGACGAGGCGGATGGGCCGTGAAGAACGCCGGCGCGACATGACCGCCCCCGTGCTCTGGTATTTTGCCGACCCCATGTGCTCATGGTGCTGGGGGTTTTCGCCGGTCATCGAGACGCTGCGCGACGAAACCCGCGACCGCCTGAGGATCACGCTGGTGCTGGGCGGGCTGCGGCCAGGCGAAACCGCCCCGTTGAGCGCGACCGGGCGCGAGGAGATTCTGCATCACTGGCACGCGGTCCAGGCGCGCACCGGGCTGCCGTTTCGCTTCGAAGACGCGCTGCCGCCAGGATTCGTCTACGATACCGAGCCCGCCTGTCGCGCCGTTGTGGCCGCGGGCGGACTGGATCCGGCGCAGATCTTCCCCCTGTTCAAAGCCATTCAGCGCGCGTTCTACGCCGAAGGACGCGACGTCACGCAGACCGAAGTGCTGGCCGAACTGGCGATCGATCGCGTCATCGAGGGCGCTGCATTCGTGCGCGAATTCGAAAGCGATGCCGCCCGTGACAGGACCGGGGCACATTTCAGACAGGCCCGCCAGGCCGGCCTGCGCGGGTTCCCCGCACTGATCCTGCAGCAGGGGTCGCAGCTGCACAGGATCAGTGACGGCTGCCAGCCGCTGGCCACGGTGCGCGCCGCGATCGACGCCCGCCTGGCAGCATGATCCGGGCCGTCCGCCTGCTTGTCGCGGCAGCGGCTTCTGCGGCTGCCGCCTGCGCGTTCGCCGAGCGCCCGCCGGCTGCCGTGATCGACGCCCATGCCCACTATTCCGGACCCGTTGCCGCGGCCATCTCGCCCGAAGATGTGCTGGCCAAGCTCGATGCGGCAGGGGTGCAACGCATCGTGGTCACGAGCTCGCCGCCGGATCTGGCCGGGAGCCTGTACCGGCGGCTGCCGGATCGCGTGATTCCGCTGCTCGGCGTGTACGAGTCGGATCTGCGGAAGGTCGACTGGGTACACGACGCCGGGCTGCCGGCCCGGGTGGCGGCACAGCTCGATGACGGGAACTGGGCAGGCATCGGCGAGCTGCACCTGTTCGCCCGTGACGCGCACCAGCCGGTATTCGCGCAACTGGTGCGCATGGCGGCCGCGCGCAAGCTGGTGCTGATGATCCACGGCGATGCCGAAGTGATCGCTCAGGCTTTCGCCATCGCGCCCGAGGTACGGGTTCTGTGGGCCCATCTCGGCACCGAGCCGCAGCCCGAGTTGCTGGCGGCAATGCTGGCGCGTTATCCCGATACGCTGTGGATCGACACCTCGGTGCGCGATGATCGCATCGCGCCGGACGGCATCCTCCTGCCTGCCTGGCGTGCGCTGTTCGAACGCTTTCCCGGACGCTTCGTGGCGGCGGTCGACACCTTCAGCCAGAACCGCTGGCAACACTACGAAGCCGTGGTCGCGCAGATCCGCAGCTGGTCAGGATCCCTGGACGAGCCTGTCAGGCGCAATCTGCTCCACGACAACGCGGCGCAGCTGTTCGAGGCGTTTTTGCAGTCGGCCGTGCGCCGGTAGAATCTCTTCCACTTGGTCCGCCCGGAGATGCCCTGATGATTCGAACGTCCCTTTTTTCCACCACGCTGCTGATCGGCGCATGCCTGCTCGGGATCTCCGGCTGCGGCGCCAGCGAGCCCGGTACGCAGACCGTGTCGACCGCGCCGGCCGCAGGCCAGCCTGCCAATCCGCGGGTGCTGATCGAAACCGGCAAGGGCAACATCACGCTGGAACTGTTCCCGGGCCTGGCGCCGCAATCGGTCGGAAATTTTCTCAACTACGTGAAGACCGGGTTCTACGACGGCCTGGTGTTTCACCGGGTCATCCCGAATTTCATGATCCAGGGCGGCGGCATGACGCCGGACATGGTGGAAAGGCCGAAAAACGCACCGATCCGGAACGAGGCCGACAATGGCCTGAAGAACCTGCGCGGCACGCTGGCGATGGCGCGTACCGGTGAACCGCACTCGGCGAGTTCGCAGTTCTTCATCAATGTCGCGGACAACGCCTTCCTCAACCATCGCGGCAAGAGCTTCGAAGGCTGGGGCTATGCCGTGTTCGGCCAGGTGATCGACGGCATGGACGTGGTCGATGCGATTGCCGCCGTGCCACGCGGCGAGCGCGGGCCCTACGGCGATGTCCCGCTCGAGCCCGTGGTGATGCTGCACGTCACGGTGTTGCCGGAGCCGGACGCCCAGGCACAGGCCAAGCCGGGCGAAGGCCCGAAGCAGTAAGGCCCGATCTGACCCCCCGCACCAAACTGCTGCTGCTCGGGCTGGCTGCTCCGCTGACCATCGCCTTCGGCCTGCTGGCCGGTGCGCTGCCGGCCGACCGCGAGCTGGCCCTGCAGATTCTCGCCGAGCTGCGCGGCCCGCGGGTGGCCGCGGCCTTCGCCTGCGGCGGCCTGCTGGCGCTGGCAGGCGCATTGATGCAGACCCTGTTCCGCAATCCGCTGGCCGAACCCTACCTGCTCGGCGTGTCCGGCGGCGCCGGCCTGCTCGCCCTGCTCGGCATGGCGGCCGGGCTGGCGTGGCCCTGGGTGTCGGCACTCGCGTTCGCCGGCAGCCTGCTGGCCCTGGTACTCGCCGCCGCGCTCGGCGGCCGCCTGCTGGCGCGCGACCACACGCCGCTGCTGCTCGCCGGGGTGATGCTGGCAGCGGGCTTCGGCGCATTGATCGCGCTCGTGTTGAGCGTGGCACCGGCCGAGCGACTGCCGGGCATGCTGTTTTTCCTGATGGGCGATCTGGCGTGGACCGGCCAGCCCGTGTTGCTGTGGGCGGCGCTGCTGCTGGCTGTCGCCGCCGGGTTGGGCCTGGCCGGGCGACTCGACGTGCTGCAGCTCTCACCGCTGAAAGCTGCTTCGCTCGGCGTGGCCGTCGCGCCCACGCGCTGGATGCTGTTCGGGCTTGCCGGCGCCTGCACCGCGCTGGTCGTGGCGCAGGCCGGCAGCATCGGCTTCGTCGGCCTGATGGTGCCGCACGCGCTGCGCAAAATGGGCATGCGCGGCCACCGCACCCTGCTGCCCGCTGCCGCGCTGGCCGGCGGCAGCCTGCTGGTGCTGGCCGATGCGCTGGCACGCACCGTGATCGACCCGCGCGAACTGCCGGTGGGCGTATTGACCGCGCTGCTGGGCGTGCCGGTGATGTTGTGGATGCTGCGCAGGCCATGAATCTCGTCGCCCGGCAACTGACCCTGCAGGCCGGCGACCGCACGCTGATCGACAGGCTCGACCTGATCATCGAACCCGGCGAGGTGCTCGGCATCCTCGGCCCCAACGGTGCCGGCAAGTCGACGCTGCTCGCCGTGCTGGCCGGGCTGGCACGACCGGCGCAAGGCCTGGCCACACTCGACGGCAGCGCCCTCGCCACCATGCCGCCGCTGGCCCGGGCGCGCCACATCGGACTGCTGCCGCAGGACGATCCAGGCGGATTCTTCGGCAGCGTGTCCGACTTCGTGGCGCTCGGACGCTATCCCTTCGACAGCGCGCCGTTCGAGCTGGCGCGACAGCTTGCGGCATGGGAACTGGACCAGCTTGCCCAGCGTCCGCTCGATACCCTGTCCGGCGGCGAGCGCCAGCGCGCGCGGCTGGCGCAACTGGCCGTGCAACAACCGCAGGTCGCGCTGCTGGACGAACCGCTGACCCACCTCGATCCTGCCCATCAAGCCCGGCTGCTGGCGTGGGCGCGCAGCGAAGCCGATGCCGGCCATGCCGTGGTGCTGACACTGCACGACCCCAACTGGGCGGCGTGTCACTGCGACCGCCTGCTGTTCCTGCACGGTGACGGCCGTTGGCAGCTTGGCAGCCCGGCCGCGATGCTGACGCCCGCGGCACTCGAAGCCCTGTACGGCCAGGGCACGGCATCCCTGTGGCAATCGGTGCGCCAGGACCAGCCTGTATAATCGCGAACTGTTTCGCACACACCTGCCTTGCGCACCTCATGATTCGTCGCATCATCGACAAAGTATTCGGCCGCAGACCGCGCGCTGCCAACGGCGCGCTGATTCTGGCGCAGGCCGCGCACGGCATCCGCCGCGACCAGCTCGACGACTGCGCGCTCAAGGTATGCGAGACTTTGGCGCAGGCGGGCTACAAGGGCTATCTCGTCGGCGGCGCGGTGCGCGATCTGCTGCTCGGCAAGACGCCCAAGGATTTCGACGTCGCCACCGACGCCACGCCCGAGGAAGTCCGGCGCCTTTTCCGTCGTTCGCGCATCATCGGCCGGCGCTTCCAGATCGTTCACGTGATGTGCGGACGCGTGACCATCGAGGTCACGACCTTCCGCGCCAACGGCCAGAAGGAAGCCGAGGACGAAGACGAACGCCCGACCGACGAGCACGGCCGCCTGCTGTCCGACAACGTCTTCGGCAACATGGCGGACGATGCCGCGCGCCGCGACTTCACCATCAACGCGCTCTATTACGACCCCGCACGCGAGGAAGTCCACGACTATTTCGGCGGCGTGGCCGACTGCAGGAAGCGCGTGCTGCGCATGATCGGCGATCCGGAAACCCGCTTCCGCGAGGATCCGGTACGCATGCTGCGCGCCGCCCGTTTCGCCGCGAAGCTCGATTTCCATATCGATCCGGACACCCGCCGGCCGGTCGCCACGCTGGCGCCGCTGCTGGCCAATATCCCGCGCGCGCGCATCTTCGACGAGGCGCTCAAGCTGCTGATGTCCGGCCACGCGCTGCGCGGCGTCCACCAGTTGCGCGCCGAGGGTCTGCACCACGGCATGCTGCCGCTGCTCGACACCATCCTCGACGACCCCACGGGCGAGCGATTCATCACCGCAGCACTGAAGACCACCGATGCACGCATCGCAGAGGACAAGCCGGCCTCGCCGGCATTCCTGTTCGGCACCCTGCTGTGGCCGCAGGTACTGCAGCGCTGGCGCGCGCTCGAAGCGGGCGGCGAAAAATCGCAGCCCGCGCTGGTTCTGGCCATGGACGCGGTGCTCGACGCGCAGCGCGGCCAGCTTGCGATTCCGCGCCGCTACGACGGCATGATGAAGGAGGTGTGGGCACTGCAGCCGCGCTTCGAGCAACGCGGCGGGCAGCGGCCGTTTCGACTGCTCGAGCATCCTCGCTTCCGCGCCGCCTACGACTTTTTGTTGCTGCGCGCCGAATCCGGCGAAGTGGCAGCTGAGCTCGGCGAATGGTGGACGCGCTTCCAGGAGGTCAGCGAGACCGAGCGCGCCGCCATGCTGCTGGCCGACAGTTCGACCAAGCCGCGCAGACGGCGCAAGCGCAGAAAACCGGCCGATGGCGCCGGCAGCCCGGAACCTGCATGAACGTCACCGCCACCATTGGCCTCGGCGCCAACCTCGACGACCCGGCCATGCAGGTGGAGCGTGCGCTGGCCGAGCTCGACCGGCTGCCCGGCACCCGGCTGCTCGCGCGCTCCTCCCTGTACGCCTCGGCGCCGGTGGGGCATGTCGACCAGCCCGATTTCATCAACGCCGTGGCCCAGGTGGAAACACGCCTCGCACCGCGTGCGTTGCTGGACGCGTTGCTGGACATCGAGCACCGGCACGGACGCGAGCGCAGTTTTCGCAATGCGCCGCGCACGCTCGACCTCGATCTGCTGCTCTACGGCACTGCGCATTTCCATGAGGACGGACTGAGCCTGCCGCACCCGCGCATGCATGAACGAGGCTTCGTGCTGCTGCCGTTGCGGGAAATCGCACCCGACACCCTGATCCCCGGCCGCGGCCGGGCCGCCGACTGGCTGACTGCCTGTACAGACCAGTGCGTGGCCGTTCTCCCCACTCCAGCTGCCGCCGTCAACGCATGACCCTCGCCCGCTATCGCCACATCGTCGTCGAAGGCCCGATCGGGGCCGGCAAGACCAGTCTCGCCTACAAGCTCGCCGAGCACCTCGACGCCGACACCCTGCTGGAAAATGCCAGCGACAATCCCTTCCTGCCCCGTTTCTATCAGGAACCCAAGCGCTATGCGCTGCCGACGCAACTGCATTTCCTGTTCGAACGCTCGCGTCAGTTGCGCGATGTGGCGCAGGGCGACCTGTTCCGGAACGCCATCGTGTCCGACTTTCTGATCGACAAGGACATGTTGTTTGCACGGCTGAATCTGGACGACGATGAATTCGAGCTGTACCAGAAGGTGTATGCCGATCTCGTCCTGCAAACGCTGACACCGGACCTGGTGATCTACCTGCAGGCTCCGGCCGAAGTGCTGCAGGAACGCGTCCGCCGGCGCGGCGTCGAGTTCGAGCGCGGGATGGACGCAGGCTACCTGCAGCGGCTGGCGAACAGCTACAGCGAATTCTTTCATCGCTATGATGCTGCACCCCTGCTCATCGTCAATACCAGCCATCTCAATTTCGCCGACAACGAAGCCGACTTCGGGCTGCTTCTGGAACGCATCAGCAAGATGCGCGGCCCGCGCGAGTTCTTCAGTCGCGCAGCCTAGGCCATGCGCGTCACCCTTTCCACCCTCAAGGCGATGCGCGAGCAGGGCGAGAAGATCGCCGTGCTCACCTGCTACGACGCGAGTTTCGCGCGCGTACTCGATGCCTCCGGCGTCGACGTTCTGCTGGTGGGCGACTCGCTCGGCATGGTGATCCAGGGCCATGCCTCGACCCTGCCGGTGAAGCTTGCCGAGATGGCCTACCACACGCGGTGCGTCGCGGCCGGCAGCGCACGCGCCTTCATCGTTGCCGACCTGCCCTTCGGCAGCTACCAGCCGTCGCCCGAGCGCGCGTTTGCTGCGGCCGCCCGGCTGATGGCGGCAGGTGCCCACATGGTCAAGCTCGAGGGCGGTGCAGTCATGGTCGACACCGTCGCCTTTCTGACCGGGCGCGGCATTCCGGTGTGCGCACACCTGGGTCTGTTGCCGCAATCGGTGAATCAGCTGGGCGGCTATCGGGTCCAGGGGCGCGAGGATGCGGCCGCTGCACAACTGATCGATGACGCGCGTGCCCTGCAAGCAGCCGGCGCAGGCCTCATCGTGCTCGAAATGGTGCCGGCGACGCTGGCAAGGACGGTCACCGAAGCACTCGCCATACCGACCATCGGCATCGGCGCCGGCGCCGATTGCTCGGGCCAGGTGCTGGTGCTCTATGACATGCTGGGGCTGTATCCGCGCCCGCCCAGATTCTCGAAAAATTTTCTGGCCGGCAGCGATGGCATCGAATCGGCAGCGCGCGCCTACGTTGCAGCCGTCAAGAACGGCGTCTTTCCCGCCGCCGACCACGCCTTCTGATGCAGGTCCTGCACACCGCCGCCGCACTGCGCCATGTGCTTGCCGGGCAAGCCGGTACCGCTTTCGTGCCCACCATGGGCAACCTGCACGCCGGCCACCTGTCTCTCGTCGCGCTGGCGAAGTTGCATGGCCAGCCCGTCGTCGCAAGCATTTTCGTCAACCCGCTGCAATTCGGGGACGGGGAGGATTTCGAACGCTATCCGCGCACAATCGACGCCGATCTCGACAAGCTCGCGGCTGCGGGCTGCGACCTCGTGTTCGTTCCCGACGTCGCCGAGATCTACCCGGTACCGCAAACCTTCATCGTGCAGCCGCCGGATGCCCTGGCAAATGACCTGTGCGGCGCCTTCCGCCCGGGCCATTTCAGCGGCGTGGCGACGGTGGTTCTGAAACTGCTCAATCTGGTCCAGCCGCGCGTGGCCGTATTCGGCAAGAAGGATTTCCAGCAATTGCTGGTCATCCGCGAAATGGTGCGCCAGTTCAACCTGCCGATCGAGATCTTTGCAGGCAACACGCAGCGCGAGGCTGACGGTCTGGCGATGAGTTCGCGCAACGGCTACCTCGGCGCATCCGAGCGCGTCATGGCGGGCCGTTTGAGTGCCGAACTGACTGCCATCGCCAACGCAGTCCGGTCAGGCGAACGGGATTTCGCGGCCCTGTGCAACGCCGCGAGCCGCCACCTGAAAATGGCAGGCTGGCGGGTCGACTATGTCGCGCTGCGCGATGCCGCGACCCTGCAGGCGCCGACGCCGGACAGCACGCAGCTGGTGGCGCTTGGCGCGGCCTGGCTGGGGTCGACCCGGCTGATCGACAACATGGATTTCGACTTGGGCTATTCGCCCTGAAGTTTTATAATGTCTCTCCATTTTTTGTGAGGGCACCGTCATGCAAAGAACGATGCTCAAGTCCAAGCTGCATCGGGCTACCGTCACGCATTCCGAACTTCATTACGAAGGATCGTGCGCCATCGACGAGAACCTGCTTGATGCCGCAGACATCCACGAATACGAGCAGATCCAGATCTACAACGTCACCAATGGCGAGCGTTTCACCACGTACGCCATTCGGGCGGCACGCGGCTCCGGCATCATCTCGGTGAACGGCGCTGCCGCGCACAAGGCGAATCCCGGCGATCTCGTCATCATCGCCACTTACGCGGTCTACAACGAACTGGAGCTGGCGCGTTACGCACCCGAACTGGTTTACATCGGCGAGGGCAACACGATCCTGGACACGCGCCACGAAATTCCGGTACAGGCGGCCTGATCCTGCCTCCTGCAGTCGAACCAAAGAAAAAGGCCGGTCGACCGGCCTTTTTCTTTGGTTGGCGCATCCTGGCGGGATGCGCCTGTCAGCCCCGCTTACTTCTTGGCGCCGACGATCTCGATTTCGACGCGGCGGTTGGGCGCAAGGCAAGCCTTCAGCGCATCCTTCGGCTGCTTCATGTCGCATTCCACGACCGGCTTGGTGTCACCCATTCCAGCGGTAGCGATGGTCGTCGCTTTTACGCCCTGGGACTTGAGATAGGACGCGACGGCCTTGGCGCGGGCCAGCGACAGCTTCTGATTCGCGACCGGCTTGCCCATCTTGTCGGCGTGGCCGATGACCTTGATGGATTCGATCGCGCCGTAGGCCTTGATCTTGGCAACCAGCGCGTCGAGCTGGGCACGTCCCTCGGGCGTCAGGCCCTTGATCGACGATTGGCCGGTCTTGAACAGCGAATCGCCACCGAGGCTCATCGTTGCGGGGATGCCGGGCTGGATCGCAAATGCCGCGGGGGCGGTCGCCACCTTGGCAGCCGGTGCCGCACCCGGCGCACCGGTGGAGGGGAAGCCTGCGGGCAACGAAGGCAGGCTCGGCAGGCCGGAAGTCAGGCTGGGCAGGCTCGGCATGCCAGGAACGATGTTCAGGATGTTGCCGTACGTGCTGGGATCCAGCAGGTTGATCGGCAGCGTCAGCGGCGCTGCCGGCTGCAAGGCAACGACCGGCTGCTTCGGATACATGAACGTGCCCCAGGTGGAATTTTCACCGCCGACCAGCTGCGGATTCACCAGCCCACCCATCATGCTGCCGTAAAGCTGCGGATTCATCGGCGCAAACATCAGGGACATGCCGCGCGGATCGGTCGGCATCATCATGAATCTGAGATAGAGGTTGGGGTCGAGCATTTTCATGCTGGTCGACATCAGGCGGCGATCCAGCGGCAGCATCATCCAGCCCATGATCTTGGACGGGTTGGCCATGTCGGTCGCGATCTTGGTGTACCACATCGGATTGATCATGGCGCCGCCCCAACGCGCATAGATCATCGGATCCATCATGAATTGCGCATAATTGCTGACGGCGCCCGGCTGCATCATGGAAGTCATCATGCGCAGCCAGTTGCCCGGCTCGAGCATGCCGTCACCGAGGGCGGCCACCATGGAAGGATCGGTCATGGCATTGAGCCAGTACGTGAATACTTCGGGATCCTTGAAGGCCTGGGCGTTCTTGGTGAAATCGGACATGCGCGCCACCCACTGGTCGGCGTTGCGGTTGGCCGGCGCGACTTCGGCCTCAGGCGCCATGCCGTAGGTGCCCTGCGGGAGAGCTTGCGGGGCAGGCTGCTGAGCGAACAGGGGTGCGCTGGCCAGAACGGCAGCAACGGCCAGACTGAGTTGTTTGATTTGCATGAGATGCTCCAGAGATAAAAGGGTATCGGGGCTTTGCGGCGTTGGCCTGCCTGTCATGCGGCCGAACCATCAACACGTTCGATCGGTGCCTTCGGCAAGCATTAGGGAACAATTATATATTAAACGCCGTTCCGCTATCCCGATATACCCATCCTGTTTTAATCTTGCAAACCTCTTCGTTGCTATTAAACAACATGCCAGAACGCCTGTTAATAGCGGGGCTTAACCGAGTTTCCAGATATCAGTGTTGTATTCCCGCATCGTGCGGTCGGTTGAAAAGAATCCGCTCGATGCGGTGTTGAGGATGCTCATGCGTGTCCAGGCTTCCGGGTCCTGCCACGCCTGCGATACGCTGGCCTGGGCATCGACATAGCCGCGGAAATCCGCAAGCGTCATCCAGGGATCGTGCGGACTCATCAGCGAGCCCAGAATCATGTCGAAAATGCCGGGTTCAAGGGGATTGAAGTGTCCCGAGGCCAGCAGGTCGATGACCTCGCGCAATTCGTGGTCGTGCTCGATATACATCAGGGGCTGGTATTGCGGACGCAGGGCCTCGACCTCCCCGGCACGCAGCCCGAACAGGAAGAAGTTGTCCTCCCCGACCGCCTCGAGAATCTCGATGTTCGCACCGTCGTAGGTGCCGATCGTGACCGCCCCGTTCATCATGAACTTCATGTTGCCGGTGCCGGAAGCTTCCTTGCCGGCTGTCGATATCTGCTCGGAAAGGTCGGTCGCCGGCGCGATGACCTCCATGCTGGAAACCCGGTAGTTCGGCAGGAAGGCAACCTTCAGGCGGCCATTGACGGCCGGATCGTTGTTGACCACATCGGCCACGCTGTTGATGAGCTTGATGATGCGCTTCGCCATCGCGTAGCCGGGTGCGGCCTTGCCGCCGATCAGCACGCAGCGATCCGCCCATCCTTCCAGATTGCCCTTCTTGACCCGGTTGTAGAGGTGAATCACGTGCAGCACGTTGAGCAGTTGCCGCTTGTATTCGTGGATGCGCTTCACCTGCACGTCGAACAGGGCATCCGGATCGAACTCGACGCCGCATTCGGCCTTGACCAGCGCCGCCAGCCGCTCCTTGTTGACGCGCTTGACCGCCCGCCACTGCTCGTGAAACTTCTTGTGCTTCACCGCCGCCAGGGGCTTGAGCTTTTCAAGTTGCGCCAGGTCGGCCACCCAGCCTTCCCCGATCTGGCTGCTGATCAACGCACTCATGCCGGAATTGGCATGCGCAATCCAGCGGCGCGGCGTGACACCGTTGGTCTTGTTGTTGAATTTTTCCGGCCACAGATCGACGAAGTCGCGGAACAGCCCCTCCTTCAGCAATTGCGAATGCAGCGCTGCCACGCCGTTGACGGAAAAGCTGCCGACGATGGCCAGCCACGCCATGCGCACCTGTCGCACACCGCCTTCCTCGATGATCGACATGCGGCGCTGGCGGTCGATGTCACCCGGCCACTTCAGTGAAACCTGGCGCAGAAAGCGGGCGTTGATTTCGTAGATGATCTCGAGCAGGCGCGGCAGCAGCCGCTCGAACAGCGCCACCGGCCAGCGCTCGAGCGCTTCGGGCAGCAGCGTGTGATTGGTGTAGGCCATGCACTGCGACGTGATCTTCCAGGCCTGTTCCCACGTCAGCCGGTTCTCGTCCATGAGCAGGCGCATCAGTTCCGCCACCGCAATGGTGGGGTGCGTGTCGTTCATCTGGAACACGTTGTGTTCGGCAAATTTCGTCAGGTCATCGTTGCCGGCAGACCGCCACTGCCGCATCGCATCCTGCAGGCTGGCCGACGCCAGGAAATACTGCTGACGCAGGCGCAGTTCCTTGCCATTCTCGCTGCTATCGTTGGGATAGAGCACCATGGAAATGTGCTCGGCATGGTTCTTTGCCTGCACCGCCTCGGTGTAGCTGCCTGCATTGAATTCGTCGAGATTGAACTCGTCCGTCGCTGCGGCTTTCCACAGCCGCAGGGTGTTGACCGCATGATTGCGGTATCCCGAAATCGGCATGTCGAACGGAATGGCAAGCACGTCGTTGGTATCGATCCAGCGCACATGTTCGACACCCGCCTTGTCGCGATAGTGTTCGGTGCGCCCGCCAAACGGCACCCGACATGTAAATTCCGAACGCTCGACTTCCCATGGGTTGCCGTTGCGCAGCCAGTGGTCGGTGTCTTCTTTCTGGTAGCCGTTTTCGATGCGCTGCCGGAACATGCCGTACTCGTAGTGGAGCCCGTAGCCCATCACCGGCAGGTTCAGCGTGGCGCAACTGTCCATGAAACAGGCTGCGAGCCTGCCGAGACCGCCATTGCCCAACCCGGCATCCTCCTCTTCCTCGGCCACTGTTTCGAGGCTCTGGCCAAAGCGCTGCAGGGCTTCCTGCACCGGCGTCTCCAGCCCCAGGTTCAGCACATGGTTGGCCAGCGACCGGCCGATCAGGAATTCGAGCGACAGATAGTACCCGCGCCGCTTCCCCGGCTGGTCGCGAGCGGCATAGGAATTCATCCAGTCCGACATGATGCGATCGCGCAGCGTCCAGGCCAGCGACTGATAGGTATAGACCTCGGGACAGCCTTGCAGGCGACCCAGATGATAGTACTGGTAGCGTTCGAAATCGCCGGTGACCGCTTCGACCGTGCCTTGCAGGGGGTCCAGCGGAAACGGCCGGGAACAGGAGTGCGTGGGTGATTTCTTGGCTGACATGGAAATTCCAATTCGAATCAGAAGGCGTACAGAGAAAGATAATGGCCGGCGCTCCCGGCCCAGTCGAAGGACTGGCGCATGCCGGTCTGCTGCAACCGCTGCCATACGGCGGGCTGCCGGTACAGGTCGAGTGCACGGCGAATCGCAGCGACAAAGGCGTCGACGCTGGGCGTGTCGAACACGAAGCCGTTGGCGGTGCCGTCGGCCAGGCTGGCTTCCGCGGCATCGACCACGGTGTCGGCAAGCCCGCCGGTCTTGAACACGACGGGCAGCGTGCCGTAACGCAGGCTGTACATCTGGTTCAGGCCGCATGGCTCGAAGCGCGACGGCATCAGGAACAGGTCCGATCCGGCCTCGATCAGGTGCGCCAGTGGCTCGTCATAGCCGATTTCGACGAACACCCGGTGCGGATGCTGCTTGGCCAGCCGTGTGAATTTCTGCTCGTAGGATGCCTGGCCGCTGCCCAGCATGACGAAACGTGCATCGGTTTCGGCGAGCAGCACCGGTATCGCGCCCAGCATCCAGTCGACCCCCTTCTGCTCAACGAGCCGCCCGACCAGCCCGAGCAGGGGCGCCTGCAGCGCGTCCTGGTCCACCTCGGGCAGGAAGCGTTCGAGCAAGGCCTGTTTGTTGCGCCGCTTGCCCGGGTGGATGCGGCCTGCGGAGAAATGCGCGGGCAAATGCGGATCGGTATGCGGATTCCAGACCCGCATATCGATGCCATTGAGGATGCCATGCAGCTTGTACTGCCTCGACAGCAGCAATCCGTCGAGCCCGTAGCCGAATTCAGGGGTGCAGATCTCGGTGGCATACGTGGGGCTGACCGTGGTGACGGAGTCGGCATAGACGATGCCTGCCTTCAGCATGGAAAAGCCGCCATGAAACTCGACGCCCTCGGGCGACCACCAGTGGCCAGGCAACTGCAGGCGGACGAATTCATCGTGCGAGAAGTGCCCGCCGTAGGCCAGGTTATGGATGGTGAACACGGTCTTCGGACGCTCCGGCTGGTCGGCCAGAAAGGCTGCCACGAGCCCCGTCTGCCAGTCATGTGCATGCACCACCGCCGGCTTCCAGCCGAGGTCCAGCGCATCCTGAGCCAGCAGTGCGGCAACGCGGGCGAACACGGTGAAACGCTCGGCATTGTCCGGCCAGTCCTGACCGCTGGCACTGACGTAAGGGTTGCCCGCGCGGTCGAACAAGGCCGGGCAGTCGATCACCCAGAGGGGGAAGGCAAAATCGGGATGGCGCGTTTCCAGGACACGGGCACTGACGATGCCCTCGGCACCTCGGACGTCGCACCAGCCAATAATGCGCACCGCGTCGAGCTGCCGCAGCAGCGCACGATAGCCCGGCAGCACCAGGCGGATGTCGACGCCGCGGGCATGCAAGGCATGCGGCAGACTGTGGAGCACATCGCCCAGACCGCCGGTCTTGACCAGCGGATAGGCTTCGCTCGCCACGAACAGTACTTTCATTGCGCCGCGTTTCATGTTCCTGTCCCCTTGTTTCCCGGCCCGCTCCATCAGCTGCAAGGCCTGAGGAAGATCGCACCGAGCGGGGGCAGCGTGACTTCGATCGACTGATCGAAGCCCATCCATGGCACGTTCTGCGCCTGCAGCGGTTCGCCGTTGCCGAGATTGCTACCGCCGTAGTACATCGAGTCGGTGTTCAGCACCTCGCACCATGCCGATCCGGCCGGCACGCCGATACGATAACCGCGGCGTGGCACCGGGGTGAAATTCAGCAGGACGACGAGCCGTGCGGCGGAATCCTGCCCCTGACGAACCAGGCTCAGCACCGACTGGTCGGCATCGTGGCAGTCGATCCAGCGAAAGCCGCGCGGGTCGAAATCGAACTCGTGCAATGCCGCCTCCTGGCAATACAGGCGATTGAGGTCGCGCAGCAGCGCGCGAATGCCGTCGTGCGCCGGAAACTCGAGCAGCGTCCAGTCGAGCGGGCCCGCCTCGTTCCACTCGTTCCACTGGCCGAATTCGCCGCCCATGAACAGCAGCTTCTTGCCCGGATGGGCAAATTGCCAGGCGTAGAACAGGCGCAGGTTGGCGAAACGCTGCCAGACGTCGCCCGGCATCTTGTCGAGCAGGCTTTTCTTCATGTGCACGACTTCGTCGTGCGACAGCGGCAGCACGAAGTTCTCGGTCCAGGCGTACATCTGGCTGAAGGTCAGCTGGTTGTGCTGGTACTTGCGGTAGACCGGCTCCTTCGAGATGTAGTCGAGGCTGTCGTTCATCCAGCCCATGTTCCACTTCATCGAGAAGCCGAGCCCGCCGAGTTCGACCGGGCGCGACACGGCCGGCCATGCCGTCGACTCCTCCGCGATCGTCAGCACGCCGGGGAAGCGCCCATGCACCTCGGTATTCATTTCGCGCAGGAACGCGATCGCCTCGATGTTCTCGCGCCCACCATACTGGTTCGGCAGCCATTCGCCCTCCTTGCGCGAATAGTCGAGGTAGAGCATCGAGGCGACGGCGTCGACGCGCAGGCCGTCGATGTGAAACTCGTCGAGCCAGTACAGCGCATTGGCGACCAGGAAATTGCGCACCTCGTTGCGGCCGAAATTGAAGATCAGCGTGCCCCAGTCCTGATGTTCGCCGCGCCGCGGGTCTTCGTGTTCGTACACGACTTCTCCGGTGAAGCGTGCCAGCGCGAATTCATCCTTCGGAAAGTGTGCCGGCACCCAATCAAGCAACACGCCGATGCCGGCCCGATGGCAGGCGTCGACGAAACCGCGGAAATCGTCCGGCGAGCCGAAGCGCGCGGTCGGCGCGTAATAGCCCGATATCTGGTACCCCCACGAGGCATCGAGTGGGTGCTCGGCCACCGGCATCAGTTCGACGTGGGTGAAGCCCAGATCCAGCACGTAAGGAATCAGTTCGGCTGCGAGCTCGCCCCAGCTGTAGAAGCTGCCGTCCGCATGACGACGCCAGGAACCGGCATGCAGCTCGTAGATGCTGATCGGGCGATGCTGCCAGTCGAACCGGGCACGCGCCTCGATCCAGCCGCCGTCCTGCCAGGCAAAGTGCGAGTCGTCGGGAATGCGGCTGGTGGTTTCGGGTCGCATGAACATCTGGCGGGCATAGGGATCGGTCTTGCGAACCAGTTGGCCGTCCCGGCCGAGGATTTCGTATTTGTAGGCGTGGCCGGCACCGAGGCCGGGAACGAACAGTTCCCAGATGCCGGACGTGCCACGACTGCGCATCGGATGCCGGCGTCCGTCCCATTCGTTGAAGTCGCCGACCACGCTGACGCGCTGCACTGCCGGCGCCCACACGGCAAACAGGCAGCCTGCAATGCCGTCGACTGTCTTGAGGCGTGCACCCAGGACCTTCCAGGCTTCCAGGTGTCGTCCTTCGCCAAGCAGGTAAAGGTCCATTTCGCCGAGTTGCGGCGTGAAGCTGTAGGGGCATATCGTGGCATGCCATTCACCCGCGCGCTTGTCCTGCCAGCGCAGCGTCGGATGCGGCCCCACGTCTGCACCAGGCGGCAGCAGTCGCTCGAAGCAGTCGGTGCCCTGGATCCGCGTCATCGATCCGCCCGCCACCTCGACGGCCTCGGCAGCCGGCAGAAAAGCACGGATCAGGAGACTGGCGTCGGGCTGGAGATGCAGCCCCAGCACTTCGAACGGATCATGGTGGGTTCCGGCCTGCACGCGCCGAATCGCCTCGCTGATTGCGGGGATTCCGTGGCTTCCCTGCGTCTGTCCGGCAGCAGGCTTGTCAGGCTGCTTCATGGGTTGGCTTGCGTCTCGCATCGATTGGCCTTCTGTAATTGTTTGAACAAACGGGCTGCCAGGTCTGTGGGTAAATCTTCCCATTCGAAGCGCCAGGTCCAGTTTCCCTGTTCGGTGCCCGGGGTGTTCATGCGCGCCTCGCTTCCCAGCCGCAGCACGTCCTGCATCGGCAGGATCGCCAGGGCGGCATGACTCGCCAGCACCGTATCAACCATGGCATCGGGCACGGCAGCAGGATCGCTGACGCCCAGTTGATGCATGACCCGCTGGCGGTCGTGTTCGGGCAGCGTCTGCCACCATCCGAGGGTCGTGTCGTTGTCATGCGTACCGGTGTAATAGACCGTATCGGGATGCACATTCTCCGGCTTGTGCGGATTGTCGGCATGGTCGTCGAACGCGAACTGCAGCACGGCCATGCCCGGCAATCCGAACTGGTGGCGCAACGCGGAGACGTCCGGGGTGATGATGCCCAGGTCCTCGGCCACCAGGGGCAAGTCACCCATTTCCTTCGCGATCGCCCGCAACAGGGCCGCCCCCGGCGACGCGACCCATTCGCCGTGGATGGCGGTGGCCTCCGCAGCGGGAATCGCCCAGGCCGCGGCCAGCCCGCGAAAATGGTCGATGCGCACCAGATCGAACCACTCGAAATGCGTGCGCAGGCGGGCCCGCCACCAGGCAAAGCCATCTGCCTGCATGGCTTCCCAGTTGTAGTGCGGGTTGCCCCAACGCTGTCCCGTCGCGGAAAAGTAGTCAGGCGGCACCCCCGCCACCACGGTCGGGTGACCGGCGGCATCGAGCAGGAACAGGTCGCGCCGCGCCCAGACGTCGGCACTGTCGTGGGCGACGAAAATCGGCATGTCGCCGAACAGCTTGATCCCGCGCGCCGCGGCTGCCGCACGAATATCCTGCCATTGCCGCGCCGCGCAATACTGTTCAACCATGACCGCTTTCAGGGCATCGGCATGGCTGGCTTCAAACTCGGCCAGCGTGCGCGGGTCGCGGTCGCGCAATGCCTGCGGCCATTCGGTCCAGGGGGCGCCGCCCTGCTCGCCCTTGAGGACCATGAAGCGCGCGTAGTCCTCGACCCAGTGGCGCTGGCGCGCACGCCAGCCGGCGAAGCCGCGCATGTCGGCCTGCGCATGGGGAAACAGGATGGGATTGACCGCGAACGCCGACGCGCACTGATAGGGCGACAGTCCCACCAGCGGCAGGCCCAGCGGCAGCATCTGCCAGAGGCCGAACCCGGCAGCCTGCAGGAAATCCAGCCAGCGCACCGCATCGGCAAGCGTGCCGGAAGGCAGCGAGGTCGGATGCAGCAGCAGGCCGGCGTGATGGGTGTCGAACTTCATCAGACGTTCCGGCGCATGGTGCCGGCATTCTCCGCCCAGCCGCCGCCGCTCGACAGCGGGACGTCGAGCAGCGCCGGCGGCGCCACGCCGAGCATGCGATAGAGCTCGCGCAGCTGGGTCCGGAACAGCTGCTCGAAGTCGCTGACGCTGCCGGCCGGATTGTAGTCGCCGAACCACCAGAACCAGTCGGAACCTTCGCATACGGCAAGCTGGCGGGTTGCCAGCGCGAGCTGATCGGGCGTCAGTCTGCGGGCGGCCACGACGCTGTCATAGGCGATCTTGGCCGCGACCAGGTAATCCCAGCCGCGGTTCTTGTCTGCCGATCCGATCCAGGTCGAGAAGCTGCCGTAGACCCAGCTGCCGGCCGCCAGGCGCTTGATCGGCCGCGACGGTGTGCGTTCGACCTGCTCGGCGAAGGTGCTGACCGCAAGCGAGGCATGGCTCGACAGCGCCTTATAAAACGCATCGAGGAAATGATGGCCATTGTCGGGGTAATACTCCCAGGCATTTTCGCCGTCGAGGATGACCGAAACCACATGACGGTCCGCATCCTTGCCGAAGAAGCCTGCGATGTTCTGCAGGTGCTGCACGAAATCGGCTACGGCATCGTCGGCATGCCAGTCGCTGTATTTGAAGCCGATCAGGTCGGACAGGCCATCGTCGCGAAAAAACACGCGGGTGGAAAAACCATCGACCTGCGCCGGCGAGAACAGCGCGCGCTTGGCCTGTGTTTCGTCCTCCTTGCAGCCAGACTTGATGCAGCTGTTGCGCCAAACGCCCTCGCCCGAGGCGGTCCAGGCCATCCCCATCTCGTCGAGCTGGGCCAGCGCATCCTCGCTGACCCCGCCCTCTGACAGCCAGACGCCCTTCGGCTTCATGCCGAAGTAGCGCTGGAACACTTCGACCCCGTGCTGCAGATGCCAGTACGAACGCCCTGCGCCGCCCGGATACGACTCGGCCTCCGGCACCGGCACATCGGGCAAGGCGTCGCGCAAATTGGCGAAGTCGTTCAGCAGCGGCACGATGGGATGGCCATAGGGGGTCATCGAAAGCTCGATCTGGCCACTCTCGGCGAGCGCCCGGTAGCGCGGAATCAGGCCCGCCATGCAATGCTGCATCAGGTGCAGCAGTTCGTGGCGGTCGGCCGAGGAATAGTCCCGCGCCTGCGCCATCAGGCGACGCGCCAGCGGGCCCTGCCTGAGCGAGTACCCAAGCCACGCCAGGTGGTACCAGGTCAACAGGTCGAGAAAATACTGCTCGGACAGGTAGCCCAGATGCGCCCGCAGCCCCGCATTGTCCGCAGTCGCCGCATCGACCGGGCCGATCATGTCGATCAGGCGCTGGAACGGCGGATACGGATGGATCATGCGTGCGGCATTGCAGCGCTGGCAATCCTGGATGATGCGCAAGCGGCTGGAGACATCCGACGGAATGCGTTCGACCCCGGACAGCAGATTCAGCATGTGATCCTGGGTCGGCTTGCCATGCTTCAGCAGGGCATCGAGCTGCTGGGCATAATCATCGAGCTGCTCCAGCAGTACCGGCGCAAAATTGACGACTGCGCGCATCGCCGGGTAGCGCTCCAGATGCGCGGCCATGTCGCTGTAGTCCTTGATGCCGTGGAGGTAGACCCACGGCAGGTGATAGGCGCCCTTGAGACCTTCGCGGTAATAAGGCTGGTGCATGTGCCAGCACAACACCACGTTGAGTGATTTAGCCGTCATAGTCGTAATGCAACCTCGCATACAGGTTCTGTCCGAGCATGGCGGGCGTCACCAGCACGATGCCTTCGGGCGTGACATGGAAGCGCTTGGCATCCTCGGCCATATCCTCGCCGATGACCGTACCGTCCTCGATGACGCAGCCCTTGTCGATGATGGCGCGGCTGATGCGGCAATGGCTTCCAATGCTGACCTTGGGCAGGATCACGCTGTCCTTGATCAGGCTGTAGCTTTCGACCGTGGTGGCGAAGAACAGCACCGAGCGCTTGACCCGGGCGCCCGACAGAATGCAGCCGCCCGCGATCAGCGAGTCGATGGCTTCGCCCCGCCGCCCCTCGTCGTCGAAAACGAACTTGGCAGGCGGGTATTGCGGCTGGTAGGTCCAGATCGGCCAGTCGCGGTTGTACAGGTTGAGTTGGGGCTCGACCGAGCAGAGTTCCATGTTGGTCTGCCAGTAGGAATAGAGCGTGCCGACGTCGCGCCAGTAGGCCGGCTCATCCTTCTGGTTGCGGAACGGAAAGGCGATCGCTTTCGAATCGCCGATCCGCGCGGGAATGATGTCCTTGCCGAAATCGTGGCTGGATTGCGCCTGCGCTGCATCGTCGATCAAGGTCCGGTAGAGGAAGTCCCCGGAAAAGACATAGATGCCGGTCGACACCAGGGCGACGCCGGGTTTGCCCGGAATGCAGTCCGGCTTGGACGGCTTTTCGGTGAAATGCGTGATGCGCATGTTCTCGTCGACCGTCATCACCCCGAAGGCACCGGCCTCGCTGACCGGCACCTCGATGCTGCCGACCGTGAAATCTGCTCCGGTCTGCACGTGGTGCAGCAGCATCTCCGAGTAATCCATGGTGTAGACATGATCGCCGCCCAGCACCAGGACGTATTCCGGGTGGTGGCGCTGCATGATGTCGATATTCTGGAACAGGGCATCGGCGGTGCCCTGGTACCACTCCTTCTTGGTGGTGCGCTGCTGCGCTGGCAGGATTTCCACGAACTCGCCGATCTCGGCGCGCATGAAACCCCAGGCGCGCTGCAGGTGACGGATCAATGAATGCGACTTGTACTGGGTCAGCACGCCGATGCGGCGGATGCCCGAATTGACGCAGTTGGACAACGGAAAATCGATGATCCGGTACTTGCCGCCGATCGGCACGGCCGGCTTGGCGCGCCATGCCGTCAGATCCTTGAGCCGGGAGCCCTCGCCGCCCGCCAGCACCAGTGCCAGCGTCTTGCGCGTCAGATCGGTTACCGTCTTGGGCTCGGTGTAATAACGATAGAGCCGTGCCTGTTCGTCCTTCGAAAGCGTCATGTCCCACTCCTGTTTGCAGCTGTATTGGAATTCAAGTGTTGCGTCGAATTGTGCCGTGGCTGGGCCAATGCGCTCGAAATCGCGCCCTGCACGCCCAGCCGGGTGCAGGTGATCAGGTAAATCGGCGTGCGCTCGACCAGGCCGCGCATGCGCCCCTTGTCGGTGGCGGCTGCCATGAAGCGTGCGGACTGCATGCGCGCCAGCAAATGCACCGCCACGCCCCCCGCAATATAGAGGCCGCCATTCGGCTGGTAGAGCAGCGCGATATTGCCCACCCAGGCGCCATACAAGTCGACGAACAGGTCGAGTACGGCCGCAGCGACGCCATCCCCTGAGGCGGCGCGTGCAGCGAGCGTCGCGCCGTCCATCTTTTCAGACGATGGCAGACGACCGTGTTCGGCGCAGCAGAAACGATACAGATCGTCCATCGCCAGACCCGATGCTGCACGCTCCCATGACACATGACCATATTTTGCACGCAGATGTTCGAGCAGGCGCACCTGCAAGGCATTGGCCGGTGCGAAGTCGATGTGGCCACCTTCCGTTGCAAAACTCCGGTAGCGTCCCTCGACATCGGCCAGCATGAATGCGAGGCCAAGGCCGGTGCCGGCGCCGGTGATGGCACGCACGCCGCCAGGCACGGCGGCCTGCGGATTGAGCGCGACGACGTCGGCAGACGTCAGCGTGGCCACGCCTGCCGCCGCGGCCTGGAAATCATTGACGAAACCGACCGCCGGAATGCCCAGCGCGGCTTGAAGCGCCATTGCATCTAGCGTCCAGTCGAGATTGGTCAGGGTCACACGCTGTGCATGCAAGGGTCCGGGCAGGGCCAGAATCAGCCGGTCCGGCCGGCAGGTCGCCTCCGCCATGAATCGGCGCAACAGTGCCTCGGCTGACGCGAAATCCGCGCTCGGATAGACCTTTTCGAAGCGCAGATCTTGCGCTCCGTCGGACGCGACTGACACCCAGGCCAGCCAGCTTTTCGTTCCGCCAATATCGCCAGCGATCAACTCCATGTTCAGATCAGCGATCCCCGCGAGTGGATTCGAAGCGGCGATAGACGTTGATCAGCGCATTGGTCGATGCATCGTGGCTGCTCACGGTCGCATCGGCATGGAGCTCCGGGAGGATGCGGCTGGCCAGCTGCTTGCCCAGTTCGACGCCCCACTGATCGAAGGAATTCAGCTTCCAGATCACCCCCTGCACGAAGATCTTGTGCTCGTACAGGGCGATCAGCATGCCCAGCGAGTGCGGAGTAAGTTTCTGCAGCAGGATCGCATTGCTCGGATGGTTGCCTGCGAAGACCTTGTGCGAAACATACTCGCCGGTCTGCGCCTGCGTCTCCTCGCGCGTGCGACCGCGCATCAGGGCCTCGGTCTGCGCCAGGAAATTCGCGATCAGGATGTCGTGATGCGACCGGAGTTCGGTGGGCGACTCGAGCGTCACGATGAAATCGGCCGGGACCATCCTGGTGCCCTGATGCAGCAACTGGTAGAACGCGTGCTGGCCGTTGATGCCGGTGGCGCCCCAGATGATGGGACCGGTCGAGTAATCCACCTGCGTGCCGTCGCGGTCCACCGACTTGCCATTGCTCTCCATGTCGGCCTGCTGCAGGTAGGCAGGCAGGCTGCGCAGGTAATGGTCGTAAGGCAGGATCGCGTGCGAAGCTGCGTCGAAGTAGTTGTTGTACCAGACGCCGAGCAGCGCGAGGATCACCGGCATATTGGCCGCCAGCGGCGCCCGACGGAAATGCACATCCATTTCATGAGCGCCTGCCAGCAGTTCGACGAAGTGCGCCTTACCGACCGCCAGCACGATCGGCAGGCCGATCGCCGACCACAGCGAATACCGGCCGCCCACCCAGTCCCAGAACTCGAACATGTTGGCAGGATCGATGCCGAATGCCGTCACGGCCTCACGATTGGTCGAGACCGCGACGAAGTGCCGGGCGACGTGCTCGACCGAGCCGGCCTTTTCGAGAAACCAGGTGCGCGCGAGATGTGCATTGGTCATCGTTTCCTGGGTCGTGAAAGTCTTCGATGCCACGATGAAAAGCGTCGTTTCCGGGTCAAGCATTTCCAGGGTTTCGAGCGCATGCGCGCCGTCGATGTTGGAAATGAAATGCAGCCTCAGGTCGGGGTGGCGATAGGGCCTCAGTGCCTGTACCACCATCTTTGGGCCGAGGTCGGAGCCGCCGATGCCGACATTGACCACGTCGGTGATGCGCTTGCCGGAATACCCATGCCATCGCCCGCTGCGGATCTGCTCGGCGAAGGCACCCATGCGTTCGATCACCGCATTGACCTTGGGCATCACGTCCTCGCCGTCGACCTTGACCGGCTCGTTGCTGCGGTTGCGCAGCGCAACGTGGAGAACCGCGCGGTTTTCGGTATGGTTGATTCTGTCGCCCTCGAACATCCGCTCGCGCCAGCCCGTCACATCCGCCTCTTCGGCCAGCCGGAGCAGCAGCGCCAGGGTTTCATCGGTGATGCGATTCTTCGAGTAATCCAGCATCACATCGCCCACCTGCAGCGAAAAGCGCGCGGCCCGACCGGGATCGGATTCGAACTGCTTGCGCATGTGGATCCCTGCCAGCTCTGCCTGATGCGCCAGGAGCGCCTGGTTCGACGCGTAGGGAAGCGCACCCGACCCGTCCTTCCCGCCCAGAACGGGCTGACCCGCTGAAGACATCTCGCCTCCCATTTCCATCTCGTTTCTATGATCTGAACAGTCGTTCAGCAATGCCTGTGCCACCTGCACCGCAACTTCTCTTCCAAATATAGGCAAGCCCGGTGAGCGGCTGATGACACCGTCATGAACGCCCCTTTCACGTCACCGCAAAAAAGGACCGTACGAACTCTAGCAAGCCGTGATGCACCTTAATAGTGCCTTGTTATGGCCAAGTCAGGGCACGGCACTAAAACAGGGAGTCTGAATTTCTCAAGGAGTTCGACTGGTGCCGGGAGGGGGACTCGAACCCCCACACTGTTTCCAGCGGCGGATTTTGAATCCGCTGCGTCTACCGATTCCGCCATCCCGGCAAAGGAGCCGAACGCGTCCGCGTCCGGTGACTGGAGCCGGCTATTATCGTCGAATCGGGCTACCGCCGGCAAGGCGGCCGCTATAATCGCGCCCCATGCAGGTCGCCGATTTTGATTTTTCCTTGCCGGACGAGTTGATTGCGCAGTTCCCGCCTGCCGTGCGCGGTGGCAGCCGCATGCTGCATGTCGAACCATCCGGTGCGCTGCATGATCGCCTGTTTGCCGATCTGCCCGCCCTGCTTCGCCCGAACGACCTGCTGTTGATGAACGACACCCGTGTGATCAAGGCGCGCCTGTTCGGACAAAAGGAAAGCGGCGGCAGGGTCGAACTGCTGGTGGAGCGCGTGCTGGACGAGTACGAGGCGCTGGCTTTCATCCGGGCCAGCCATGCCCCGCAGGCCGGATCGAGGATCCGCGTGGGCGACGCAGCCACCCTCGAGGTCGTGGCCCGGCAGGACGACCTGACACGCGTGCGATTTCCGCGCCCGGTGCTGGCCGTGCTGGACGAACTCGGCCAGCTGCCCCTGCCGCCCTATATCACGCATGCACCGACGGCGGATGACGAGGCGCGCTACCAGACCGTGTATGCGAGCCAGTCGGGCGCGGTGGCGGCGCCGACGGCCGGGCTGCATTTCGACGAAACGATGCTGCATGCTTTGCACGAACAGGGCCTGCGCATGGCCCGGGTGACCCTGCACGTGGGCGCCGGCACCTTCCCGCCGGTGCGGGTGGTGAACATCGCCGACCACCGCTTGCACCGCGAGCGCTACACGATGCCGCAGGCCAGGGTCGACGCGATCCGGGAAACCCGCGATCGCAGCGGCCGCGTCGTAGCGGTGGGCACCACCACCCTGCGCGCGCTTGAAGCGGCCGCCCGGACAGGCGAATTGCGTGCGGGTTCGGACGAGACCGATATTTTCATCACGCCGGGATATCGCTTTCGCGTGGTCGACGCGCTGCTGACGAATTTTCACCTGCCGCGGTCCACGCTGCTGATGCTCGTTTCCGCATTTGTTGGCATCGACGCCATTCGTGCAGCCTACGCCCACGCGATTCAGGAACGCTACCGGTTTTTCAGCTACGGCGATGCCATGTTTCTGGAAAAGACCCCACCCGAAAGCCTTCCCGCATGAAGTTCGACCTGCTCGCCACCGACGGCAGCGCACGCCGCGGCCAGCTCAGCCTCGCACACGGCATCGTGCAGACCCCGGCCTTCATGCCGGTCGGCACCTACGGCACGGTCAAGGCGATGTCGCCGGCAGAGTTGACCGAGATCGGGTTCGAGATGGTGCTCTCCAACACGTTCCACCTGTGGCTGCGCCCCGGGCTCGAGGTCATAGAAAAATTTGGCGGCCTGCATCGCTTCATGGGCTGGGACAGGCCCATCCTGACCGATTCGGGGGGATTCCAGGTGTTCAGCCTGGGCAAGCTGCGCAAGATCACCGAGGACGGCGTCAAGTTCGCCTCGCCGATCAACGGCGACAAGCTGTTCCTGACGCCGGAAATCTCGATGCAGATCCAGCGCACGCTGAATGCCGACATCGTGATGATTTTCGACGAATGCACGCCCTATCCCGCCACGGAAACGGAAGCGGCCGACTCGATGCGGTTGAGCTTGCGCTGGGCGGCACGCTCCAAGGCCGCCCACGCCGGCAACCCCAACGCGCTCTATGGCATCGTGCAGGGCGGCATGTTCGAGGCGCTGCGTGACGAATCGGCGCGCGCGCTCATCGACATGGATTTCGACGGCTACGCCATCGGCGGCCTCAGCGTCGGCGAACCCAAGGAAGACATGACACGCATCCTCGCCCACACCGCGCCGCAGCTGCCGGCCGACAAGCCCCGCTATCTGATGGGGGTCGGCACGCCTGCGGACCTGGTCCACGCAGTCGGTCAGGGCATCGACCAGTTCGACTGCGTGCTGCCGACCCGCAACGCCCGCCACGGCATCCTGTTCACCCGGCGCGGCGAGATGCGCATCCGCAACGCGCGCTGGAAGACCGACACCGCACCGATCGACGATGAATGCACCTGCCCGACGTGTACCCATTTCAGCCGCGCCTACGTGCACCACCTGATCCGGGCCGGCGAGATTCTCGGCGCGCGCCTGGCCACGATCCACAACCTGCACTACTACCACCGGCTGATGGCCGGGATGCGTTCCGCGATCGAAGCAGGGTGTTTTGCAGAGTTCACGGCGCAGTTTCATGAGATGCAAACGCGCGGGTGGTAGAATTCGCGGTTTGATTTGATCCAGTCCGATTTCGGAGCTTCCTTACATGATATCTCTCGCCCACGCGCAAAGCGCCGCACCGGCCACACCGGGTTTCGAGCAGTTCCTGCCGCTCATCATCATCTTCATCCTGTTCTGGTTCATGCTGATCCGCCCGCAGATGAAGCGCGCCAAGGAACAGAAGAAAATGCTGTCCGAACTGTCCAAGGGCGACGAGGTCATCACCAGCAGCGGCCAGCTCGGCAAGGTTGCCAAGATCAGCGACCAGTATGTATCGCTTGAAATTGCCGACGGCGTGATCACCCACGTCCAGAAATCGGCCGTACAGACGCTGCTGCCCAAGGGCACGATCAAAGGCCTGTAAAACGAGGGTTCAGGATTCAGGGAAGCCGAAGCGGTGATGCCGCCAACCCCAAACCTGATCCTGACCCCTGCCCCCCCGAACCCTGACCCCAGGCCCCTGAGAGAAATGAACCGCTTCCCGCTCTGGAAATACGTACTCATCGGCATCACGCTGGTAGTTTCCTTCCTCTACACGCTGCCCAACTTCTACGGTGAAGTGCCTGCCGTGCAGCTCTCGCCGCTGCACTCGACCGAGAAGGTCGACACGACCCTGCTCGGTCAGGTGGAAGCGGCCCTGAAGGCGGCACAGATCGGCTACAGCGGCGTGGAACTGGCCGGCAACAGCGTCAAGGTGCGCTTTGCCAGTACCGACGCGCAGATCAAGGCCCGCGACGTGCTGCAGAACAGCCTCGGCGAACGTTTCACGGTCGCGCTGAACCTGGTGTCGGCCTCGCCGTCCTGGCTTGCAGCCATCCATGCCCTGCCGATGTATCTCGGCCTGGACTTGCGTGGCGGCGTGCACTTCCTGCTCGAAGTCGACATGAAGGCCGCGCTGGAAAAGGCAGCCATCCGCTACCAGAACGATTTCCGCACCGAGTTGCGCAGCAACCGTATCCGCTACGGCCTCATCAGCCGCGACGGCAACGCGGTAACGGTGCACTTCGCCACCCGCGATCAGCGCGATGCCGCTGCCGAAAAACTGGGCACGGCGTTTACCGACCTGAGCTTCACGCCGGAGGACCAGGCCGAGGGCTTCACCCTGACCGCACGCCTCAAGCCTGAAGCGGTGACCCGGGTGCAGGAATTCGCCTTGCAGCAGAACATCACCACGCTCAGAAATCGCGTCAACGAACTCGGCGTGGCAGAGCCCGTGATTCAGCAGCAAGGGGGCAACCGGGTCGTGGTGCAGCTGCCGGGCGTGCAGGACACCGCGAAGGCCAAGGACATTCTGGGACGCACCGCCACCCTGGAAATCCGGATGGTCGACGAACAGGCGGATCCCAGCGCCGTGGCGCAGGGGCAGGCGCCGTTTGGCGATGACATCGTGCCCAGCCGCGATGGCGGCAATATCGCCGTGAAGAAGGACGTGGTTCTGACCGGCGACTCGATCACCGACGCCTCGCCAGGCTTCGACAACGCCAGCGGCCAGGCAGCCGTGCATGTGAACCTGGACGGCAAGGGTGCGCGCGTCTTCAAGGACGTGACCCGCGAGAACGTCGGCAAGCGCATGGCCATCCTGCTGATCGAGAAGGGCCGTGCCGAAGCCATCACTGCGCCGGTCATCCGTGAGGAGATCGGCGGCGGCCGGGTGCAGATCACCGGCATGGAGTCGGCGCAGGAAGCCTCGGATGTCGCCCTGCTGCTGCGTGCCGGCGCGCTGGCGGCGCCGATGCAGATCATCGAGGAACGTACCGTCGGCCCGAGCATGGGTGCGGAAAACATCAAGAAGGGCTTCCACTCCAACATCTGGGGCTTTATCGCCGTCACGGCGTTCATGATGATCTACTACCGTGTGTTCGGGCTGTTCTCGTCGATCGCACTCGCCATCAACGGCTTCTTCCTGATCGCCCTGTTGTCGATGTTGCAGGCAACGCTGACCCTGCCCGGCATGGCGGCGATCGCGCTCACGCTCGGCATGGCGATCGATGCCAACGTGCTGATCAACGAACGCATCCGCGAGGAGTTGCGCAACGGCGCGACGCCGCAGGCCGCGATTCATGCCGGCTATGATCGCGCCTGGGGCACCATTCTCGACTCCAACCTCACCACCCTGATCGCCGGCATCGCGCTGTTCTGGCTGGGATCCGGCCCGGTACGCGGCTTCGCGGTGGTGCTGTGCCTCGGTATCCTGACTTCCATGTTCAGCGCGGTCACCGTGTCGCGCGCCATGGTCAACCTCACCTATGGCCGCCAGGCGCGGCTGTCAAAAGTTTCGATCTAAAGGCACGCCATGCTGGAATTTTTCCCGTTCAAGAAGAACATCCCCTTCATGAGTTGGGGGAAGGTGACGACCTCCATTTCGCTTCTGACGTTCCTCTTCTCGGTGTGGGCACTTTGGGACAGGGGTCTGAACCTGGGCGTCGATTTCACCGGCGGTACCGTGATCGAGGTCAGCTACAGCCAACCCGCAGACCTGCCGGCCATCCGCAGTGCCCTCGAGAAAACCGGCCTGCCCGAAGTGTCGGTACAGAGCTTCGGTACCAGCCGTGATGTGCTGATTCGTCTGCCTGTGAAGGCGGACAGCAATGCCGCCCAAACCAGCAATACCGTGATGACTGCACTCAAGGCCACGGATGCCACGGTCGTGCTCAAGCGCGTCGATTTCGTCGGCCCGCAGGTCGGCAAGGAACTGTACGACAACGGCGCACTCGCCCTGCTGGTGGTCGCGTTCGGCATCATGGCCTACCTGGCGATACGCTTCGAATGGCGGTTTGCCCTTGCGGGCATGCTGGCCAACATGCACGACATCGTCATCATTCTCGGGGTGTTCGCGTTCTTCCAGTGGGAATTCACGCTGACCGTGCTGGCGGGCGTGCTGGCCATCCTCGGCTATTCGGTCAACGAATCGGTGGTCGTGTTCGACCGGATTCGCGAGAACATCCGAAAGATGCGCGGCGCCACCATCCCGGACATCATCGACGACGCCATCACCCGCACCATGAGCCGTACCATCATCACCCACGGCTCAACCCAGATCATGGTGCTGTCGATGCTGTTCTTCGGTGGCGAAGCCCTGCACAACTTCGCGCTGGCGCTCACCATCGGCATCATGTTCGGCATCTATTCATCGGTGCTGGTCGCCTCGCCGCTGCTGCTGATGTTCGGCGTCAAACGCGAACACTTCATCAAGCCGGTCGAGAAGAAGGAAGAGGCGGTGGTGTGAACTTCACGCCACGACAGCGACCTCACCACCGTTCGGCCTGAGCCTGTCGAAGGGCATCCAGAGCGCCATGCTGCAGGACTTCATCGCCTGGGTCCTCGCCACGGTCCATGACTGGGGCTACACCGGCATTTTCATCCTGATGGCGCTGGAATCCACCGTGCTGCCGGTGCCGAGCGAACTGGTGCTGATCCCGGCCGGCTACCTCGCGCACCAGGGTCAGATGAACTTCTGGCTGATCGTGCTCGCGTCCACCGCCGGCAGCCTCGTCGGCGCCTCGTTCAACTACGTCGTCGCGCTGTGGCTGGGCCGCCCCTTCCTCGAACGCTGGGGCCGTTACTTCTTCGTCCGCCCCGAACTTCTGCACAAGACCGACGCCTTCTTCGCGAAGCACGGCGCAGTCTCCACGTTCACCGGCCGCCTCATTCCCGGCATCCGCCACCTCATCTCCATCCCCGCCGGACTCGCCCGCATGAATCGCGGCGCCTTCGCGTTCTACACCTGCCTCGGCGCCGGACTGTGGTCGCTCGTCCTCACCCTGTTCGGCTACTTCCTTGGCGGCAACGAAGCGCTGATCCGGGAATACCAGCACTTCATCACCGCTGGCGTCATTGTGTTTGTCGCGCTGATCATCGGCGGCTACGTGTGGTGGCAGAAGCGGCGCTGAGAATTTGCCAGTCGGCTGCCTTCAACTTCAAGCAGTCGGACAGTAAATGGCAGGGGATGGCGGGTTATCGGCGAGGCCGTGTGGAAACGCCAAGGAAATCGCTGGTGTTCGACTTTGTTAACCAAGCAATGTCTACCGTGATTTCGAGAAGCGGCAAATTTGGCCTGGTTGGTTTCAGGCGTAAAAAGAGCCCTTTCAGGCTCTGAT
>JAYRNU010000151.1:0-2567 GCA_041912015.1 Thiobacillus sp. | reverse complement strand
CGCGATCAGGCCGGCGACCACCGCCATCCAGACGACGCTCATCACGCCGAGCGCGTGGATCGCGTGCTCGTGGGCGCGCAGCTTCGCGAGGTGGCGGAGCAGGGCGAGGCTCGCGGACTCGCTCTTCTCGGCGAGCGGCTGGTTCGCGGCCTCCGCGACCGCGACCAGGCGCCCGATCTGCGCGAGGCCATCGATCAGCGCGGCGCGGGCTACGCCGATCCGGTGTCCTTCTACGTCGACAAGCTGGCCGAGGGCATCGCCACGCTGGCGGCGGCGTTCTGGCCGCAGCCGGTGATCGTGCGGCTGTCGGACTTCAAGTCGAACGAATACGCCAACCTGCTCGGAGGCGAGGCCTACGAGCCGAAGGAAGAGAACCCGATGCTCGGGCTGCGCGGCGCGGCCCGCTACGTGTCGACGCTGTTCCGGCCGGCGTTCGAGCTCGAGTGCCGCGCGCTGAAGAAAGTGCGCGATGAAATGGGGCTGGTCAATGTCGAGGTGATGATGCCCTTCGTGCGTACGGTCGAGGAATGCACGGCGGTCGTCGATCTGCTGGCAGCCAACGGACTCAAGCGTGGCGACAACGGGCTGCGCCTGATCATGATGTGCGAGATCCCGTCCAACGTGCTGCTGGCCGACGATTTCCTGCGGCATGTCGACGGCTTTTCGATTGGCAGCAACGACCTGACGCAGCTGACGCTCGGCATCGACCGCGATTCAGGGCTGGTCGCCGGCGGCTTCGATGAGCGCAATCCCGCAGTGAAGAAACTGCTTGCCGAGGCGATCGCCGCCTGCAATCGCCTTGGCAAGTACGTCGGCATTTGCGGCCAAGGACCGAGCGATCATCCCGATCTGGCCGACTGGCTGGTGGCGCAGGGAATCGGTTCGATCTCGCTGAACCCGGACACGGTGGTGGCGACCTGGCGCCGGCTGGCACGGTCCTGAGCGCCCACTATTGCAGGCGGATTTATCCCTGAAAAGCCTGGAGCCGACGGGCGTCGAGAATTCGCAGGGTGCGTCCCTGCACCTCGATGAGCCCAGCGGTCACCAGGTGATGCAGCACCCGCGACAGCGTCTCCGGCGCCAGGCTCAGGCGTGAGGCCAGCATCTGCTTGCTGGTGTCGAGCCTGACTTCGTATTGCAGCGCGTCGTTCGCGGGCGCCTGGTGCGTCAGGAAGCACACCACGCGTTGCACGCTGTTCATCAGGGTGCAGGTTTCCATGTCCGCCATCAGCTGGTGCAGCTTCATCGACAGACTGGCCAGCATCTTCCGGGCAAAGCGCGGATCCTGATCGAGCACCTCGATCAGCACCTTCTTGTTTGCAACGAGCAGCACGCTTTCCTGCGTGGCCTGGGCCGAAACCGGGCACGGAATGTCCAGGAACACGATGGCTTCGGCAAAGGCTGCGCCGGCATTCATGGTGGCGATGACCTTTTCCAGGCCCTGCTGGGTCGGGATGGACAGCTTGACCTGTCCCGACACCACGACGTAGAGGCCATCGAGCCGGTCCCCCTTGTTGAACAGCATTTCGCCGTTTCGCGCCTTGTATTCCCGTATGCCAGGCAACAGCGTGGCAATTTCATCCGCATTCAACTCGCTGAACAGCGGCAGGCGCTTCAGCACGTCTCCGAATGATTCTGGAGTGTAGGGCGTCATAGGCAGTGCTCCGTTTCTTCTGGTCGTTTATTACTAAATTCTAGACCAGACATTGCTAAAAATTGACCTGAGTCAAGGTCCGTGTCCTTCAACTGGACCAGAATCCGACCTTCCCGAACCTCAGGAAAATCAGATGAATATATCTGGAATACTCGTCACGGCAAAGCCCGAGCACGTGGCGGAGGTGGCGCGGTTGCTGGCGGGACTCCCGGGTCTGGAGGTGAGCCAGACCGATGTCGCCAGCGGCAGGCTGGTGGTAATGCAGGAAGCCGCCAGCGTGGGCGCGGAGGTCGAGGGCTTCAAGCGCATCCGCACCTTGCCGAACGTCATCGCCGTCGACCTGGTGCAGCACTACTTCGAACACGACACCGAACTGATCGACACCGTCCCGGAAGCGCTGAACGGCCTGGAAGGCATTCGCGTACCCACTGAATTGCAGGACTAAGGAGACCATCATGCATCTATCCCGTCGCGAATTCATCAAGTCCGGCATCGCCGCGAGCACCGCTGCGGCGGTGGGCCTGCCGATCTCGAAACTGGCCGAGGCCGCCGCGGCCGAAGTCGAAAAGGACTGGCAGTGGGACAAGGCCGTGTGCAGGTTCTGCGGCGTCGGCTGCGGCATCATGGTGGCGACGAAGGACGGCCGCATCGTCGCCACCAAGGGCGATCCCGCCGCGCCTGTCAACAAGGGGCTGTACTGCATCAAGGGCTATTTCAACGGCAAGATCATGTACGGCAAGGATCGCCTGACCCAGCCCCTGATGCGCATGAAAGACGGCAAGTTCGACAAGAAGGGCCCGTTCGTCCCGGTGACCTGGGAGCAGGCCTTCGACGAGATGGAGCGCCAGTGGCGCCGGGTCTACGGCGCCCAGGGGCCGACCGGCATCGCCATCATCGGCTCCGGCTGCGCCGG
>JAYRNU010000150.1:0-5011 GCA_041912015.1 Thiobacillus sp. | reverse complement strand
GATCCGCAAGCTGATCGACCTCAACCGCATTGACCTCGGCTCCGATTTCCATGGCCGCCCGTTCGCCGACGCCGTGATGGCGCCGACGCGGATCTACGTGAAGCCGCTGCTCGCCCTGATGGCAAGCGTCGACGTCAAGGGCATGGCGCACATCACCGGCGGCGGCATCACCGGCAACCTGCCGCGCTGCCTGCCCGACGGCGTCGCGGCGCGCGTCGACCAGGTCGCCTGGACGCGGCCGCCGCTGTTCGACTGGCTGCAGCAGGCCGGCAACGTCGCGCCGGACGAAATGCTGCGCACCTTCAATTGCGGCATCGGCATGTGCGTCGTCGTTGCACCCGACGATGCGGCGGCCGCGATGTCGCAGCTGCAGGCGAGCGGTGAAACCGTGTGGCAGATCGGCGAGATCGTCGCGCGTCCCGCGGGTGCGGAGCAGGTCATCTATTCGTGAGCTGCCGCGTTGTCGTGCTGCTGTCGGGGCGCGGCAGCAACTTCCGCGCGATCGCAGAGGCCGCGCTGCCGGTCGACATCGTTGCGGTCATCAGCAACCGGCCGCAGGCGGCAGGGCTGGCATACGCGCGCACGCAGGGCCTGACCGCCATCGCGCTCGACCACACCGCGTACCCGGACCGCGAGACCTTCGATTTGCAGCTGGCCGATGAAATCGACCGCCACCGGCCCGATCTGGTGGTCCTGGCTGGCTACATGCGCATTCTCAGCCCGGCTTTCATCGCGCGCTACGAAGCCCGATTGCTCAATATCCATCCGTCGCTGCTGCCCATGTTCCCGGGCCTCAACACGCACGAGCGCGCCCTGGCCGAGGGCGTGAAGATCCACGGCTGCACCGTGCATTTCGTCACCGCCCGGCTGGATCACGGCCCCATCGTCATCCAGGCCGCGGTGCCGGTGCGAGCGGACGACACCGCAGACAGTCTCGCTGCGCGCGTGCTGGCGCAGGAACACCGCATCTACCCGCAGGCCATCCGCTGGTTTGCCGAGGGGCGGCTGACAAATATCGATGGCCGCGTAAACTTGAAGGGCGATTTGACGTCACAGTCTGTATTGACTACTGGAAACTGATTGTGAACCTGAAAACCTTCCTGCTGGCCGCAAGCCTGCTGTCAGCGGCCGCCCACGCCGCCGGGCCGACCCATGTCAACGTGGTCTACGACCTCTACCGCAACGGCCAGAAGCTCGGCCAGGTAACCGACACCTTCACCCGCAGCGGCAAGAGCTACACCCTGGTCAGCGAATCGCGCGTGGTCGGCCCGCTCAGCGTGCTGTGGCCTGGCAGCATCCGCCTCGAAAGCCAGGGCATCGTGACCGCGAAAGGCCTGCAGCCCTCGCAATTCCAGCATGCCCGCAGCGATGCACCGAGCAAGCTGGCGACCGCCCGCCTCGACTGGAAGCAGCACAGCATCGCCTATCAGTACAAGGGCGAATCGTGGAAGGTGGACGGCCTGCAGGACGGGGCACAGGACCAGCTGTCGCAGCTCTACCAGTTCATGTTCGCGCCAAGCCTGCCCGCCGACTACAGCATGCAGGTCGTGAGCGGGCGCGACCTTAACGACTACCATTACGCCCGGACTGGGGGACCGGCCATCGAGACGCCACTCGGCAGGCTGGCCACCCAGCAGTACGAGCGCGTCACGCAGCAGCCCGACCAGAAGGCGATCACCGTCTGGATCGCGCCGGAGCGCAATAATCTGCCGGTGCAGATACGCATCCGCGATGACGGCGTCACCCTCGAACAGCGTCTGGTCCGAGTCAGCATAAAGGGATAAGCCGGTGAAACGCAGCCTCCATCCGTGGTGGCTGGCCCTGGGCGCATCGCTGTTGCTGCATGTGGCGCTGCTCGGCAGTCCGGGGTGGCGGTTGCCGCAATGGGACGCATCGTCCGGGCCGCCGCCCCTGCAGGCACGACTGGCCCCTTTGCCGGAACCGCCCGCACCACCAGCGCCCCGGCCACCAGCGCCGCGCGTCGCCAGGGCGCTGCCCGCACCCCCCCGGCCAGCGCTCCCCGTGCCGCCTCCACCTGCCGAACCGGCGGTCGAGCCCGCCGTCGAAGCGGCCGCGCCTGCGGCATCAGCAGACGTGCAGGCTGTCGAACATGTCGCGAAGCCGGTTGCGCCAGCACCCGTTGTGCCTGCGTCGGTCGAGGCGAACGCGCCATCCCTGAACACGCTGCCGGACCGGCTCGAACTCCGCTACAAGCTGCGCTATGGCGTCGCGACGGGCGAGCAGGTCCTGCTCTGGGTCAACGAGGGCGAGCGCTATACGCTGACCAGCGTGGCCGAGGCGACCGGCCTTGCCGGATTGTTCCTGCGCGGCAAGATGGTGCAGATCAGCCGCGGCCGCATCACGCCGCGCGGCCTGCAGCCCGAGGAATTCTGGGACCAGCGCGGCGACAAGCACAGCAGCGGGCGCTTCGACGCGGAAAACCGCATGCTGACGCTGGAGCCGGACAGCGGCATGCCGCGCCACTTCGCCTACACGGGCACGGTGCAGGACGTGCTGAGCCTGTTCTTCCAGTTCGCGCTGACCGCCCTGCCGTCCGAGCGGCAGCAGACCTACACCGTGTTCAACGGCAAGAAGCTGCGCCAGTACACCTACGAGATCCGTGGCCGGGAACCTCTGGACACCGCCCTGGGCAAGGTGAACGCCTTGCATCTTGCGCGGCTGGCGGATGGCGATGACCGCTTCGAGATCTGGCTCGACGTCGACCGACATTACCTGCCGGTGCGCATCCTGCGCAGCGAGGAATCGAAGGCGGACGTCGAACTGACAATCAGATCGATCGCTGGGGGATAGCAGGAATTCGGCCCGGAGGCGGGCCTCCTACGAGGCTTGATGCAGGAAGCACGCCCCGGGCCGAACGCCTGTCAATCGGCGAATGGATTCTTGATGCTTGGCCGGATCGCCGGCAGCGAAGGGGAGGCTGGCTCGATGACGGGTGCGGGTGCGCGGTGCCGATGGACGACAGGTTCGCGCGGCGTCTCGCCGCGGTGCAGGAACACGCCTGCCAGCAGGGCGAAATAGATGGCATTGGCCGGAATATGCCAGTTGTAGTCGGTCAGGCCATGCAGCGCCAGCAGCAGCACGCCGATGCCGGCGCCGGCCTGCATGAAGCTCAGCGTGCCCCAGTGCTGCAGCCGCAGCAGGCGCGGCCAGGCGCGCACGTAGACGAACAGGCCCAGCAGGATCACGACCGCCGCCACGCCCCCGCCCTCGAACAGGTATTCGATGTAGTCGTTGTGCGCATGGTTGACGAACAGCTCGATCTCGGCAGGCTGGAAGCGGCGGTAGACGTCGGGGAACGTGCCGAGCCCGCTGCCGAAGGGAAAGAACTGGCCCATGGCCGTGATCGAGCTGCTGAAGATGCTCCAGCGCGCGTCCTCGAGCGCAGCGCTTGCGGAGAACCGCTCGAGGACCGGCGCGAGCCCCACTTCGACCGCCAGCGCCAGGCCGATGACGCTGAATACGGTCACCAGATTGGTCGAGCGCCGGTTGCCGATGCGGAAGCCGAAAACAATCGCGGCCAGAAAAATGCCCAGCATCGCCAGCATGATCCCGGTTCGCGACCGGCTGAAGATGGCGCCGAGCAGGACCACGATGGAAATTGCGCTGAAGATCACGGTCTGGTTGATGCGCGTGGGATTGAGGCTGCCGGCCAACCGCCGCAGCAGGCCCCTGCTGCGGTAGTGCAGGGATCTGCCCGCCCGCCCGATGCGCGATGCCAAGAGGCCCAGCGAAAGCGGCAGCGCCATTGCCAGCATGCCCGCCAGGTGGTTGCGGTTGACGTAGGTGCCCACGCCCGTGCCGATGTCGGTCAGGCTGGTGCGGAAAGTCGTCGTCGCGCCGCCGCCGAACTGCACCAGCGCGATGATCGCCTGCACGGTTGCCATGGCGATGAACAGGTAGACGCACTTTTTCAACGCGGCCTCGCTCAGACGCAGCGTCGCCAGCAACACGGCGAAGGGCGGCAGCAGCGCAAGCCAGGCGACCTCGGTCGCCATCGGCAGCAGCGTCAGCGGATGCGTGTCGGTCTTCGTGCCGAAAGCCGACAGCGCCCCGGCATAGACCTCCCGGCCCGGCAGCGTCTGCCAGAGGGAGAATGGAATCGGCAGCAGCTGCAACAGGGGCAGCAGCATCAGCAGGGCAAGTCCCGGCAGCAGGCCGGCCGGAAGCTGCTGCGAACGGTCAGGCCGCAACAGCGGATAAGCCAGCAGCAGCACGGCGGCCAGTTCCAGCGCCATCAGCGGAAGCGGACGATTGCCGCCCTTGATCAGCGGGGCGAACAGCAGAATGGCCGCGAGCAGATAGAACGCGAAAGGCTCGAAGCCGTCCCGCCTTTCGAAGGGACGGGCGTCATGCATCATGCGATGGGTCAGGCAGCGGGCTTATTCGCCGCTGATCGGCTTGTCGTCGTTGCCGGAATTGGCCAGCGCATACGCGGTACCGGTGGCAAGCACGGAAAAGCCCGCGTAGCTCAGCGGTGCGCTCGCAGCTGAGGCGGTCGTGGCGCCCGCGCCGGCTGCAGCGCCGTTGACGGCGACGATGGCGGCCTTGCAGCCGGGATTGATCGCGATGACGATCATGTTGTTCGCCTTGAGCTGGGTCTTGCAGCCGTCGTTGAACACGATTTCGGCAGCCGACCCGTCCAGCGTGATCACGCGGTCGCCTTCGTTGAGCTTGGCGGCCGCCTTGGAACTGACGAAGCCCTTGCCCTGGTCGACCATGACCGTGCCCTCGGCCTTGTTCAGGGTCGCGACCTGTGCCGGCTCGTCGGCTGCCAGCGACAAGTTTGCGGCACCCAGGCACAGCAGGCCCGCGAGGACATTCTGGATCGGACGCATCGTCATTTTGGTCATTCTTTGCATCGGGTCGCTCGTCTGGACAACAGTCAACACGGCAGTCAACGGATCAAAACCGTTCAATCTGAAGTGCGCTTACCGCGAAGATTATCACAAGCCAGGCGGGCGGCAGCCCGCATGACGCGGTTCGTGGCTGT
>JAYRNU010000149.1:0-11957 GCA_041912015.1 Thiobacillus sp. | reverse complement strand
GATTTCTCGCCGTCCGACCAGTCGAAATGCTCGGTCAGCACCCCCTCGTTGCCGTTCCATTCGCCGGTCATGGTCACCGTGAAGCGTCGCTTCACCTCGCCCGAGCGATCGGCAAAGTAGCCCCAGGCCGTGAGCGGGCCATTGAAATACGTCGCAAGGTCGAGCGTGGGGGTCTGGTTGCGATAGGTCTCGGGCGACACGCCGGCGCAGCCGGAAAGGCCCAGCGCGGTGCACAGGATGGCGAGCGGTTTCAGCATGGACAGACTCCTGATTGAAGGCGGACGCGCTGTCCCCAGAACCAGCCCAGCGCGGCAATCTTCAGCAGGCACGGCAACAGGGCATAGGTGGCGGACAGCATCCGGGTGTCGCTGCCGCCGGGTACGTAGCCGGCCAGGTCGAGCAGCGGCAGTGCCAGGCCGGCAGCGAGTGCGAGGACGAATTTGGCAAAAAAGCTCATCAGGCCGAAGTAGGCGCCGGGTTGCGGGTGCGCGTCGCGGTCGAGGTAATCGGCCACTAGCGCGGGCGGCAGGGCCAGGTCGGCGCCGAGTGCCAGGCCGGAGGCTGCGCACACCAGTGCGAAGCCGAGCCAGTCGCCGGCGCCCAGCCAGAACGCGCCGGCAAAGCTCGCCACGGCGAGCAGCATCGACAACAGCCAGGTCTCCAGTTTGCCGATCCGTCGCGCCAGCGCTACCCATAGCGGCAATCCGAGCGCGCCGCTGACGAAGTAGAGGGTCAGGAAGGTGCCGGACGATGCGGGCAGCAGCAGCACGTCGTCGATGAAGAAAATCACCAGGGTGGCGGGGAGCACGGCGGCCACGCCATTGAGCAGGAAGCCGGGGAGGAAGCGTGCAAACGCGGGATTGGCGAAAGGCAGTCGCCATTGATGCCAATGAGTCGAATGGCCGACAGCGCCGAGCGGCGGCGTGCCTGCCAGGGTGCTGGTGCCGAGGACCAGGAGCAGGCCGGCAAATATCCAGCCCATGCGCGGCAGGCCCTCCTGCAAGCTGTCGGCCAGCAGGAAGGGCAGCGCAGCGGCGAGCATGACGCCGGCGAGGCCGAAGCCTTCACGCGTGGCGAACAGGCGGGTGCGCTGATGCGGCTCGGCATGGATGCGCGCGCCCCAACTGGTGTGGACCACGGTGGCAAGGCTGTAGCCGACCGTGGTGAGCGCCAGCGTGGCGATCAGCCAGGCCGCAACGGGGATGCCGGCCGGTGGATTGAACATGGCCACCCAGCCCACGCCGAGCATTGGCAGGGCCATGGCAATCAGAACGCGCGGTTGCGGGTAGCGGTCGAACAGCGCGCCGATCAGCGGATCGATCAGGGCATCGACGAAGCGCAGGCCGAGCAGGATCAGGCCGAGCAGGCCCAGTCCCATCGCCTGCCCATAGAACGGCGCCAGATGGACATACAGGGGCAGTGCGGCAAACGCGAGCGGCAGGCCGAGCCCGCCATAGGCGAACAGCTGGCGATAGGTCAGCGGGCTCATGTCGCGCCGAGCAGGCGTGCGCGCAGGTCGGGCGCACGGGTGTCAGGATGCAGCCAGATATCGAAAAAGGCGGCGGCGAATTCCTCGTCGTCGATCTGCCCCAGCCGGCGCGGTCCGCTGTAGAACACCACGCCACGGCCGGGGATGCGCACGCCGACCAGGCGATTGCCCGCATTCACGTCCGGGAACAAGGCACGCATCTGCTGTTCCCAGCGTGCCAGCGTTGCGGGCGGGATGGCACGCTGGGAGCGGATTTCCTCGATCGCGCGGCGCGCGATGGCGGCGCCTTCGAAGCTGCGGGCGTAATGCAGTTCCAGCGCAAACGGACGGTCGGCAGACCACTTGCCATCGGCTGACCACAGGGTGGCGTCATAGATGCGCAAGCCGAAGTAGCGCAGCGTACCGCTGCCTACCTCGACGTAGTGGGTGAGATGCGGCAGCGGGCTGGCCAGGACGAGCGATGCAGTCAGCAGCGCTGCGAGGGCGAGGCCGATGTTAGGCAGCATGCTGCAGCTGGAACTGTGCGACATCGATCGACCCGGCGCGGAAGCCGGCCTCGCAATATGCCAGGTAGAAGTGCCAGATGCGCATGAAGCGCTCGTCGAATCCGAGCCTGCGAACCGCGTCCGATTCGCTCCGGAAAGCTGTGTGCCAGCGTCGCAGGGTCTCGGCGTAATCGGGCCCGAAATGCTCCTGGCGGGTAATGACGAGTCCGGCGCGCGCAGCCTCCTCGCTGAAGCGGCGCATCGATGGCAGCATGCCGCCGGGAAAAACGTACTGCTGGATGAAATCGCTGCCGGTCCGGTAGCGCTCGAACAGGGCGTCGTCGATCAGGATGGTCTGAACGACGGCGCGGCCGCCTGCCTTGAGGCAGCGCTTCAGCATGGCGAAATAGTCGGGCCAGTACGCTTCGCCGACGGCCTCGAACATCTCGATCGAGACGATGCCATCGTACTGCCAGTTCTCCTCGCGGTAATCCTGCAGGTCGAAGCGGCAGCAGGACTCCAGCCCCGATCGATGGATGCGGGCGCCAGCGTAATCGAGCTGTTGCTCCGACAGGGTGATGCCGCGTACGCGATGCCGGGCCGTGCGTGCGGCGTGTTCGGCAAAACCGCCCCAGCCGCAGCCGACCTCAAGCAGCAACCGGTTATCGGGCAAATCCAGCAGTTCGAGCACATGCTGGTATTTGCGCGTCTGCGCGGCTTCCAGCGACAGGTTCAGGTCACCGTCGAAGCGCGCGCCCGAGTAGGTCATCGAAGAATCGAGCCAGCGTGAATAGAAATCGTTGCCCAGATCGTAATGACTTGCGATGTTGCGTCGTGAACCTTCACGCGTATTGGCGTTCAGCAGGTGGCGCAGACGGGCGTAGAGCCGCCCCCACCAGCGGCCGTAGATGGCCTGGTCGAGCGCGCTGCGGTTGCGGGCCAGCAGGTTGAGCACGCCGTTCAGGTCCGGCGTGTGCCAGGCGCCTGAAATGTAGCCCTCGGCGAAGCCGATGTCGCCCTTGCTCATGACCGCGCGGAAGGCGCTCCACTCGGTGAATTTCATATAGGCGTCGGGCGAACCGCGTCCGACCGTGAGCGCCATGCCGTTGGGCAATTCGAGATGCAGGGCGCCGTGCTCGATTTCCTGCAATAAATGGATGACCTGGCGGGCATGCCATGGCGCATCGTGGAGATGCCGGGAAGCGGTCAGGCTGGCAGTATTCATTCAGTCACCTCTTTGAGCGGGGCGGGGGGTTTGCGGAAGAACGGCACGCGCTTGCAGAACAGCTGCAGTGCCTGAAGATGGATGCGGACGATCACCCCCCAGGTCATCAAGGGGTGGGTCAAGAACGCGCGCAGGCAGGCCCGCGGCGCGAGCGGTTCCAGGCGCCCCCACCAGGCCGTGTGCAGGACGTCGCCGCTGCCGTCGTCGTAGTCGATGCGGGCACGGAAGAAATCGGCCTGCGGCTGGAATCCGAAGCGGTAATGGCCGCGCACCGGGAAAAACGGGGAAACATGAAACACCTTGTCGGCCCACAGCGTGGCGGCAGGGTCGTCGGTCCGCAGCAGGTAGACGTGGCGCTCGCCGAAGGTGTTGTTGACTTCGGCCAGCACCGCCACCAGCCTGCCGTCGGCACCGTGGCAATGCCAGAAACTGACCGGTTTGAAGGCATAGCCGAGCACGCGTGGAAAAGTCGTGAGCCAGATCTCGCCGTCAGCCACCAGGCCATGCTCAGCCAGCAGGTCGCGCGCCCATGTCAGGCAGTCGCCGCCGTCGCCGTGATCGGCTGCGTGAAAGCCCAGCAGGTTGAAGCGGTTGAGCGAAAACCAGCGCGAGCCGACATGCGACAGGTCGTGGAGCGGCAGACGCACGAAATACACCGGGTAATCGAAACGATGGCGGGCCGGGTGAAGCCGCAGGTGCATCACGCGGCCAAAGCCGATTTGCGCCGATGGCGCGGCCTCAGGCGGCATGGGCAAGCGCCTGCCAGGGCACGGCGACATCGAGCTGCCGAGCTATCCGCAATGCCGAGGCGAGGCCGTCTTCGTGAAATCCGTAGCCGAGCCAGGCGCCGGCCAGCCAGATGCCATTGCGGCCATTGCTCGATATCAGCTGGCGCTGGACCGAGGGCGCATGGCGGGTGAACACCGGGTGGCTGTAGTGAAATTCACCATGGACCCGGGCCGGATCAGGTTCCTGCAGTGGATTGAGCGAGACGATGACCGGCGTCCCGGTCGGCAACGGCTGCAGGCGGTTGATCAGGTAGTGCACGGCCACCGGGCGGTCGCTCAGCGAGCCGTGTCCAGACTGGTAGTTCCATGCGGACCACAGACCTTGGCGGCGCGGCAGCATGCTGGCATCGCTGTGCAGAACGGCACGATTGGCCTGGTAGGGCATCTGCTCGAGCAGGCGGGCCAGTGCCGGGTAGTGCCCGCTCAACAGGGCACGCGACTGGTCGCTGTGGCCGGCCAGCACGACCTGGTCGTACAGGCCCGACAGACTGCCGCTGACCAGCTCGATCCTGCCGTTGCGTGGGCGCAGGGATTCGATCGGCTGGCCCAGATGGATCTCCCCGATGCCGGCCGCCAGCCTGTTCACATATTCGCGGCTGCCCCCCTTGACCGTGCGCCACTGGGGCCGGTCGAACACCTGCAGCAGGCCGTGGTTGCGACAGAAGCTGACGAAGGACGACAGCGGAAATTCCAGCATCTGCGACGCAGGACACGACCAGATGGCAGCTGCCATCGGCAGCAGATACCATTCGATGAACGGCTTGCCGTATCCGCGGCGCTTCAGGTAGTCGCCCAGCGCCATGCTGCGGGCGAGCGCCGGTTCGCGAACGGATTCCCGGTTGAAGCGCAGGATGTCGCGCAGCATGCCCCAGAACGCCGGTCGCGCCAGGTTGCTGCGCTGGCCGAACACGGTGTTGAGACTGGTGCCGGACCATTCGAGCTCCGGCTGGTCGAGGCGCACGCTGAACGACATGTCGCTGGCGACGGTTTCGACTCCCAGCGCATCGAACAGCCGGGTCAGTTCGGGGTAGGTCCGGTGGTTGAACACCAGAAAGCCGGTGTCGACGGGAAAGGTCTGGCCATCCAGTTCGACGTCCACCGTGCGCGAATGCCCACCCAGGCGGTCGTCGGCCTCGAACAGCGTGACCTGGTGCTGGCGACTCAGCAGCCAGGCCGCAGACAGACCAGAGATTCCGGATCCGACCACCGCGATGCGCATGCTAGTGGCCCGCCAGCGTGAGCTTCTTGATGGCCGGTCGGGCCTTGAGCATCGTTTCGATGGCCTGCACCATCTGGCTGGAAGCGGGATCGACCTGGCTGGCGAACGACATTGTCTGGATGCCGTCGCGGTCGATCAGGTATTTGTGGAAATTCCAGCGCGGCCGTTCGCCCGTGGCCTGGGCAAGGGCTTCATAGAACGGGTTGGCATTGGGTGCCGTGACAATCGACTTCGAGAACATCGGGAAATCGACCCGGTAGTTGACCTCGCAGAAGTCCTTGATGGCTGCGTTGCCGCCCGGTTCCTGGCCGCCGAAATCGTTGGCCGGAAAACCGAGCACGACCAGGCCCTGCTTGCCATATTTCTCGTACAAGGCCTGCAGGCCCTTGTACTGGCCGGTGTAGCCGCAATTGCTGGCGGTATTGACGACCAGGATGACCTTGCCGGCATAGGCACACAGATCTCGGGACTCGCCGTCGATGTCCTTGACAGTGTGATCGAGCAAGGGCGGGCAGGTGGTTGCGGCATGGGCAGCGGCGTTCAGCATCAGCGCTGTCAGGAGCAGGACGAGTTTCATGTGCGGATCACCTTGGATACGGGGCAGGAAGGGGCCGAGGCCTGCAAGCGTCTGGCTGCCATCTGCTGCGCGACCATCGCATGATGGCCGCAGATTTCGCCTGGCGCGGCTGAGACCGGGCCGGTTGCACATGGCGACACGCAGCGAATCCATTCGGTCGCAGCCGATTTTGGCCAGGCAGCCAGAAGTGCTGCGGAGAATCCTGACATCGCCAGCAAAGTCATGGACATGGAGTTCATTTGTCTTGGGCAATAGCTGGACATGTGCTTAAATTAGGCAAAAATGTTCTCTGTGTCAACACATTGTCCTGGACAAATATGAACAAAGACTTGATGTCGGGTGATTCCGGTCTGCCCATTGCCTCGGTCGAGCGTGAAACCGGCTTGTCGAAGGACACGCTGCGAGTCTGGGAAAGGCGCTACGGTTTTCCGACGCCGGACCGCGACGCCAAAGGCGAGCGTCTGTACACCCCGCTGCAAGTACGTCGGCTCGCACAGATCAAGCGCCTGATGGATCGTGGGTATCGACCAGGAAAGCTGCTGGCGATGGACGAGGCATCGCTGCAGGCACTCGATGCCTCGCACACGGCCTCCTGGTCGAAGCCCGAAGCAGGGCAACTGGGCAACTGGCTGCAACTGGTCAAATCGCATGACACCGAGGCGCTGCAGCGGCAGTTTTATCGGGATCTGACGAAGCGCGGCATGCTCCTGTTTGTCCAGGACACGATTGCGCCCTTGATCACCTGGATAGGCGAGGCGTGGTCGCGTAACGAATTGGGTGTTTTCGAGGAGCACCTGTTCTCACAGCAACTGGAAAAGCTGTTCCGGACGACGCTCGCCAACCTGCCGCCCGATGTCGGCAGCCCGCAGGTGTTGCTGACCACGCTTTCAGGTGAGGAACACGCTTTGGGGCTGCTGATGGTGGAGGCCCTGCTGGCGGTCGAGGACGCGAATCCGGTGTCGCTGGGTCCGCAGACTCCGATCGACGAGATCGTGCGCGCGGCGCAGGCCAAGCAGGTCGATGCGGTCTGCCTCTCCTTCAGCGTCGCCTATTCGCCAGCGCTCGCCGCCCAGGGCTTGCGCGACCTGCGGCAGCGCTTGCCCGACAACATCGAGATCTGGGCCGGTGGCTACGGCATCAAGCCGATCCGCAAGCCGATCGCGGGGGTGTATCTGATGCCCGAGTTTCAGGATTTCTTCGCTTGTCTGTCCGAGTGGCGATCACGCCATGGGGGCAATCAGGAATCGGCCGATCGATGATCGGGGCGGGCCTTGCTTTCGCCCAACTGAACGACTCGATGCGGATGAGCGCGCGCTGCTGGCGCGGACGTCGGGTCCGCATGCATTGAAACGGCTGGGTTAAGATGACCCCATGAAGGACTATGCAGAAGCGCTCGACCGGAGCATGACAGCGATACTCGAATCGCTGCTGGCGCATCTGCCGCAAATTCTCGGGGCGCTGGTGCTGTTGCTGGCTGGCTGGGTGCTCGCCCGGCTATTGCGCGTGGCGACACGCCGCGGTTCGGCGCTGCTCGATTCGCTGATCGTACGCGGCACCGGACAGACGCGCTGGCGCATCGGCCGTTCCGCCAGGGTGCTCGGCGCCATCGTCTATTGGGTGGTGCTGCTGCTGTTCGTCACGGCTGCCACCCAGACGCTGGGCCTGCAGACCTTCACCGACTGGCTGACGCAACTGATCGATTACCTGCCCACGCTGGCTGCCGGTCTGCTGATCGTGGCTGCGGGCTACATGTTGTCGGGGTTCGTGGCGGAACTCGTGAAAGCTGCGGCATCAGGGCTGGCCGTGGCGCAGCGCGACGCCCTGGCGCGCATGGCCCAGGGGGTAACGCTGGTGATGGCCTTGCTCGTCGGCGCGGACCAGATCGGGCTCAAGGTCACCTGGATCGCGGTTTTCGCCGCGTTGCTGGCGATCTCCGTGATCGGTGGGGTGACGATTGCCGTGAGCCTCGGCGCGCGCAGCTACGTGTCCAACCTCATCGGCGCCCATTATCTTCGACAGGCGTTTCACCCGGGGCAGCACGTGCGCGTGGCCGGCCATGATGGGCACATCATCGAGGTCACGGCGACTTCGCTGGTTCTGGAAACCGAGTCCGGGCGCGTGCTGCTGCCCGGACGCGTCTACCATGACGAGGCTATCGTGCTCGTCACCCACCGCGACGGCGGCTGAGGCAGGGGCTCATGGCCGGCGATCGCGACCACACGCTCAGCCTTGCGTTCATGCGCGGGCACCCGGCGCAGGCCGCTCAGGTGCTCGAATCGCTGCCGGCCGACGAGGCGGCGGCGCTGTTTGCCCAGGCGCCGGCCCGGCTCGGCGCCGGCGTACTGTCCGCGATGCTGCCGAATCGGGCCGCGCAATGCATCGCATCGCTCGACGATGCCCGCGCGCTCGAACTGCTGACGGCCATGGGCACGCAACCGACTGTGGCGGTCCTGCGTCATGTCCCGGAGCCGCGTCGCGAGGAACTGGTCGCAGGCCTGCCGACTGCTGCGGCATTCGCCTCGACTTTGCTGCTCGGCTATTCCGAAGATACGCTCGGGGCCTGGGCCGATCCCGATGTCGTCATGCTCCCTCCCGACACGCCGGCATCCCAGGCGCTCGAACGCATGCAACGGGAGTCCGCCAACCAGACGCTGGTCTTCGTGATCGAAGGCGACAGGCGGCTTGCAGGCATGATCGGCCTGGGAGCGCTGCTGCGGGCTCCGGAGGGCGCTACGCTGGCGAGCCTCATGCAGCGTCCGGCAGACGTCCTGGCTGCCCACGCACCGCTGTCAGCCGCGCCCGCCCATCCGGGCTGGGAAAACAGCTCCCTGTTGCCGGTGCTCGAACCCGGCGAACGCCTGGTGGGGTTGATGACGCGCGATGCGCTGACGCGGGCATTGCGCCGTGCCGCGCCGCCTTCCTCGGATCCCAGGGACGAGGCGACCTTGCCGGTGCTGTTCGCGCGGGGTTACTGGCATGTCCTGTGTGGCCTGCTCGAAGGCGGGCTGGCGCTGCTGCCCTGCGTGCCGGCCGTTTCGAGACTTGACGGGGCAAGGAACCATGAGCGCTGAAGCGCAGGTCCTGCCGGCGGCGCTGGCGCCAGCCGATGCCGCGCTGACGCATCGTTTCCTGCTCGACTATCCGCATGAGGCAGCGCGCCTGCTGGAAGCCATGTCCACCGCCGACGCCGCTGCGCTGATCGCCGCGCAGCCGCCGCATGCAGCGGTTCGCGTCTGGCAAACGCTGGCGTCCGATGTCGCGCTCCAGGTACTGGAAAAGCTGCCAGAACCGCAGTCGCGGCATGTGCTGGCCGAAGCCGACCCCTTGGCCAGCGTCGCGGTGCTCTCGCATCTGGCGCCGAAGCGGCGCGATGCCTGGCTGAAGCGTCTGGAACCCGAGGTGGCGCGCGAACTGGGAGACCTGCTTGCCTACCCGGAGAACAGCGCGGGCCGCATGATGGATCCGCGCGTTAGCCCGCTGCGCACCGGCATGACGGTCGCCGAGGCGATCGAGCGGCTGCGCCATATCGGCCGCAGTGGCATGCGAGAACTTTTTGTCATCGATGACGCAGGCCGGCTCGCCGGTTGCGTCGAGGTGCAGGATCTGGCGCTGGCCGCGCGCGATCTGCCGCTGGCTGACATCACACGCGGGGTATCGGCCGTCGTGCGCGACCTCGACCCGCGGGAAGACGTGGTCGAGACCCTGATGTCCCAGCCGATCAGCTCGCTTCCCGTCGTCAACATCGGCGGACGCTTCATCGGCGTCATCCGCCAGGCGGAACTGATGGCCGCGGTGGAAAAGGAAACCAGCCTCGACGTGCAGACCATGGTGGGTGCAAGTCCCGACGAACGCGTCCTGTCCCCACCGTTCTTCGCGGTGCGCAAGCGCCTTCCCTGGCTGCAGATCAACCTGCTGACGGCCTTCCTGGCGGCCGCGGTGGTCGGCCTGTTCGAAAGCACCATCGCGCAATTCACCGCCCTGGCCGTGTTGATGCCGGTCGTGGCCGGCCAGTCGGGCAACGCCGGGGCGCAGGCGCTGGCCATCACGATGCGCGGTCTGGTGCTGCGCGAGATCAGCCTGCGCCACTGGCCTGCCGTGATCGGCAAGGAGGCGCTGACCGGGATCATCAACGGCGTTGCCATTGCGGCCACCACCGGTCTCGCGGTTTTCTTCTGGAGCCGGTCGCTGGCGCTGGTCGGGGTGATCATGCTGGCCATGACCATCTCGATGCTGGTCGCCGGCCTGGCTGGCGCGTTGGTGCCGATGCTGCTGAGCCGTTTCGGCCAGGATCCGGCGACGGCATCGTCCATCATCCTGACCACGGTGACCGATGTCGTCGGATTTTTTTCGTTTCTGGGTATCGCGGCGCTGTTTGCACCGCTGCTCGCGCAGACGGGCGCCTGAAGCGACGAACGATCTGAGCCGCTGCCAGGACCTGATAGGCAGCCAGTGGCCATGTTGCAATTGAGACGGGTCCTCTACCGAACCAAGGCCGCCGGTGTCCTTGTCTGCCTGATTTGTATCACCGTCCCGTCACGCCTCGGATCCGCCGCGCCCTGACGGATGCCGTCGGCTAGCCCGTCGACGGTGACAGCCTGGACCGAGCCGATGCTTGCCCGGCAGGCGTCCGTTCCGATCTCCCCGAGGCTGTCATGGCCGAGCTTGCGCAGGACGTCCTGGGTGGCGATGCTGAAAGCCGGCTGCATGAAGGGCGCACCGCCTTCGCATGCCACGCGGCCAGGCGCATCGGTCACGGACAGCCGCGGCGCGTCGATGGCCTGCTGCAGGTTCATGCCATGGTCGACCAGATTGAGGGTGACATTGAGCACGGTATTGATGATGGTGGGGCCGCCGGGCGAGCCGTACGCTGCAAACGGCTTGCCGTCCCTGAACAGAAGCGTCGGCGCCATGCTGGAGCGCGGTCGCTTGTAGGGTGCGACATCGTTGGCGCCGGGGTTGCCGCTTGCCGGATTGGCGCCGGGCACGAAATTGAAGTCGGTCAGTTCGTTGTTGAGCAGGAATCCATACCCCGGCACCGTGATGCCCGAACCCCAAGTGAACTCGATCGTGCTCGTATAGCTCACGACGTTGCCCCAGCGGTCGACGACCGAAAAGTGGGTCGTGTGCGGACTTTCCTGCTTTCCAGGCAGCGGTCTGGGGCGTTCGGCCGGGCTGTCCCAGGGCAGCGGATTGCCCGCATCGGGCGTGTCCATCCGTCCCTCAGGGTCGACCAGCGCTGCGCGCGCTGCCAGGTAGCGGGCGTCCAGCAGACCTGCCGCCGGCACCGGCATCGCGTCGTCGTCGCCGATCCAGACGGCGCGGTCGGCGAAGGCCAGGCGCATGGCTTCGATCATCACGTTGAGGGTCTTCGGGCTGCCGAACCCATATCCCTGCGCGGCGTCGCCGAGCGGAAAACGCTCCAGCATCGCCAGCATCTGGAACAGGGTCAGTCCGCCGGAGGAGGGCGGCGGCATCCCTGCCAGCGTCCAGCCGCGGTAATGACCGACCAGCGGCTGGCGGATCGCGACCTGGTACTGCGCGAGGTCGGCCAGCGCCATGCGGCCGATGCCTGCCGAGCCGAGCTCGCTGCGCCCGCGCCGTTGGGCTTCGACGATCGCCTGTGCCAGCGGGCCACGATAGAAGGCGTCCGGTCCCGCGGCGGCCAGCAGCTTTAGCGTGGCGGCCAGGTCGGGCTGCACCAGCCAGTCGCCTTCCTTCAGGGGCATGCCGCCAGGACGGAAGATCGCTGCGGTCTCCGGCTGCAGTTGCGTGCGACCGCCATCGTGGACGATGTCGTCAGCCAGGAAACGGTTGACGCGAAAGCCGTGTTCGGCCAGCTCGATCGCCGGTTCGAGGGTTTGCGCCAGGGACAGCGTTCCCCAGCGGCGCAGCGCCGTGTCGACCCCGCGCAGCGTGCCCGGCACGCCGACGGCGAGACCGCTGGTCGAGGCCTGCTGGAACGGCATCGGCAGGCCATCGGGTGCGAACATGTCGGCACTGGCGGCAGCGGGCGCGCGCTCGCGCGAATCGACAATCAAGGTTTCGCCGGTCCCAGCCAGATGGATCAGCATGAAGCCGCCACCACCGATGCCGGACGACTGCGGTTCGACCACGTTGAGTGCGAACTGGACGGCGGCCGCGGCATCGACGGCGTTGCCGCCCTGAGCCAGCATG
>JAYRNU010000148.1:0-13140 GCA_041912015.1 Thiobacillus sp. | reverse complement strand
TTGCGGCGTAAAATCTGCGCTCGAGTGTCGCGGGTGGGGGGGCGTTCCGCCACCCGGGGTGCCGCGATCCGGGCGACGGGCCGTTCGCCGGCCGCGGCAGGCGACGCCGCCAAGGCGAGCCAGAGCAGCAACGAAGCCAGCAGGGAGGCGAGCGTTGGCATGCCGGCGCTCAAAACAGGATGCAGAGCGACGACAGGAAACCTTCCGGGGCGCCGATGTTGTTGTTCCTGGCGCTGTCCCATTCGGCCTTCAGCACGATCGCGGGCGTGATGCGGTAATTCAGTCCGAGCACGAAAAGCTGGGTGGCCCGGGTCTCGAGGGCCGGGTGGTAATACTCGTACCGGCCCACTGCGTAGGCCCTCTCGGAAAGCGGGATCACCAGCTGGCCGAAGGCACCTTTCTCGTCCCACAGGTTGCCGTTCTCGGAGAACCGATAGACGCCTTCTGCGCTGAATTCATAGCGATTGCGCGACCAGAAGTAATCGAGACCCACCAGGCGCCGCTTCTCATCCCGGGAATCCTCCTGCTCGAAATCCGCGAGCGAAATGCCGAGCTGCCCATTGAGCGGCATCGGCAGGATCGCGTGCGCGCCGTAGACCTCGTAGAACGGATCGAGGACCGGATTGGGACGGATCTCGTCGCCTTTCGATGCATACAGCGTGTATTCCATGCCGTCCGCGACAGCCGGAAGCGTCCCGTAGAGCATCAGGCCGGTCACGTTGGTGGGGAAGGTGCGGGTGGTGACGAGCGGGCGCGTGGTCGTCCAGACCAGCGGCGTCGCATGGATCAGATTCCATCGTCCGATCGGCGTCAGGAACTTGCCGGCACGGACCGTGGCAAGCTCGTTGATGTCGTAGTCGAGATACAGCCGCTCCAGCGCCAGATAGCGGTCGTCTCCCTCCTGGCCGTGCGAGTTCGACGCCCACACATTTTCGTAATCGAGTTCGGAGAAGAACTTCCAGCGCCCCTCCCCCTGCCACCAGACGAACAGACTCAGGTTGTCGAACCCGACACGCGGAGAAGAGGCGTTGGTCAGGTCGGAATAGCTGGCCGTCGCGTATCCGCCCAGCGAGACGCCGCTGTTCCCGAGCCGCAGTCCTTCGCCGAGATGGTAGTCGGCGAACAGGCCGTCGTCGGCTTGGACCTGCAATGCCACGACGGCCAGGCACAGGACGGCGACAAGTCGCGCAGCAGCGGCGAGCAGGCGGCCCGGGACGCGGTATGCACGGCACGGCGTCCAATGCTTGGACGCAACCATGGTGAGGCTTTCACAAATTTTTCGCATCCTGCCGCACTCCATACATTCATTCGGCTACCATCCCGCCGTGACCATCCGCAAGACCCTACTCGTCGCGTTTCTCAGCGTCGGCCTGTTGTCCGCAATCGTTCTGGCGAGCCTTGCCTTCGTCAAGGCGCGCACGGCGGTTCAGGCGGAAATCGAACGCAACCTCGCGATCCAGGCGACGAGTGTCGCGGCCGATATCGACAAGATGATGTTCGAGCGTCTGCAGAATGCTGCTACCTGGAGCCGCCTCGACATCATGCAGGACATCCAGATCCACGATGTGGACAAGCGACTTTCCCACTTTCTGTCGGATTTGCATACTGGCTACGGGGACGTCTACCTCGATCTGTCCTGTATCGATCCCGCGGGCCGGATCGTCAGCAGCAGCGATGCCGCGCAGGTTGGGCGGTCGGCGCAGATCCGGCCGGTATGGCTCGATACCCTGCTTTCTGGCGCGCGCGTGGCGCTCGAGCCGCCGACACAAACCCGCGGCGGGGCCCTCGTCATGAGGGTTCCGGTCGCGTCGTCTTTCGCCGGCGGCCTATTGGGCCAGTTGCAGTTGACGCTCGACTGGACCGGCATCTACGACGTGCTGGATCAGGCGGCCAGCGGGGGCGGCCGCATGCTGGCCGTCCTCGACAGCCACGGCAGGCTGATCGCGGCGTCCCGTGCGCTGCGCGAACGCGGGCTGCTGTTCGGGGATGCGCTCGCCGACTGGTCCAGGCGCGGCAGCAAGCATGCCGTCTCGGAGCGGCCGGGGTGGCCGGTAGCGGATTCCGCCGTCCTGGTCGGTTCGGCCCGCTCGAGTGGCTATGCCAACTTCCCGGGCTTCGGCTGGACGACGCTGGTCATCCAGCCGATCGACCTGGCGCTCGAACCCGTCCATCGCATGGCAGTGATCTTCCTGGGCCTGCTGGGGCTCATCATGCTGCTGAACTTCTTCATGGCGACCTGGGTCAGCCGCGAGATCGCGCGACCCATCACCGCCCTGACACGATTCGCCCGGGGCTACATGCGCAACAAGGTCCTGCAGGCGCCGCCGGCAGCCCGTGGCGGGGAGGTCGGCGAGTTGACCGACGCCTTCGTCCAGATGGTGCGCGACATCGACCAGTCGCAGCAGAACCTGGTGCGCGCATCGAAGCTGGCGGTCGTCGGCGAGATGTCGGCGGTCATCGCCCACGAAGTCCGCACGCCGCTCGGGATCCTGCGTTCCTCGGCGCAGATGCTGCAGCGGGAATCCGGCATCAGCGCAGAAGGGCGCGAACTCGTCGGCTTCATCGAGAGCGAGACCGAACGCCTCAATCGCCTGGTCTCGGCAATGCTGGACACGGCGCGTCCACGCGCACCCACGTACTGGGCGGTCGACATGCACAAACTGATCGGAAGCAGCATTGCCATGCTGGGCGCGCAGGCCGAGAAGAAGCGCGTCGCCGTGACCGCCTCCCTGCACGCGGCCAACCCGGTCATCGAATGCGACGAGGAACAGATCACCCAGGTCCTGCTCAATCTGCTGATGAATGGATTGCAGATCCTTGATCACGGGGGCCGGATCGAGATCGCGACCCGTGACGACGAGCACGACCTGTACATCGAGATCGCCGATGACGGGCCGGGCATCGACCCGGCCGAGCGGACGCGGGTATTCGAGGCCTTCTTCTTCAAGCGGGAGGGGGGCATCGGGCTCGGCCTGGCCATCGTGCAACAGATCGTGAACTCCCACGGAGGCGAGATCGAGGCCGGTGAAAGCCGGCTCGGCGGGGCCATGTTCCGCATCCGTCTCCCCCGCAAGCAGACAGGAGAAACATGAGAGACAGACAGATACTCGTGGTGGACGACGAACCGAAGATGCGGCGGGTCCTCGAAATCATGCTGCAGAAGATGGGGCACCGCGTGCTCGTCGCAAGCAACGGAGTCGAAGCGCTGGCGATGTTCCAGGCCCAGGCCGTGGATCTCGTCATTACCGACCTGCGGATGCCGGAAATGGATGGGATCGAGCTGCTGGCACGGCTGCGGGCGCTGGAATCCGACGTCCCGGTCATGGTGATCACCGCGCATGGAACGATCGAGACGGCGGTCGCCGCGATGAAGCATGGCGCCTGCGATTACCTGCTTCGCCCCTTCGATATCGACGTCGTCGAACACGCCGTCGAACGGGTGCTGAACGATGCCGACGTCGCCAGGCAGAATGCGTTCCTGCGACAGGAAGTCAATCGCGGCTGGGATGCCTTCATCGGCACCAGCGCGCCGATGCGGACCGTGTACGAGCTCATCCAGCGGGTCGGACCGAGCAAGGCTTCGGTGTTGATCACCGGCGAAACGGGGACGGGCAAGGAACTGGCCGCGCGGGCCATTCACAATGCTTCGCCACGCCGCGACAAGCTTTTCGTTCCCATCAACTGTGCGGCGATTCCAGCCGACATTCTGGAAAGCGAATTGTTCGGCTACGAGAAAGGCGCCTTCACCGGGGCGACCAAGGAGCGTATCGGCAAATTCGAGCTGGCCGACGGCGGCACGATATTCCTCGACGAGCTGACCGAAATGCCGATGGCGCTCCAGGCCAAGCTGCTGCGCGTGCTGCAGGAGAACACGCTCGAGCGGCTCGGCGGCAACCGCGTGATCAATCTCGATATCCGGGTCATTGCTGCGACCAACCGGGACCCGCTCGAAAGCGTGCAGCAGGGAAAGCTGCGCGAGGACCTCTACTATCGCGTCAATGTCTTTTCGATCGTGTTGCCGCCGCTGCGCGAGCGGGTGGAGGACATCGGCCGCCTAGTCGAGCATTTCGTCGTCAAGCACGGACATTCGACCACCGACACGCGGCTGACTGCCGCAGCGCTCGAGCGCCTGCAGCGCTATGCCTGGCCCGGAAACGTCCGCGAACTCGAAAACATGGTCGAGCGGGCGCTGATCCTGAGCGGCGGCGGTTTGCTCGATGTCCAGCATTTCCTGCTCGAACCGAGGCCGGTCCCGGTCGCCGCCGGCGCGGTGCCGTCCGATAGCGCAAAGCCGCCGGCGCTGACCCAGGCGGTCGAAGCGCTCGAAGCGCGCCTGATCGACGAGGCCCTGGCGCAGGCCGATGGCAACAAGGCCAAGGCTGCCGCGCTATTGGACATCAGCGAACGCACCCTCTGGTACAAGCTGAAGAAGTACCGTCCGGACCAGCCTCCTTCCTGATCCCCCTGCCTCAGGGCGCAAGGCTGCAAGTCTGGGTGACGATCCTTGCACCGCCGTCGATCGGGCCGTGCGCCTCGGCAGGGTCTCCCGCGGCCTGTTCCAATGATTTCAGGCACTTGAAGCGGACTGGCCGCTCTGGCACGCATCTCGCTGTTGCGACGTCGTCGTCGCGACCGCCTGCCCGATGTGCCCGTCCGAAGCACCCCCGCTCGCGCCCGGCGATTCCCCGACGGACTCTTCAGGAAGATCGCATGAAACATTCGCACTGGACAGCGCTGGCACTGGCTGCATTGACCACGGCAGCCGCGGCCGACGGGTTTTACGGCGTGGGCGAAGTGACCTATTCGAACGCGTCGCTCGACAGCAGCCATTTCGACAACGCCCTGATTTCGCAGGGCGCGGCAGCGCTTTCCAGCAGCGATTCCGGGAACAGTTACCGGTGGCGCCTGCAGGGCGGCTATCGATTCAATCCCTACCTGGCGCTGGAACTCGGCTACATCGACTTCGGTCAAGCCGACTATCAGGCGACGTATGCCGGCGGCAGCGCCCAGGGTTCATTGAAAGCCGGAGGCGTCAACATGGCTGCCCTGCTGATCCTGCCGCTGGATCATGGCATCAGCGTCTTCGGCAAGCTCGGCGTCGTCGACGCAACGGTCAAGTCGAACCTGCAGGCGGGTGCGCCCGCTGCTACGGCCAGCAGCGACGCATCGAACAACTCAATTCGTCCCTTGTTCGGACTCGGTGCGACCTACAAGCTGACCGACCATGTCGACCTGCGCGCAGACTATGACTATGTGAGCGGTCTGGGTTCGTCGAGCAAGACCGGGACGATGGACGTCAACATGTTTTCTCTCGGCGCCGTCTACAATTTCTAAGCGTGCATCCTGGATTTGCTCGGCGATGGCAAACGCGCCGGTCATGACCGGCATTCAATAGGACCTGCAGCCCGGTCGGCGGCTGCTGCAATCCGGCCATTTGTCGATTCCCGGGAAAACTGGATCGAGTCGCGGATTCTCTGCCGCGTGCGATCACCTTCCGCTGCCCCGAGATGCGACTGAAGCGGGCGTCCGATGCTGCTTCTGCCCGGAGGCGCCGGAGCATGGCCCGGCAAGTGCATCAGACTTTTTTATTTGGCGCACCCTGAACGGGGTCTAGTCTGTCTGCATGACTCGCCAACAGCAAGGAGACGATGATGACCATCAATGACGTCGTGATTCATGTGAACGAGAATCTGGACAGGCAGGCGCGGCTCGACCTCGAGGACCGCATGCGCGAAATCGAGGGCGTCATCGCGCCAAGAATCCACGACCACCGGGAGCACCTGATGATCGTGGCCTATGACTCCGACCGGATCCGCGCCCTGGAACTGCTCGACAAGGTACGTGACATGGGCTTCCATGCGCAGCATTGCGGCGCTTGAGCGCTGCATCTTCTCGGAACAACCTCGGTGCGACGTGGCTCTATGGGGAGAGCCTGAGTGTGAGGCCGCTTCGCTGACCCGCTGTCTGCGCCGCCCCGACGCTCAGGTGCATGAATGAGGCCGGATACGCAAAAAAGCCCACCCTGAAACAGGACGGGCTTTGAAGCGAACGGCTTACTGACACTTGCGGCGCAGGGTGAAGAGCGTACCCAGTGCCAGCAGGCTGGAAAGGATGATCATGCCCCACTCGGAGAGGGTGGGGATGGCGGTGGGTGTGGCAGCGGCTGCCTCGCCGTTGATCTGTGCCCATGCGGAATGATTGATACCGAACGCGATGTTGTCGGAAGCGGTGAACGCAATCAGATTGTCGCCCGTGTGCAGATAAGGCAGGATGTCCGCGACCGTCGTATTTCCAGCCGTTCCATTGTGATCGCTCACTACCTGTGTCCCGTTGATGTAGAGATCGCCGTCATCATCGAATCCGACTTCTAAGCTGGCTGAGGTCGGCAGGGTGGGGAGATTCCAGATTCCACGTGCCCATACTGTCGTTTCCGTTGCCGAAAACTGGCCGCCGGAACTCCAGATTCCCTTGGCCGAATAGGTCGGACCCAAAAAGTCGCTCACATTGTAAAGTTCCGTTGCGGACTGCCAGCTGGATGCATCGAATGCAGCGTTGCTTTCCCACCCGGCACCCGGGGCCGTCGGGGTGACTTTCCAGTTCAGGTCGGTAAAGAACAACGAAGCCGCCGTACCCGTCGTGGCAACCATCATGAGTAAACCCACGCCCATGAATGATTGAATCCAGTCTTTGGAAACGAAACGTGCAAATGCGGAAGCTGATGCCATGGTCTTGTCCACCAAACAGAAAAGGAAGTAGGTTTCCGGACAATATTCGGTCGGGTTCATCCTGGTCAATATGTTTGTTCATACTGTTGTAAAAAGACGAATCTGGCTTTGCACCAGTGGCGATAGCCATCTTTGAAGTACCAGTCTGAGCACCCTGCAGACCGACACGCTTTCCCGCTTTCCCTTGTCGCGTCCGAAGCGTTGTTGGTTTATATAAAGAATTCCATTCCGGCATTCCGGCAAGCATTCAAAGCATCCATGACACCATTCCGCACCGCACAGCACGAACGCATGATCCTGAAGCAGGAGGCGCCCAACTTTCTGGATCCGCTGCACGAGTGGCGCCGCCTGTTTGCCGAGGCCTGGGGCACCTTCCTGCTGGTTCTCGTGGCCGCGGGGGGCGGGGTCGTGTCTGCCGTCAGCGGGGGTGCAGTGAACCTGGGCATGATCGTGGTCGCGCCCGGGCTCATGGTGATGGCCATCATCTACTTCATGGGCACCGTCAGCGGGGCGCATCTGAACCCGGCGGTCACGCTGGCATTTGCGGTACGGCGCAATTTTCCATGGCAGCGCGTGCCGGGCTACCTGCTGGCACAGTTGCTCGGCGGGCTGGCCGCGGTGCTGTTCCTGCGGACCCTGTTCGGCAGCGCCGGAGAACTGGGCGCGACGGTGCCCGGCGTCGGCATGGGCAGCGGCACGGCGTTGGCGATGGAAACGGTGCTGACCGCAGGGCTCGTGAACACGATCCTCGGAACGGCTTCGGGTGCACGCAACATCGGTGCCAATGGCGCCATCGCAGTGGGGGGCTACATCGTGCTGGCGGGACTGTGGGCGGCACCGATCAGCGGCGCCTCGATGAATCCGGTGCGCTCGCTGGCGCCCGATCTGCTTCGCGGCGACCTCGGCACGACCTGGATCTATGTGGCCGGCCCGATACTCGGCGCGCTGATCGGCGTTCTGTTCGAATGGCTATTGAAGGGCAAGCCCACCACCAGCGGAAGCCTCGCCGCCCAGGGCGACTTCGACGTCGAACCGCCCCCTGCGGACAAGCCCGAGTGACCCTGGGTCCGACCTCGAATACGTGTTTCGGCAGGCATTGAGCCGGACGCGTCACCGGGATGGCAAGGAACTCGCGGCCGCAGCGCTCATCTATCCAGCAGGATGGCACCGGCAGGAGAGCGCAAGCCATGAATCCCGATTCCGAACGCCCTGACGCGCCTGGTTCGAAACCGGACCTCGCACGCGAGGCAGGCGACGCCCTGAAGTCCATGCCCCTGGCGGACCTGCAGAAGAAGCTGGCGTCTTCCGCGCAGGGACTTGGGCAGAACGAGGCGCAGCAACGGCTGGCGCAATACGGACCGAACGAGCTCGAAGAGAAGAAGCCCCACGCTTTTCTGGCGTTCCTCGGTTACTTCTGGGGGCCCATCCCGTGGATGATCGAAGTCGCCGTGGTGCTGTCGGCGATCGACCGCCACTGGCCGGACTTTTTCATCATCCTCGTTCTGCTGCTGGCCAATGCCGTCGTCGGATTCTGGGAGGAGCATCAGGCCGGAAATGCCGTGGCCGCGCTCAAGGCCAGGCTGGCGAGCAAGGCGAGCGTCAAGCGCGACGGCAAGTGGATCACCGTGGCGGCACGCGAGCTGGTGCCGGGGGACGTCATCCGCGTGCGCCTGGGCGAAATCGTTCCGGCAGACGCGCGTCTGCTCGAAGGCGACCCGATCGAGGTCGACCAGTCCGCCCTGACGGGAGAATCCCTGCCGATCAAGCGCGCGACAGGCGAGGGGGTCTTCTCGGGATCGATCGTCCGCCAGGGCGAGGTCGACGCGATGGTGTACGCGACCGGCCGCAGGACCTATTTCGGCGAGACGGCGCAGCTGGTGCAGGCGGCGCAGACCACGAGTCATTTCCAGCGCGCGGTGCTCAAGATCGGCAACTATCTGATCATCTTCGCCGTGGCGCTGGTGACGCTGATCATCGGCGTTGCGCTGTTCCGTGGCGATCCGGTTCTGACCACGCTGCAGTTCGCGCTGGTGCTGACCGTGGCCGCGATTCCCGTGGCGATGCCGACCGTGCTGTCGGTGACGATGGCGGTCGGCGCGCGCCTGCTGGCGGGCAAGGAAGCCATCGTGACCCGGCTGGCGGCCATCGAGGAACTGGCAGGAGTCGATGTGCTGTGCTCGGACAAGACCGGCACCCTGACCCAGAACAGGCTGACGCTGGGCGAGCCGTTCTGCCTCGACGGCATTGCCGCCGATCGGCTGATTCTCCAGGCCGCGCTGGCCTCGCGTGCGGAAGACCGGGACAGCATCGACCTCGCCGTGCTGGGCGGACTGAAAAACCCTGAGGCCCTGCAGGCCAGCCAGGTGCTGCGTTTCCAGCCGTTCGACCCGGTGCGCAAGCGGACCGAGGCGACAGTCCGGGACGCGGACGGACGCGAATTCAAGGTCAGCAAGGGCGCGCCGCAGGTGATCCTGGAATTGTCGGCCAATGCCGACGATGTCGTCGCGGTCGTCGACAAGGCCGTCAAGGATTTTGCGGAACGGGGCTATCGCTCGCTGGGCGTGGCCCGGACGGGGGCCGACGGTACCTGGCAGTTTCTTGGCGTATTGCCGCTGTTCGATCCGCCGCGAGAAGAAGCGCGGACCACGATCGAGCATGCCCGGCAGATGGGCGTGCAGGTCAAGATGGTGACGGGGGATGCGATGGCCATTGCCCAGGAGACCGCAAGGAAACTGGGCCTCGGCACCCATATCCTCGATGCCGGCGGCTTCGGCGACACCCGGCATCATGAAACGGCCCGGCTGGCGGATGCCATCGAAGGGGCAGACGGCTTTGCCCAGGTGTTTCCCGAGCACAAGTTCCACATCGTCGACGTGTTGCAGCAGCGCGGCCACATCGTCGGCATGACCGGCGACGGGGTCAACGATGCGCCGGCGCTGAAGAAGGCCGATTGCGGCATCGCGGTTTCCGGCGCAACCGATGCGGCACGCGCGGCAGCGGACATCGTGCTGATGAGCAGCGGCCTGTCGGTGATCATCGATGCGATGCGGGAAAGCCGCAAGATCTTCCAGCGCATGAACAGCTACGCGATCTACCGCATCGCCGAGACGTTGCGCGTGCTTCTGTTCATGACGCTGGCGATCCTGCTGTTCAACTTCTATCCGTTGACGGCGGTCATGATCGTCCTGCTGGCCCTGCTGAACGATGGCGCCATCCTTTCCATTGCCTACGACAACGTCCGCTTCAAGGACAAGCCCGAGGCATGGAACATGCGCATGGTGCTGGGAGTCGCCTCGGTCCTGGGAATGGTCGGACCCGTGGCGGCGTTCGGGCTGTTCTACCTGGCCGAACGCGTCTACGAGCTCGATCGCACCCAGATCCAGACGCTGATGTACCTGATGCTGTCGGTGGCCGGCCATCTGACGATCTTCCTCGCGCGTACGCGCGGACCGTTCTGGTCCATCCGCCCTGCACCGGTCCTGCTGCTGGCCGTGCTGGGCACCCAAATTGCGGCAACGCTGATCGCGGTGTACGGTGTCTTCATGACGCCGATCGGCTGGGGCTGGGCGCTGTTCGTCTGGGCCTATGCACTGCTCTGGTTCTTCGTCAGCGACCGCGCGAAGCTGCTTGCCTATCGCGTGTTCGATCCCGAGGCCTTGCCGCTGCTGGACAGGAAGTCCGGCGAGCAGGTCTGGAAGATCGACCGTCGTGCGTGAACGCGGCACGCGCTTGGCGTCGCCCATGCAATCGATGACAACGGAGAAACGTGGATGAAGATCAAACCCAAGGACTTCCGGGTGCCGGAGGGGCGGAAAGTCAATCTCGGCAAGTGGCCGACGCTGGTCAAGCCCGTCTACCAGTCGAAGGAGCAATACCAGACGATGCTCGACGAGCAGGTGGCCGAGCTCAGCGCGTTGCAGCAACTGCTTTATGCCTCCAACGGCTATGCGGTGCTGCTGATCTTCCAGGCCATGGACGCCGCCGGCAAGGATGGTGCGATCAAGCACGTGATGTCCGGCGTCAATCCGCAGGGCTGCCAGGTGTTCAGCTTCAAGCATCCCAGCGCCATGGAACTGGAGCACGATTTTCTCTGGCGCACCACGCAGGCGCTGCCGGAGCGCGGCCGCATCGGCATCTTCAACCGGTCCTACTACGAGGAGGTGCTGATCGTCCGCGTGCATCCGGAGATCCTGCGCGGCCAGGGGATTCCGGACGGGCTGGTCGACGAGGAGTCGATCTGGGAGATGCGCTACCGTTCCATCGTCGACATGGAAAACCATCTCCATCGCAACGGCACGCGGATCATCAAGTTCTTCCTGCACCTGTCCGAAGAAGAACAGCGCAAGCGCTTCCTGGCCCGCATCGACGAGCCCGAGAAGAACTGGAAGTTCAGCCAGGCCGACATCGAGGAGCGGAAATTCTGGAAGCAGTACATGCAGGCCTACGAGGCCTGCCTGAGCGCGACGAGCACGAAAACCGCGCCCTGGTACGTGGTGCCGGCCGATGACAAGGAGAACGCCCGGCTGATCATTTCCCGGATCATTCTGGAAACGCTCAAGGCGCTCAAGATGCGCTATCCGGAGACCGACGCAAAGCGCCGGCAGGAGCTGCTGGCGATCCGCGAGCAACTGGTCAAGGCGCGCCCGGGCGGCTGAGCCGCCTGGCGGGCGCCCGGCATTTCAATCGTGCGAACCGATCTCGGCGATCACCGGGGCGTGGTCCGACGGACGCTCGAGCTTGCGCATCTCGCGGTCGACGGTACTCGACGTGCAGGTTGCCGCCAGCGGCGCGGACAGCAGGATGTGGTCGATGCGCAGGCCGTGGTTGCGGCGGAAGCCCATCATCCGGTAGTCCCACCAGCTGAAGGTTTTTTCGGGCTGCTCGAACAGGCGGAAGCTGTCCTTGAGGTCCAGCGCGAGCAGGGCGCGGAAGCGCTCGCGCTCGGGTTCCGATACCAGCACGCTGTCCTTCCAGGCCTCCGGATCGTGGACGTCGCGGTCTTCCGGCGCGATGTTGTAGTCGCCGAGCACGGCGAGCCGGGGAAAGCGCGCGAGCTCCGACTTGAGCCAGGCGGCGAGGGCATCGAACCAGGCGAGCTTGTAGGGATACTTGTCGGAATCGAGGCTCTGGCCATTGGGGCAGTAGACGCAGACGATGCGGATCCCGTCGACGGTGGCGGCGATGACGCGTTTCTGTTCGTCCTCGAGACCCGGGATGCCGACCTGGACCTCGGACGGCTCGCCGCGGCTGACGATGGCGACGCCGTTGTAGGTCTTCTGGCCGGCGAATGCAGCGCGATAGCCGGCCGCGCCGAGTTCGGCGACGGGAAAGCTGTCGTCGGTGAGCTTGGTTTCCTGGAGGCACACCACGTCAGGCTGCCGCGTGGCGAGGAAGTCCAGCAGCTGGGGCAGGCGAACCTTGAGGGAGTTGACGTTCCAGGCGGCAAGTTTCATGCCGCGAGTGTAGCGCATACGATTCCACATGAGCTTCTACCCTACGGGCACAAGAGCTCATAGTGGATCGGAGTCCCCTTGTGGGGCATACGATTCCACATGAGCTTCTACCCTGCGGGCACAAGAGCTCACAGTGGATCGGAGTCCTTCAGGGCATACGAATCCACATGCGCTCCAGCGCAAAGTGGATTGGAGTCCTTCAGGATTGACCGGCAGGCGGCCGCGCCTTACTGGCTGGCGACGGGGGGCGACTCGGGATTCGCTGCGGGAGGCGGCGCAGGGTTCGCTGCGGGGGGCGGCCTGCTGCCCGGCGGTGCGGATTTTGGATAGCCGGCACGGTCGAGGGCGGCCTGCCACTGGCTGGTTTCGTAGCCGTCGATCTTCTCGTCGCCGACCTTGAGCACCGGTACGCTCAATCGCCCGGTGAGCTTGTGCAGTTCGGCCTGGGCTTCAGGGCTGGACTGCGGATCCCGGCTGCTGAAGGGCACGCCGCGATCGACCAGCAACTGGCGCGCCTGGTCGCAAGGGGCGCCGCAGGCGCTGGTATACAGGGTCACCGGGTATTTCTCGCGTGCAAGTCTGGACGCATAGGCTTCACCGACCTCGACGTAGTTGCCCTTGAACGACTTCTGCTGCGCGTCCTTGACGCTGGATGGCGGCGGCTGGTCGCTGTAGACCATGCGTCCTTGCGCATCCTTCCACTGGTATAGCTGGGCGGCGACCAGATGGGTACTCGCTGCCACCAGCCCGACCGCCAACAAGATGCGTCCCAGTTTCATGCCGTGCTCCCGAAAAAAGACATAACCAGTTTCGTTTACGGCAGGATCGGAAGAAGCTTTACCCGCAAGGGGCAGGCCGTGGTTGTAAAGCCGCTGAAGCGTCAACAACCACGCTCTACCCGCAAGGGGCAGGCCGTGGTTGTAAAGCCGCTGAAGCGTCAACAACCACGCTCTACCCGCAAG
>JAYRNU010000147.1:0-5219 GCA_041912015.1 Thiobacillus sp. | reverse complement strand
CGCGCTCGTCGTTGCCGCCACCGAGGCCGGCGCCACGCTGACGGCCGACGGCGTCGATTTCGTCGATGAAGATGATGCAGGGCGAATTCTTCTTGGCCTGCTCGAACATGTCGCGCACGCGCGCAGCGCCAACGCCTACGAACATCTCGACGAAGTCGGAACCCGAAATGCTGAAGAACGGCACCTTGGCTTCGCCCGAAATCGAGCGCGCGAGCAGGGTCTTGCCGGTACCGGGCGGGCCCACCATCAGCACGCCACGCGGGATGCGGCCACCCAGCTTCTGGAACTTCGACGGATCCTTGAGGAAGTCGACGAGTTCGGCGACGTCTTCCTTCGCTTCGTCGCAACCGGCCACATCGGCAAAGGTCACGGGATTGGCATTTTCATCGAGCAGTCGCGCGCGACTCTTGCCGAACGAGAACGCCCCACCGCGCCCCCCACCCAGCATCTGGCGCATGAAGAAGATCCAGACGCCGATCAGCAGCAACATCGGGAACCACGAGATGAATAGGCTCATCAGGAAGGACGGCTGCTCCTCGGGCTTGGCCTCGACCGACACGCCGTTCTTCAGCAGATCGGACACCATCCAGGGATCGCTCGGCGCATAACTCGTGAACCGCTGGCCGTCGCTGCGCTCGCCCTTTAGCACGTTGCCTTCGATCACCACCTTGGCGATCTTCTGCTGACGCACCTCATCGATGAACTGCGAATACGGCACCTGCGACTGCGAGGTTCGCTGCGCGCCGAACTGATTGAAGACCGTCATCAGGACGACGGCGATAATCAGCCAGATCGCAATGTTCTTGGACAAATTGTTCACTGCTTGCTCCTTCATGCCCGAAACGGCACGTTTAGACTCATTCTAAACCGTAATCAGCCGGGATACCACGCCAGCTTGCGAATATCCCTCACGCTGCCCCACGGGTCGCTTGCCGAGCAGATAGACTTCGGCACTGCGATCGCGCGACGCATCCGGCTTGCGGATCAGCACCTGCTCGAATGACGCCCGCATTCGAGCCCGGAAATCCTCGAATCCGACGCCCTGAAAAACTTTGACGAGGAAAGCGCCGTCCGGTTGCAGCCAGTTCAGTGCAAAATCGAGTGCCAACTCGCACAATTCATAATGCCGCGCCTGGTCACGCAGCATCACACCGCTGATGTTGGGGGCCATGTCGCTCAAAACAAGGTCGACGCGCCCGGATTGCAGTTTTTCTTCCAGCCAGGCCAGTGCCGCCGGGTCAGTGAAGTCGCCCTCGAGACGCTCGACCCCTCGCAGCGGCGCCACCGGCAGCAGGTCGATCGCCAGCACCCTGCCCTGCCCCTTCATCTTCTGCACCACCACCTGGCACCAACTGCCAGGTGCCGCCCCGAGGTCGACCACGGTCATGCCAGGACGAATCAGCCGATCGCGCTTGTCGATTTCCAGCAGCTTGTAGGCTGCTCGCGAAAGGTAGCTGTCCTGCTGTGCCTTCTTGACGTAAGCATCCGTCACATGCTCGTGCATCCAGGCACTGCCCGATTTGGTCCGCTTCGGTTTCTGCCCCATGTCTATCGGCTACAATCCGCGCTCAGTTTAAGGAATCAGCATGAAAGCGCTCACGCCCGTCCAACGGCAGCACCTCAAGAGTCTGGCCCACAGCCACCAGCCCGTCGTCATGATCGGAAGCAACGGACTCACCCCTGCCGTGCTGCAGGAAATCGAACGTGCGTTGAATGCGCATGAACTGATCAAGATCAAGGCTGCCAGCGACAAGCCCGATACCCGACGCGCCTGGCTGGAGGAAATCGTTGCCGCCACCGGCGCCGCCCCGGTCCAGCAAATCGGCAAGATGCTGGTGATCTATCGCGCAGCCGACAAACCCGTGATCGTCCTGCCCGACTGACGGCCTGCTGGCGCAGTTTATCGCGCCAGCCCCGAGCGCCAGACAACAACCAGCCCCAGCGCACTCTGGATCAGAAACAGGATGCTCGACACGCCATGCCAGCGTGCGAACCGGTCGGCAAACACGCTTTGCATGACGGCATGGGGCATGGCCTGGTCCTTGAGGCCCTGCATGATCGGCTGGATGCCGAAATGGCCGACCAGGACCAGCGCCAGCATCGACGCCACAGCCCAGAAGAACAGGGTTTTCAGCGCCGCAACTCCGTCGCGCGCGATACGGTAGATCAGCAAGTACGAAGCCGCCGCGATGCCGATCCATGCGATCAGGCCGAACAGCTTGCCTGCCAGCATGCCTGCCAACTGCTTGTCAGCGAGGCTCGCGAACAGCACCGGCGCAGCAAGGTAGCCTATCGCCCACATCCCGCCGATCCACAGCACCAGCAGCGTACCAGCGATACCATCCCAGAAGCGTTTCATTGCTATTTGTACAAGACGTCCAGCACTTCGTACCGGCGGACACCGCCCGGTGCCTGCACCTCCACGCTGTCACCGGCATATTTTCCGATGAGCGCGCGCGCGATCGGCGAGGAAACCGAAATCTTGCCGTGCTTGATGTCGGCCTCATCGTCACCGACGATCTGGTAGGTGACGGATTCGCCGGATTCGACATCCTCAAGTTCGACCGTGGCACCGAACACGATGCGACCGTCGGCATCGAGCGTGGTCGGATCGATGATCTGAGCGTTCGACAGCTTGCCTTCGAGTTCGGCGATGCGTCCCTCGATGAAACCCTGTTTTTCCTTGGCAGCGTCGTACTCGGCATTTTCCGACAGGTCACCCTGCGCACGCGCTTCGGCTATTGCCTGGATGACGGCAGGACGCTCGACTGCTTTCAGATGTTGCAATTCGGTACGCAGTTTTTCCGCGCCGACCACGGTAAGAGGAACTTTGTTCACGGCTTTGCCTTATTGAATCAGTGCAGACGACGATGCAGCGCCTGCAGGGAATACACCTTGAGCTCGTTGCCATGCGCCATGCCCATGCAGGCGGCACGCGCTCCTGCCAGGGTGGTGAAATAGACGACCCGGCGCGACAGCGCTTCGGCGCGGATCGCATAGGAATCCTTCACCGCCTTCTTGTCGTCGACCACGTTGACGATGAAATCGATCTCGCTGTTCTTGATCATGTCGACAATATGCGGTCGACCTTCCTTGACCTTGTTGACCACCGCCACCTGAATGCCCGCAGTTTCGATCGCCTGCGCGGTGCCTCGCGTGGCGACCAGACTGAAGCCGAGGTCGCACAGTGCCTTGGCCACCTCGACCACGGCGTCGCGATCACCCGGATCACCCGATCGCACGCTGACGAAGGCGCGGCCACCGGGCCTCGGCAGACCGTCGCTGGCGGCAAGCTGCGACTTGACGAAGGCTTCGCCGAAATTGTCGCCCACTCCCATGACCTCGCCGGTGGACTTCATCTCCGGACCGAGAATGGTGTCGACGCCGGGAAACTTGCGGAACGGGAAGACCGCTTCCTTGACCGAGAAGTACGGCGGAATGATTTCCTTCTCGAAACCCTGTGTCTTCAGCGAAATGCCCGCCATCGCGCGCGCAGCGATCTTTGCCAGCGGGGCGCCGATCGCCTTCGACACGTACGGCACGGTGCGTGACGCGCGCGGATTCACCTCGAGCACATAGACGACGTCGCCCTGAATCGCGAACTGCACGTTCATCAGGCCGACCACGTGCAGCGCCTTCGCCATTGCCACCGTCTGGCGGCGCAGCTCGTCCTGCACCGCCTTCGACAGGCTGTAGGGCGGCAGGGAACATGCCGAATCGCCTGAATGCACGCCCGCCTGCTCGATGTGCTGCATGATGCCGCCGATCACCACCTGCTCGCCGTCCGACAAGGCGTCGACATCGACTTCGATCGCATCGTTGAGGAAGCGGTCGAGCAGCACGGGCGAATCGTTCGATACCTTGACCGCTTCGGTCATGTAACGGCGCAGGTCAGATTCCTCGCGCACGATTTCCATGGCCCGGCCGCCCAGCACGTAGCTCGGACGCACCACCAGCGGGTAGCCGATTTCCTCGGCCATGCGAATCGCGCTCTCGGGATTGCGGGCCGTCCGGTTGGGCGGCTGCTTCAGGCCGAGGTCGTGCAGCATCTGCTGAAACCGCTCGCGGTCCTCGGCCGCATCGATCATGTCGGGACTCGTGCCGATGATGGGCACGCCGTTCTTCTCCAGATCTCGCGCCAGCTTGAGCGGCGTCTGGCCGCCATACTGGACGATCACGCCGGCGGGCTTCTCGATACGGACGATTTCCAGCACGTCCTCGAGCGTCAGTGGTTCGAAATAGAGGCGGTCGGAGGTGTCGTAATCGGTGGAAACGGTCTCGGGATTGCAGTTGACCATGATGGTCTCGAACCCGTTCTCGCGCAGCGCAAGCGCCGCGTGCACGCAGCAGTAGTCGAACTCGATGCCCTGGCCGATGCGGTTCGGACCGCCGCCCAGTACCATGATCTTCTTCGCGCCGGTCGGCCGCGACTCGCATTCTTCCTCGTAGGTCGAATACATGTATGCCGTCTGGGTCGCAAACTCGGCCGCACAGGTATCCACCCGCTTGTAAACGGGGTGCACGGCCAGCGCATGGCGATGCGCGCGGACGGCATGCTGGTCGGTTCCGAGCAGGCTGGCGATCCTGCGGTCGGAGAATCCGGCACGCTTCAGTAGCAGCAGTTCGTCCCGCCCCAGTTCGGAAAGTGCGCGCCCCGCCAGCGTATGCTCGAGTGCGATCAGTCCCTCGATCTGGTCGAGGAACCACGGATCGATTTTCGACAGGGCATGAATTTCCGTCATGCTCATGCCTGCGCGGAACGCATCGCCCACGAACCAGATGCGCTCGGGTCCGGGCGACATCAGCTCGGCCTCGATCTCGTCGCGGTCGGTGGTCCTGGGATCGAAGCCGTCGGCGCCGACTTCAAGCCCGCGCAAAGCCTTCTGCAGCGACTCCTGGAAGCTGCGGCCCATTGCCATGACCTCGCCGACCGACTTCATCTGGGTGGTCAGGCGGTCATCCGCCTGGGGAAATTTCTCGAACGCGAAGCGCGGCACCTTGGTGACCACGTAGTCGATCGAAGGCTCGAACGAGGCCGGCGTCGCGCCGCCCGTGATGTCGTTCTGCAGTTCGTCGAGCGTGTAACCGACCGCCAGCTTGGCCGCAACCTTGGCGATCGGGAAACCGGTCGCCTTGGACGCCAGCGCCGAGGAACGCGACACCCGCGGGTTCATCTCGATCACGACCATACGCCCGTCTGCGGGATTGATGGCGAACTG
>JAYRNU010000146.1:0-38634 GCA_041912015.1 Thiobacillus sp. | reverse complement strand
CGAGCGGCATGATCAGGTCCTTGACGATCGAGTCGACGATCTTGCCGAAGGCCGCACCGATGATGACGCCGACCGCCAGGTCCATGGCATTGCCCTTGACCGCGAATTCCTTGAATTCCGACATGAAGCTCATCTGTTTCCCCCTTTTGTCAATGAAAAGAATCCCGGTTGATGGTAAACCTTCACACCGTGCACCTCCAGTCCGGGAGGAAAATGCCGGATTGCTTGGTCGAGTCCATCGTCGAGAGTAAAATGCCCACCCTTATGCGCATCGGCAGCCATCAACTCAGGAACCGACTGATCGTCGCCCCCATGGCCGGGGTGACCGACCGGCCCTTCCGTCAGCTTTGCAAGAAGCTGGGCGCAGGCATGGCCGTGTCCGAGATGGTGACGTCGAACTCGCTGCTGTACGGTTCGGCCAAGACTGCGCGACGCGCCAACCACGAGGGCGAGGTCGATCCGATCAGCGTGCAGATCGCCGGCGCCGACCCGCAGATGATGGCCGAGGCCGCGCGCCACAACGTGGACCGCGGCGCGCAGATCATCGACATCAACATGGGCTGCCCGGCCAAGAAGGTCTGCAACGTCATGGCGGGCTCGGCGCTGCTGCAGGACGAGCCGCTGGTCGGACGGATTCTCGACGCCGTTGTCAGGGCCGTTCCCGAGGTGCCGGTGACGTTGAAGATCCGCACCGGCTGGGACCGCGAGCATCGCAATGCGCTCAGCATCCTGAGAATTGCCGAGAACGCCGGCGTGAAGGCCCTGGCCATGCATGGCCGCACGCGCGCCTGCGGCTACACGGGCGTGGCCGAGTACGACACGCTTCGCGCGGTAAAGCGCGAAGCGCGCATTCCCGTCATCGCCAACGGCGACATCACCACGCCGGAAAAGGCAAGATTCGTATTCGAATACACCGGCGCAGATGCCGTGATGATCGGCCGCGCCGCACAGGGGCGACCGTGGATTTTCCGCGAGATCGAGCACTACCTGACGACCGGGACGCATCTGCCGCAACCAGAAGTGTCGGAAATCCACTCGGTGCTGCTCGACCACCTCCACGATCTCTATGCATTCTATGGCGACGTCACCGGGGTACGCGTGGCCCGCAAGCACATCTCGTGGTATACCCGCGGCCTGGTGGGCAGCAGCGCCTTTCGCCACAAGATGAACCAGCTCGATTCGGTGCCCGAGCAACTGGCCGTCGTCAACGAATATTTTGCGCAGGCTGCCCGTGCCGGCACCCGCCTGCGTTATGAAACCAGCACAGACAACAACAGTACGGAAGACGTGCCGCCTGCATCAAGACTTGCGGCATAAGAGGGGGGCTTCAAATGATAGAAGAAAACGAGATCGCCGCATGCATGCGGCGGTCGCTCAATCGCTATTTCAAGGACCTCGACGGCGAAGCGCCGAGCGAGGTGTTCAACATGGTGATCAGCGCGGTGGAACGCCCCCTGCTGGCATACATCCTCGACCGTGCCGAAGGCAACCAGACGCGTGCAGCGGAGATGCTCGGCATCAACCGCAACACCCTGCGCAAGAAGATGCGCGAATATGGCCTGGCCGACTAACCCCCTCCTCCTGACCATCGCCCCATGAAAATACAGCGCGCCCTGCTCTCCGTTTCGGATAAAACCGGCCTTGTCGAATTTGCCCGTGCCCTCGCCGCGGCGGGCGTCGAGCTCCTGTCCACGGGCGGCACCGCCAAGACGCTGCGCGATGCCGGCCTGACCGTGATCGATGTCAGCACGTACACCGGTTTTCCCGAAATGCTCGATGGCCGGGTCAAGACGCTGCACCCCAAGGTGCACGGCGGCATCCTGGCGCGGCGCGACCTGGCGGACCACGTCGCCACCATGTCCGAGCACGGCATGCCCTACATCGATCTGGTATGCGTCAACCTCTATCCCTTCGTCGCCACCGTGTCGAAACCGCACACGCTGGACGATGCGATCGAGAACATCGACATCGGCGGCCCGGCGATGGTGCGCTCTTCTGCCAAGAACTATCGCTTCGTGGCCATCGTCACCGATCCGGCCGACTACCCTGCGCTGGTGGCCGAGATGCAGGCCAGCGGCAACGCGCTCAGCGACGCCACCCGCTTCAACCTGGCGAAAAAGGCCTTCACCCACACCGCCCAGTACGACGGTGCCATCAGCAACTACCTGACCGCGCTGAACGACAGCGGCGAACGCGAGCCCTTCGGCGAACAGCTGACCCTGCAGTTCAGCCGTGCGCAGACCTGCCGCTACGGTGAGAATCCGCACCAGGCCGGCGCGTTCTATGTCGAGGCCCATGCACCCGCCGGCACCATCTCCACGGCGCGGCAGATACAGGGCAAGGAACTGTCGTACAACAACATCGCCGACACCGACGCCGCGCTCGAATGCGTCAAGCTGTTCGACGCCGCGCCCGCCTGCGTCATCGTCAAGCACGCCAATCCCTGCGGCGTGGCCTATGGCAGCAGCCTCCTGGAAGCCTACAACCGCGCCTACCAGACCGACCCCGAGTCGGCCTTCGGCGGCATCATCGCCTTCAACGGCAGGCTCGACGGGGAAACCGCTCGAGCCATCGTCGAGCGACAGTTCGTCGAGGTCATCGTCGCGCCCGAGGTCAGCCCGGAAGCCTCCGCTGCGGTGGCCGCAAAAAAGAACGTGCGTCTGCTCGAATGCGGCAAGTGGAGCGGCCCCGTGACTCAGCTCGACATGAAGCGCGTGGCCGGTGGCCTGCTGGTGCAGGAAGCCGACGTGCTGCTGCACGGCGAACTGAAAACGGTTACCAGCCGTGCGCCGACCGCAGATGAAATGGACGACCTGCTGTTCGCCTGGCGCGTTGCCAAGTTCGTCAAGTCCAACGCGATCGTCTATGCCAGGGACCGCATGACGGTCGGCGTCGGCGCCGGGCAGATGAGCCGCGTCAATTCCGCACGCATCGCCGCGATCAAGGCCGAGCACGCCGGACTCGCGGTGCCGGGGTCGGTCATGGCGTCCGATGCCTTCTTCCCGTTCCGCGACGGCATCGACCAGGCTGCCGCGGCCGGCATCAGGGCCGTGATCCAGCCCGGCGGCTCGATGCGCGACGACGAGGTCATCGCCGCCGCCAACGGACACGGCATCGCGATGGTATTTACGGGAACGCGGCATTTCCGCCACTGATAGGTGGGCGAACGCCAGGCGCTGAACGAAAGCCACCAGGAAATGCCCGCTCCCCAGTCCCGAACGTTCACTGCTTACCGCTTACTGTTTTCTGTTCACGCATTCACATGAAACTCCTCGTCATCGGCTCCGGCGGACGCGAACACGCCCTGGCATGGAAGCTTGCGCAATCTCCCCGTGTTTCCCAGGTGTTCGTCGCGCCAGGCAATGGCGGCACGGCACGTGAAGACGGCCTGATCAATCTGCCTCTGACCGCGATCCCCTCGCTCGTCGAATTCGCGCGCCGCGATCCCGACATCGCGTTCACCGTGGTCGGACCCGAAGCCCCGCTGGCTGCAGGCATCGTCGACGCCTTCCGCGCCGCCGGGCTGAAGATATTCGGCCCGACCCGGGCCGCTGCCCAGCTCGAAAGTTCGAAGGATTTCGCCAAGCAGTTCATGGCGCGCCACGGCATTCCGACCGCCGCCTTCGGCACCTTCACCGAAGCCGGCGCGGCACACGCCTACATCGACCAGCATGGCGCACCGATCGTGGTCAAGGCCGACGGACTGGCCGCCGGCAAGGGCGTGGTGGTCGCAGCGACCGCGGAGCAGGCCCACGCCGCCGTCGACGCCATGCTCGCCGGCAACAGCATGGGCGAAGCCGGCCATCGCGTTGTGATCGAGGAATGTCTGCAGGGCGAGGAAGCCAGCTTCATCGTCATGGTCGACGGCGAGCATGTGCTGGCACTGGCATCCAGCCAGGACCACAAGCGCCTGCTGGATGGCGACCAGGGGCCCAACACCGGCGGCATGGGCGCCTATTCGCCTGCCCCCGTGGTGACGCCGGAACTGCATGCGCGCATCATGCGCGAGGTGATCCACCCCACCGTGACAGGCATGGCCGCAGACGGCATCCGCTTCACCGGATTTCTCTATGCCGGCATCATGGTTGGTGCCGACGGCGCGCCCCGGGTGCTCGAATTCAACTGCCGCATGGGCGACCCCGAGACCCAGCCGATCATGATGCGGCTCAAGACCGACCTCGTCAGCGTCATGGACGCCGCCGTCCATGGCAGGCTGGACCGGATCGAGGCCGCATGGGATCGCCGTACCGCGCTTGCCGTCGTGCTCGCAGCCGAAGGCTATCCCGATGCGCCGAAGAAGGGCGCGGTCATCAGTCCCCTGCCGCCGGCTGCCGACGACCTGCATATCTTCCATGCCGGCACCGCCGTCGAGGATGGCACCATCGTGGTCAGCGGCGGCCGCGTGCTCGCGGTGACCGCTCTTGGCGACAGCGTGCGCATGGCACAGAAGCGCGCCTACGAAGCTGTCGCCGACGTCCACTTCGACGGCATGCAGTACCGCCGCGACATTGGCTGGCGTGCGCTGGACCGCAAGAAATAATCCGCCCGACGCTGCGCCGTGAACGCCGAGATCGACGCGCTGCGCGCATACCTGAGGCGAGGTGGCGTCATCGCCTATCCGACCGAGTCCTGCTACGGGCTGGGTTGCGACCCGCGCAATCCACGGGCGCTGCGTCGCCTCATCCGGCTCAAGGGCCGCAGTGCCGACAAGGGCCTGCTGCTGGTCGCCGATCGCCTGCAGCGGCTTGAATCCTTCATTCTTCCGTTGCGCGCGACGGACCGGACGCGAATCAAACGCACCTGGCCGGGACCGGTGACCTGGGTCGTGCCTGCGTCCGCCACGTGCCCGCCGCAGCTCACAGGCGGGCGCTCGACCATCGCGGTTCGCGTCACCGCCCACCCCGGCGCTGCCCGACTGTGCCGGCGCCTCGGCATGGCCCTGGTCTCCACCAGCGCCAACAAAAGTGGCCGGAAACCTGCCAAAACCGCAGCAGAATGCCGCAGAATATTCGGCAGGCGGGTGCGTGTGATCGCCGGTCGAATCGGCCAGCGCCGTCGCCCCTCCACCCTGATCGACCTTGCCACCGGAACGATACTTCGACCCTGATGACTACCCCCGCCTCCGCCACGTTCAATCCTGACGCAGTCAAAACCTATCTGCTCGACCTGCAGGCGCGCATCGTCGGCGCCCTCGAATCGGCCGACGGCCTGCCGTTCCGCACCGACGCCTGGGACCGTCCGGAAGGCGGTGGCGGCATTTCGCGCCTGATCGAGGAAGGCAACGTGCTGGAGCGCGGCGGGGTGAATTTCTCGCATGTGCTCGGCAGCCAGCTGCCGCCGTCGGCCAGCGCGCACCGGCCGGAGCTTGCCGGACGGCGCTGGGAAGCGATGGGCGTCTCGCTGGTGCTGCATCCGCGCAACCCCTACGCGCCGACCGTGCACATGAACGTGCGCTGCTTCGTCGCGATGAAGGACGGTGAAGCGCCGGTCTGGTGGTTCGGCGGCGGCATGGACCTTACGCCCTACTACGGCTTCGACGAAGACGCGCGGCATTTTCACGCCACCTGCAAAGCCGCGCTCGATCCGTTCGGCGTCGACCTGCATTCGCGCTTCAAGGCCTGGTGCGACCGCTATTTCTTCCTCAAGCACCGCAACGAGCCGCGCGGCATCGGCGGGGTGTTCTACGACGACTTTTCCGAAGGCGGCTTCGCCCATGCCTTCGGCATGACCCGGAGCGTGGGCGACGCCTTCCTCGCGGGCTACCTGCCGATTCTCGAGCGCCGCAAGGATCTCCCCTACGGCGAACGCGAGCGCGATTTCCAGGCCTACCGGCGCGGGCGCTATGTCGAATTCAACCTGGTGTTCGACCGCGGCACGCTGTTCGGCCTGCAGTCAGGCGGGCGCACCGAATCGATCCTGATGTCGCTGCCGCCGATCGTGAAGTGGCGCTACGACTGGCATCCCGAACCGGGCACGCCGGAGGCGGCGCTGTACAGCGAGTTTCTCAGCGCACGCGACTGGGTCTAGCGCGCAGACCGCGCGCGACACACCGCCATGAACAAGATACCGCGCCGCATCCTGATCGGCCTCGGCATTCTGCTGCTGGTACTCGGCCTGATCGGACTCGTCGCCTGGGAACTGCTGTCGTCGGCGGTGGAAGCGAAGTACCTCGCCAAAACCGCGCAGAAGATGACCTGGCAAATGCGTCCGGGACCGTCCGAGCGCATCCGCTTTCCCGACCCGGGGCCCTATGACGCGCGTCTCGGCTACAGCGAACTGCCGGATTTTCTGAAGCGTCTCGACGAGGCAGGCTGGCGCATCGACGAGCAAGCAAAGATCAGCCGGCAGATGGCCCGGGTGGATGACCTGGGTCTGTTCCTGCCCTACCACGAAAAGGACCAGGCCGGCCTGTTGCTGCTCGGCAGCGACGGCACGCCGCTCTACGAGGCAAAGTACCCGCAGCGCGTCTACAAGCAGTTCGAAGACATTCCCAAGGTGCTGGTCGATGCGTTGCTCTACATCGAGAATCGCGAACTGCTGACCGAGCAGTTTCCCACCCGCAATCCAGCGGTGGAATGGGACCGCCTCGCCCAGGCCCTGCTGGAAAAGGCCATCAGCCTGATCGACACCGGCCGCAACGTACCGGGCGGCAGCACTCTGCCGACGCAGATCGAGAAATACCGGCATTCGCCCGAGGGCCTGACCAGCGGCATGGGAGAAAAGCTGCGCCAGATGGCGACCGCCAGCCTGCGCGCCTATCTCGACGGCGCCAATACGCTGCCGATGCGCCGCAAGACCGTGATGGCCTATCTGAACACCGTGCCGCTTGCTGCGGCGCCGCGCTTCGGCGAAGTCAACGGCGTCGGCGACGGCCTGTGGGCCTGGTATGGCCTGGACTTCGCCGAGATCAATCACATCCTGTCCAGAAAGCCGGTCGACGGCGACACGGCGTACGCCAGCGCGCTGAAGCACGTGCTGTCGCTGATCGTCGCGGAACGCCGGCCGTCGTATTACCTCGCGTCCAACCGCAAGGCGCTCGATGCCCTGACCGACGACCATATCGATCTGCTGGCAAGCGCTGGCCTGATCACGCCCAAGCTGGCGGAACAGGCCAAGCAGGTCGACCTGCGCGGGACGCATCTGCGCGCCGATCCGCCCGCGCCGCGCTTCGTCGACCAGAAGGCTGCCAACGCGCAGCGCATCCGCCTCGCCGCGCTGCTGGGCGAACCCCGCCTGTACGATCTCGACCGGCTCGACCTCAAGGCTGAAACCAGCATCAACCAGCCGGCCCAGAAAATCGTCAGCGCCTATCTGCAGAGCCTGGCCAGCCTCGACGCCGCAACCCAGTCCGGACTGATCGGCTTCCGCCTGCTGCAGCCCGATAACCTGCTGAGCCACGTGATCTACAGCTTCACGCTGTACGAAAAGACACCCCGCGGCAATCTGCTGCGAGTCCAGGCCGACAACCTCAACCAGCCGTTCGACCTCAACAGCCAGGCGCGGCTGGATCTCGGCTCCACGGCCAAGCTGCGCACCCTGGTCACCTATCTCGAGATCATTGCGCGACTGTACGAGGAATACCACACGCTCGATGCCGCTGCGCTGGCAAAGAAAGCGCAGCCGCAGCGCGACGTGCTGGCGCAATGGGTGGCCGCCACCCTGCTGGACCACCCCGACATTCAACTGGCCGACCTGCTGAATGGCGCGATGAGCCGGCCGTACTCGGGTTCCCCGGAAACCTTCTTCACCGGCGGCGGGCTGCACCGGTTCGCCAACTTCGACGCCAAGGACAACAGCCGCATCATGGAAGTGTGGGAGGCCACCAAGAACTCGGTCAACCTCGTCTACATCCGCATCATGCGCGACATCGTCCGTCATTACGCCAGCGCCTCGCCGGGCGCGGCTGCGCGGATTCTGGACGACGCCGGCAATCCGATGCGCCAGGCCTATCTGATGCGCTTCGTCGAGCAGGAAGGCCGCGTCTTCACCAACCGTTTCTATCAGCATCACAAGAGCCTCACGCCCGAGCAGATGGCGGAGGACCTGTATGCGCGCAACCGCTTCAATGCGCGCCGCTTCACCTCGGTGTTCCGCTACCTGGAGCCGCAGGCCGACTTCGCGACCTACGTCGGCGCCCTGCACGCGCATGTGCCGGCCAGCAGCGCCCTGACGCCCAAGGCGCTCGAAGCGCTCTACAAGACCCATGCACCCGATGCCTACAACCTGGCCGACCGCGGCTATGTGACGCAAATCCATCCGCTCGAACTCTGGGTCGTCAAGACCCTGCGCGAGCAGCCCGCCACGGACCTCAAGGCCCTGTACGACCAGGGCACCGACGTCCGCCGCGAAGTGTACGACTGGCTGTTCAAGACCAGCCGCAAGAATGCGCAGGACATCCGCATCCAGAGCCTGCTCGAGGTCGAGGCCTTCGACCACGTGCTGCACGACTGGAAGCGCCTGGGCTATCCGTTCGACACCATCACGCCCTCCTACGCCACCGCGATCGGCAGTTCGGGCGACCGTCCGGCGGCGCTGGCCGAGCTCATGGGCATCCTGGTCAACGACGGCGTGCGCGTGCCGATGGTCAGCCTCACCGGCCTGCACTTCGCGTCGGATACGCCCTACGACACCCGCCTGTCGATGAAGCCGCCCAGGGGCGAGCGCCTGATGCCTGCCGAAGTGGCGCAGACCGTGCGCCGCGCACTGTCCAGGGTGGTCGAAGGCGGCACCGCAGCGCGTCTCGCCGGCGCGCTCAAGGACCCGTCCGGCCAGCCCATCACCATCGGCGGCAAGACCGGCACCGGCGACCACCGCTACGAGCGCTACGGCAAGGGCGGGCAACTGATCGACTCGCGCGTGGTGAACCGCACCGCCACCTTCGTCTTCTATCTCGGCGATCGCTACTTCGGCACGCTGACCGCGCTCGTTCCAGGCGAGCAGGCGGGCCAGTTCGGCTTCACCAGCTCGCTCACGGCGCAGATGCTGAAGACGCTGCTGCCGCAGTTGCAGCCGCACCTGTATCCACAGCCGCCGGCACCGCCCGCAGCCGCCGCGGAAGCACCCGTTGCCGCGCCAGCGCCGGCGCCCGCCGCACCGGAAAAGGACAAGCCGGAAGGCGCCACCAGCCAAGCGGTGCCGCCGGCGACCGAGCCGCCCATCCGCGGAGGCTTCCCCGAAGACCTCGAACCCAGCGTCGTGGTGCCGCTGCCAGCCGCGCCGCCTGCCACGCCCGAGACCGGCGCGGCGGCTGAACCCGGACAATGAGGCGGCCTCCGGGCCGCCGGCCGGGCCGCGCTGCGGCACGCGTTCGCGCAGCGGGCTTGCGTTCTTCTGCAATCGCCCTCAAATCGGATATGCTGAAAAGCTGTCTTTCCAACATTGCACGATGAACGACACCATCCACCCGCTGATCCAGCACACCCCGACCGACTCCGGCAACGTCAGCGTGCCGGCGTTGCGGGTGCTGTCCGAGATCACGACCAGCCTGTCCACCGACGCCAATGTCGAGCAGCTGCTGGGGCGCTTCCTGTCGACCATGATCCGCCTGGCCGGTGCACAGGCGGGCGCAGTGCGCGTCATCACCGACGACCGCACCCACCTGAGGCTGATCGGTTCGGTCGGCCTGCCGGCCGAGCTGGTCGAACACGAGGCCGTCGTCAGCGTCGACTGCGGCGTCTGCGGCAAGGCCGCGCGCGAAGTCACGGTCAGCAGCTGGAACAATGTCGCGTTCTGCAAGCGCCAGGCCAACGACGCCTACTTCAGCAGCACCTGCAACAGCGTGGTCGCGGTGCCGCTGATGCACAAGAACCAGGTCATGGGCGTATACAACCTGTTCCTGGAGGAAGGCAAGGCCGTTCCCGAGGACGTGCGCCTGCTGTTCCGCTCGATCAGCGAGCACCTCGGCATCGCGCTCGAAAACGCGCGGCTCACGCGCGAGAACATGCGCATTTCGCTGATGAACGAGCGTCAGATGCTGGCCAACCAGATCCACGACTCGCTGGCGCAAACGCTCGCCTACGCCAAGATGCGCCTGACCGTCCTGTCCGACGCCATGCGCCACGAGGACTACCCCAAGGCCAACCGCTATCTGGTCGACGTCGAGGAAGCGGTCGACCTTGCCTACGCCGACCTGCGCGATCTGATCACCCAGTACCGCGACCGCATCAACCCGCGCGGTCTGGTGCCGGCGATCCAGGAAATGGCCAAGAGCTTCCGCAAGAAGGCCAACGCCGACGTCGACTTCCTCAATCTGGTGCAGGACGTCTCGCTCACGCCTGACGAGGAAATCCAGGTCTTCCACATCATCCAGGAATCGCTCTACAACATCGCCAAGCACGCCCGCGCGCGCCATGTCGTCATCACCCTCGACCTCGACGACGGCCAGTACATCGTCAACGTGGCCGACGACGGCGTCGGCGTGCAGAAGAAGAACGACGAATCGTCGACCATGGGCAAGAGCTTCGGCCTCACCATCATGCGCGAGCGTGCGGCGCGGCTGAACGGCAAGCTCAGCGTCGAATCCCGCCCGGCCGGCGGCACCGTCATCCGCCTCGTCTTTCCGCAGCATCAGCCTGCCGCATGACCCTGAAGACCCGCATCATTCTCGTCGACGACCATACCCTGTTCCGCAAGGGCCTGGCCGAATTGCTCGAACAGAGCGGCAGCATCGAGGTCTCGGCCTTCACCGGCACGCCGGACGAGGTCGCGATGCTGCTGAAGGCGCACCGCCCCGACGTCCTGATCCTCGACCTCAACATGCCCGGCACCGACGGCATCACGCTGATGCAGCAACTGCGCGCCGCCGGCTTCGACCTGCCGGTGCTGATCCTGACGCTGTCCGAGGCCGAGGACGATCTCGCCCGCGCACTGCGCGCCGGCGCCAACGGCTATCTGTTGAAGAGCATGGAGCCCGACGAGGTTGTCGACGCGATCCAGCGCGCCCAGCGCGGCGAGACCGTCGTCGCGCCGGCGATGACGGCCAAGCTGGTCAGACTCTATGACCAGAAGGGCCAGGATGCGAATTCCCTGCTCGAAGCGCTGACCCCGCGCGAGCGCGAAATCCTGGCCCACCTGTCGCGCGGCGAGAGCAACAAGGCCATCGCCCGCACCCTCGATATCAGCCACGACACCGTCAAGCTGCATGTGCGCCACATCCTCGCCAAGCTGAACCTGTCGTCACGGGTGGAAGCTGCAGTGTTTGCGGTGGAGCATCGGGTGGCGCCGGGAGGGCGCAACGAGGGGCGCTGAAGACAGAATGCAAAACGCGACAGCACGCGTGTCCTGTCATCAAGCTCATATCTGTTGAATCAATATCCGATGCGCTATCCGCGGCTGTCATGCACCATGATCAATATTCAATATGCAGCTGACAAGATACGTATTGCACCGTAGGTGCCTGCACTCGGGTTCGCTGCCATGTTGAGAACAATGACTGATTTGCTATCGCCTCAATCATCATGGCGTATAGGGATGATTTCATTCTTTCTCATTGCAATCGTTGGCATCCTTGACTTCGCAACAGGGTATGAGCTGTCCTTCTCGGTCTTCTACACGATTCCCGTTGGCGTCGCCTCATGGTACGCGGGCAGGCGTTGGGGCCTTCTCGTCAGCATCGCTTCCGCCATCAGCTGGCTCGCGGCCGACTACGCCTCCGGGCACCCATACAGCCACCCCACCATACCGTTCTGGAACGCCGGTGTCCGTCTTGGGTTTTTCGTCATCATTTCGCAGCTTTTGGATCGTCTCCGAGGCGCCCTCGAAACCCAGGAACTGCTTGCGCAGCGGGATAGCCTTACGGGCATCATGAACGCGCGCACCTTCAGACGAAGATGCGACGCGACCTTCGACCTTGCTTCCCGCCATCGGCGTCCTTTGGCCCTTGGGTATCTTGATCTGGATGGATTCAAGGGCGTCAATGATAGCCTTGGCCACAGTGTTGGCGATCAGGTTCTGACTGCGGTCGCAAGCACGCTGACGAAACGACTGCGCGCTTCCGACTTCGCCGGCCGTCTCGGCGGTGACGAGTTCGCAATTGTGCTTCCCGAAACCGACCTTGCCGGCGCACGGACTTTCTTCACTGTGCTGCGCGAAAGCCTTATCGATCTTGCCGCTCAAAACCACTGGCCGGTCGGATTCAGCATCGGCGTGGCGATGTTTCACTCGCCCATGACGAACCCAGACGATGCTATCCGGCACGCCGATGGTCTGATGTACAGGGTCAAGAACTCAGGCAAGAACAACATACTGATCGAGGAATACGCCGGCGACTCTGATAGTGACTGAGTCTTCTTTGCTGCGGACCGGCTGACAGCGCAGGACTTTGGGGTCAGGTCTTGCAATAACATATTTATTGAATTGGTCCGAAAAAGAATGTTGCACTGCAAGACCTGACCCCAAAGTCCCGGTGACCCCAAAGTCCCGGATGACCCCAAAGTCCTCGGAACCGCTCCGCGCAACCCACGGTAACACCGGAGGCAGGCCGCCTCATGTCAAACCATGACGTCTCTGCCGGTGCGTTTCACCGCGCGGCGCAGTTCACTCTATGATGAATCCAAATCAAACGAGGAAGACGTATGAGACATTTCATTCTGCTCGTGTCGGTTACCACACTGATGTTGTTCTGTCAGGCAGCAACCCATGGTAGCGAAGCAGACATCGCGCCTGTGCTGGGAGTCGAAAAGGCCATGCAACTTCCAATTTCCGACGCCCATTTCCATGCCATGGGGAAATTCATGAAGCCCGATGAGCTGCTGAAAATGATGGACAAGAACAAGATCAATTGGGCGGGCGGCGCCGGAAACTTCATGCTTGATGCCCAAGAGGTCCAATTCCAAAAAGTAATGGGCCAACGATTAAAATCCTCTGGTGGCCAGAGAGAATCGGTTAAGTGCTATGCCGACCATGGTGCGGCGCCATTTGAGGATCCGAATCATCCGTGCGCAAAAGAAATGCTGACTCAAATAGAAGCCGGACTGAAGAACGGACGATTCAAGGGTATCGGCGAACTGCACGTCAATTCGCTCAATACGTCCCCCAAGATACCCCCCGGCATTAACCGAAAATTACCTGTCGATTCCCCAACGATGAAGGCTATCTTCGATCTCGCTCAGAAGTATAGAGCACCTGTCGACATGCATCTCGAATGGGAACCGGACACGATTGAACAGCTAGAGCGTATGCTCGCGTCCTATCCAAGCGTTTCAGTCAAGCTGGCCCATTGCGGCAAGACATCATCGGCTGACGATATTCGAGCCCTCATGGGCAAATATGCCAACGTATATTGCGACTTGTCGTCTCGACCAGGGGTGTTGCGATATCACCATTTCAAGGTCGTTATTTTTGACGAAAGCGGATTTCAGCAGGACGGTTGGAGAGAATTGATCGAAGACTATTCGGATCGGTTCACAGTCGGCACCGACGATGTCGATTCTTGGGATAAGTATGACGTGGTTGTGAATATGATTAGGAAGGGCCTGCTTGCAAACCTCAGTCCGGCAACGGCCGAAAAGGTTGCCTACAAGAATGCTGATCGCCTGTATGGCGGGCAGTGAGAAGTGCGGCATAACCCGTCATTCCAGCGGACCGTCAAAAAGCTGCGCCTTTCGTCGTCCGCTGAATTCAAACGTGATATGTTGCAGCCGGCCCTCGCGCCGACCCCGTCTACTCAAGAACTCAGGAGAAGAACCGATGAAACGCCCCGTTAGATCCTTGGCAGTCCTCGTATCCGCCGCCTCGCTGGCTCTGGCTGGCCTGGCCGAGGCGCAGGCAGCTCCGGCGATCCCGCCCTCGATCACCACGCCCGATCGGGTCGACAGCCGTATCGGCGTGCTCGACTTCAGGGACGGCGCGCCAAGCCAGGCGACCCTGGACAAGGTCTACGACCATGTCGACTTCACCCACGCCTACGAGGCATTCGTGAACACGATGCAGGGTGTGAATGCGTCCGCCATCCACAAGGGCTTTCAGGACATCGGCGTGAAGGACAACGAGATTCTCGTGTTCTCCAGCCTGATGGACGCGAAGTCGCTGTTCCTGACGGCGAACGCGGACACGGTGTACTTCATCGGCTTCCTCGACCTCTCGAAGGGGCCGATGGTGCTCGAGACGCCGCCCAATGCGCTCGGCACGCTGGACGACATGTGGTGGCGCTGGGTGATCGACTTCGGCGCCCCCGGTCCGGACCGCGGCGCGGGGGGCAAGTACCTGATCCTGCCGCCCGGCTACGACGGTCCGGTACCCGAAGGCGGCTTCTACGTCGCCCGCTCGAAGACCAACCGCGTCATGATCCTGGGCCGCATGTTCATGGAGAACGACAACCCGGCGCCGGCGGTGGAAGCGATCAAGAAGTTCACCAGAATCTACCCGTACGACGCCGGCGGCGTCGGCACCAGCATCGCGGAGTTCCTGAGCGGCAACGCCAGGCTCGGCCGGATCACGCCGCCGCCGCCGACGGTGTTCCACGAAGGCAGCGGCAAGGTGATGAACACGATCCCGCCCAATGATTTCAGCTACTACGAGATGCTGAATCAACTGGTGCAGGACGAGCCGGCCACGGCGCTCGACCCCGAGCTGATGGGCCCGATCGCCGCGATCGGCATCGTCAAGGGCAAGCCGTTCGCGCCGGATGCGCGCATGCGCAAGATCCTGACCGACGCGCTCGCCGTGGGCAATGCGGCCTCGCGCAGCCTCCTCATCGCGCCGCGCGCGGCCGACTGGTATTACTACCCGGGCTCGGCGTGGACGAACTTCCTGTTCGTCAGCGGTTACGAGTTCGAGACGCCGATCCCGGTGATCACGCCTGAGGGCGTCAAGCCGTTCCCGCCCACCGGGTACCGCACGCTCGACGCGCGCTCGGCCTTCTTCTACGGCATCACGGGCATCACGCCCGCGATGGCGATGCGGCTGCCGGGGATCGGCTCGCAGTACCTGCTCGCGTTCCAGGATGCGAACAAGCAGTACTTCGACGGCTCGAAGACGTACAGGGTGACGCTGCCCAAGGGCATCCCCGAGGCCAAGTTCTGGTCGCTGACGCTCTACGACAACCAGACGCGCTCGATGCTGGATACACCGCAGCGCCATCCCCGCGCCGGCAGCCAGAATTACCCGTCGCCCGCCGCCGAGGCGGACGCGTCGGGCGTCACGACGGTGTACTTCGGTCCCAGCCAGCCCGAGGGGGTCAAGCGGGGCAACTGGATCCAGACGACACCCGGCAAGGGCTGGTTCGTGATCCTGCGGCTCTACAGCCCGCTCGAGCCGTTCTTCAACAAGAGCTGGCGGCCGAGCGAGATCGAGCTCGTCAAGTGAGCTGGTAGACAGGCCAGTGCTCGCAGGGGCGCCCGCAAGCGGGCGCCCCTGCAGCGCGTCGTCGGCGCGCAAACCCCATGGCCGCCGAGAGCGAATTTGTCGCCGTTGCAAAGGTAGTCGCCGAGACGGTTCTTCCGTCGCCCCGGCTTGTTCAGCGCGGCGCCGCCCTGCTGTATCAGGTCACCGTGGAAACCCGCTGTCGCTCACCGTCAATGTCAAACGGCCAGCGCGTGGCAACTCGGCATTCCAGACCGACCTCTGCGTGTTCGGGAGAAGGAACGAAGCGGTTTCAATTCCTCGCGTGGTCATGGAATTCAGGACGCGCATTACCACGCACGACGTTTGACCTGCAGTGCCAAAGTCACGAAACACAAATAAGTCTACCCGTATCTCCGCTACGGCATCGTCGCGACGAGCGAAGTGGCTGTTTCCGGCCGTCTCTTCACGCACAACGGGTTTCTCGACTTCTGCGCCACCGCCCCCCGCCACGAAGGCCAGGTGCTTTCAGACTTGTTTGCTTCGCTTCTGGCCGCGGAGGTTGAGTCTTCGCGCAAGCTGGACGCAATCGCATTCGGTTGCGTCCGGACCCGTCTGTTCCGTAGCGAGGTCATCCTTCATGCGCTCTGACACTGGGTAGCTGGACTCCCCCCAATGGCAAGAGACCTGATGAATGATCGTGGCTGTCCGGAATTGCGTGCGGTGGTAAATCCGGCATCTTGCGCAGTGTGTCCCGTGCCGACCGTGTGGCCCCGGACTATGCTTAGGCAGCGGTTCTGCCGAGTCTCCTCTTTCGGGGCAGCGTGTCACGGCTCCGCTATGATGAATAGACGAGTTGACCAAACACGGAGACACGCCATGAAAGTCCTGCAACCGCTCATTCTTGTCGGCCTGGTCCTGTTGGGCATCTTCGCGCTCGCCAACTGGAGCGTGCTGAGCGCGCCGACCACGCTTTCCTTCGTCGCCTTCCATCTCGAGGCGCCGCTGGGTTTGCTGCTGCTGGGCATGCTGCTGCTGTTCGTGGCGCTGTTCACCGCCTACGTCCTGGTCCTTCGCACCACCATGCTGATGGATGCGCGCCACTATGCACGCGAGCTTGAATCGCAGCAGCAACTGGCCAACAAGGCCGAGGCATCGCGGCTCAGCGATCTGCGCGCGCAGATCGATCGCGAGTTTGCGCAATTGCGGGAAACAGCGGACAAGTCGCGCACCGACCTCGGCGCGCGCATCGAAGGCGTGGAGTCGGCGTTGCGCAGCAACATCGAAGAGGCCACTCGCAGCCTGTCCGCCTATATCGGCGAGGTCGACGACAAGCTCGACCGAAGCCTGTCGGGTCAGGCGCCCGATAAGTAGGGCCGTCCGGTCAGGGGCACGGACCGGTGGCCTCAGCCCGGCTACCGCATGACGGGAGTGTCCGCCGCACTGGGGACCTGCTGCTTCGCGGCCTGGGCAGGTTGAATCCCTTCGCCGGTCTTGTCCCTGGGCATGACGAGGCTGATCAGCGTCTGCCCGGCCTGAGGCTTGATTGTTCCCTCGACGGTAAAGATCTGCAGGCTGCCGTCTTCGGTGATCAGGAACAGCGGCAATACCCTGCCTCCGTATCGGGCCTGCAGCGCCTCGACGTCGAATTCCTCACTCAGGTGTGTTTTCTTGATCACGGCCTCGCCAGCGAACCACTGCGTCAACTCGGCATGGGTCAGCCCCTTGCCGAACAGGAAACGTCCCCTGAGATGGCGTGATTGCGCATCGTGCAGCGTCTCGTCTTCTGGAATCAGCTGGTAGGCCTGCGCGCGTCCGAACAGCGGTGCGAAATGCAGCGCCGCCAGCGAGTTGACGTCGTCGTTGGCCGTCATCGCCATGAGTTTGCCGATTCCGCTGATCTCGACGCGGTCCAGCACGTTGTCGGCGAAGATGCTGGCGTAGAAGGCGGGGATGCCGTCCATGCGCGCGGCCGACACATTGTGCCGGCTGTTGTCCACCAGCATGACCGGAAAACCCTCGTCCAGCAGGGTCTTGGCCAGTTCGCGTACCCAGGCGTGCCCCCCCATGAACAGCACGCCCTGCGGCTTGACCTTGGCCAGCCCGAGCCTGCGCGCTGCCCACGGGGCGGTGAGCCCGTAGATCATGACGGTCCCGATGATGACGAAAAAGGTCTGCGGCACCAGCACCTCCGAACCCGCCATCCCCAGTTCTTCCAGCCGCAACGCAAAGATCGATGCCACCGCCGCCGCAACGATGCCGCGCGGCGCCATCCAGGACAGGAACAGTTTTTCCTTGAGGCTGAGTTTGCTTCCCAGGGTGGACACGAACACGGCGGCGGGCCGCGCCACCCCCACCAGGACCAGAAGAAACAGCACGCTCGGCCAGCCGATCTGCCCGAGATCGGCTCGCCGCAGATGCGCTGCGAGCAGGATGAACACGGTCGCGATCAGCAGCACCCGCAGGTTTTCCTTGAATTCGACGATATGCTGGACCGGAACGTCCTTCTGGTTGGCAAGCGCAAACCCCATGATCGTCACCGCCAGCAGGCCCGACTCCGATTGCAGGAGATTGGCTCCGGTAAAAATGCCGACGACGAACATGACCGCGACCGGGCTTTGCAGATAGTCCGGGATCAGTTCCCGCTTCATGCTGAATGCCATGATCCAGGCGCCGGACAGCCCCAGCAAGGTGCCGATGGCAATCGTCTTCAGCACCATGGTCGCCACGACCCTTTCCGGCTGGATTCCCGATTCGACGATGACCTGGAACACCAGCACCGCAAGCATGGCGCCGACCGGGTCGATGACGATGCTTTCCCATTTGAGGATGGCGCCGCTGCGGCCGGTGGGGCGAATCAGCCGCAGCATCGGACCGATCACCGTCGGGCCGGTGACCACGAGCACCGCGCCCAGCAGGATCGCCAAGGGCCACGCCAGTCCGAGCAGCCAGTGCGCCGCCAGCGCGGCGATCAGCCAGGTGATGGCCGACCCCACGCCAACGAGCCAGGCCATGACGTGGCCGATGGCGCGAAATTCCTTGACCGACAAACTCAGGCCGCCTTCGAACAGGATCATCGCGACCGCGAGCGACACCACCGGATACAGCAGGGGTCCAAGCAGGCCGGCGGGATCGATCCAGCCGAAAACCGGCCCCGCCACAATGCCGAGGACGAGCAGCAGCAGGATCGACGGAACGCGCAGGCGCCAGCCCAGCCACTGGGCGGTGATGCCGAGGATGACGACGGCACTGAGACTGACGAGGGCGTGTTCAACCATGCGAATCTGCGCGATCCTGTCGTGACGGGTGCGACCCGGGCCCTTTGCCGGAACGGCCCGGGCCGTGCTAAATAGAGCCGTCAATTGTATACAGGGACCCGACGCATCCGCGATGGCATGGCCTGGCAACCTCGGATTGCCGCGCCTGCCAGGCGGGCCTGAAACGTAACCATGGACCGCATCCTGATTCTCCATTCCTCTACCGATGGCCACACCGTCAGAATCTGCGAACGCCTGCAGCAGGTCATCGAAGCTCAGGGGCATGCCGTCACGCTGGCCGCGATCGACGATACCGAACAAGTCGAACTGCCGGCGTTCGACACCATCGTGATCGGCGCCAGCATCCGCTATGGCCACCACGCCAGGGCAGTGGTCGAGTTCATCGCACGCAACGCGTCGCTGCTCGACAGCAAGGCCAACGCCTTCTTCTCGGTCAACATCGTCGCCCGCAAGCCCGGCAAGAACCAGCCGCACAGCAATCCCTATCTGCGCAAGTTTCTGGGCCGGATCGCCTGGCGTCCGAAACTGCTGGCTGTATTCGCCGGCAAGCTAGACTATCCGCGCTACCGGTTCTTCGACCGCTGGATGATTCGGCTGATCATGTGGATGACGAAGGGGCCGACCGACCCCACCGCGGTGATCGAGTTCACCGACTGGGCACAGGTCGAGGCATTCGGACGGGACATCGCAGCGCTCGGTGCTGCGCCGCCGCAAGCTTCGAAGCGGACGGCATGATCGCCCTCCACGCTCAGGACCAGACGCCGGGGTGCGGGGTGAAGCTGTCGAGAATGCGCAGGTAGCTGGCACGCGCGACCATCGACGGATCGGGCAGGTTCTGCTGGCTCATGCTGCCCTTGAGCTGCGCGACCGATTCATATTCCTTCTCTTCCATCCAGTTCTGGATCGATGCCAGGATTTCCGTCAGCCTGCCTGGACCATGCTGCAGCAGGCAGGACGCCAGGTGGACCACGTCGGCGCCGGCCAGCAGCAGCTTCAGGGCTTCGTTCGGACCGTGAACGCCGCCGGTGGCAGCCAGGGTCATGCGGGTGCGGCCGCGCAGGATGGCGGTCCAGCGGACGCGCAGCAGGGCCTCGTCGGGGTGCGACAGCTGCAGCTGGTCGACCATGCGCAGAGCGTCGAGGTCGATGTCGGGCTGGAAGAAACGGTTGAACAAGGCCACCCCGTTGGCGCCAGCCTGCTCGATCTGATGCACGATGTGCGGCAGCGACGAAAAGAACGGCGACAGCTTCATGACGATCGGCAGGCTGACCACGCGACGCAACTCGGTCAGCAGCTCGATGTAGCGTGCCTCGACCTCGGCACCGGATGCCTGCATGTCCGCGGCGACGTGGTAGACATTGAGTTCCAGCGCATCGGCGCCGGCCTGCTCGAGCGCGCGTCCGAGCTCCACCCAGCCGGAGGGGGAGATGCCGTTGAGGCTTGCCACCACGGGAATCTCCAGGCGCTGCTTGAGCTGGTCGAGGTGCGTCAGATAGCGTTCGAGCCCGCCCTGGAAATCGCCGTAATCGGGCAGGAAGCCGTCCGCCTCGCCATGCCCGAGGTCGGCATGCAGCAGGAATCGATCCAGCATCGCATCCTCCGTCTGCAGGGCTTCCTCGAACAGCGAATACATGACCAGTGCGGCGGCGCCCGCGTCCTCGAGGCGCAGCGCGCTGTCGAGCCGCTTCGACAGCGGCGAGGCCGATGGCACCAGCGGGTTCTTGAGCTTGATGCCGAGATAGTCGGTGGAGAGATCAATCATGTCAGGCTCCTGATCCGGAGGGGTCGACATGGCCCTGCACCCGCGAGGGGTACGCCGCCTGACCTTTATGCCCGTCAGGGTGCTCGCCCTCCGGGCGGTCTTGGCGCTGCGCCATGTCCTGATACATCCTGAAGCGCCGCTCTGCTTCGTGCTGCGCTTCTTCGAGAAAACGCCTGGCTGCGTCGGGATGGCTGCGCGCCAGCATGGCGAAGCGCGTTTCCGATTCCATGAAGGCCCTGACCGGCTGGCTCGGCGCGGCCGAATCGAGCTTGAACGGATTGCCGCCGGCCGCCTCCAGCCGCGGGTCGAAGCGGAACAGCGGCCAGTGGCCGCTCTTGACCGCCAGGTCCTGCTGGCGCTGGTTGTAGAGCATGTCGTAGCCATGGGCGATGCACGGACTGTAGGCGACGATCAGCGAGGGCCCGTGATACGACTCCGCTTCCTGGAACACCCGCAGGGTCTGCACGTCCTTGGCGCCGTAGGCAACGGTGGCCACGTAGACGTGGCCGTAGTCGCTGGCGATCTTGGCGAGGTCCTTCTTCGCGGTGGGCTTGCCGCCGGCGGAAAACTTGGCGACTGCCCCGATCGGCGTGGCCTTGGAGGTCTGCCCGCCGGTGTTGGAGTAGACCTCGGTGTCGAGCACCAGGATGTTGACGTCGTACGGCAGTGCCAGCACGTGGTCGAGGCCGCCGTAGCCGATGTCGTAGGCCCAGCCGTCGCCGCCGATGATCCACACCGAGCGGCGGATCAGCCATTCGGCGACGCTCGCGAGCTCGTGCGCGCGTGGCTGCCTCGAGGCTGCAAGTTTGTCGCGCAACACGGCGACGCGCTGGCGCTGCGCGACGATGCCGGCCTCCTCGCGCTGGTCGGCGTCAACCAGCGCTGCGGCGAGGTCGCCACCGATTTCAGTGGCCAGTTCGCGCACCAGCTGCTGCGCGTATCGCATGAGCTGGTCGGCCGCGAGGCGCATGCCGAGGCCGAATTCGGCGTTGTCCTCGAACAGCGAATTGCTCCAGGCCGGACCGCGGCCGGCACCGTTGACGGTGTAGGGCGTGCTCGGCAGGTTGCCGCCGTAGATCGAGGAGCAGCCGGTGGCGTTGGCGACCAGCATGCGGTCGCCGAACAGTTGCGTGGCGAGGCGGATATAGGGCGTCTCCCCGCAGCCGGCGCAGGCGCCGGAAAACTCGAACAGCGGATCGAGCAGCATGGCGCCCGGTATCGTGTTGTGCTTGAGCGCGGCGCGGTCGAACTCCGGCAGGCGCAGGAAGAAAGCGAAGTTGTCGCGTTCCTGGTCGCGCAGCGGCGCGACTGGGGCCATGTTGACCGCGCGCCGGCTGACATTCGACTTGTCGTGGATCGGGCAGGCTTCGACGCAGTCGCCGCAGCCGGTGCAGTCTTCCGGCGCGACCTGGTAGCTGATCTGCGTGCCAGGAGGGAACTCCTTGCTGCGCGCCCCCGCATGCTTGAATGTCGGCGGCGCATCGACCGCGGCCTCGGCGCTGAAGGCGCGCGCGCGGATCGCACTGTGCGGGCAGACCAACACGCACTTGCCGCACTGGGTGCAGAGGTCGGCGTCCCACACCGGAATCTCGAGCGCGATGTTGCGCTTTTCGAATTGCGCGGTGCCAAGTGGATAGGTGCCATCGGCAGGAAGCAGCGAAACCGGCAGGGTGTCGCCGTGCCCCTGGTAGATCGGCAGCGTCACGTCGCGGACGAAGTCGGGGATGCCGGCCGCAAACGCCTCCGTTGCCTGGCTGTCGGTCGTCGCCGCGCCTTCCGCGGGAATGGCCACCCGATGCAGCTGCGCCAGCGTCATGTCGATCGCGCGGTAGTTCAGTTCCACCAGGCGGCGACTCTTCCTGCCGTAGGTCTTGTCGACCGCCTGCTTGATCGCGGCGATGGCCGCGTCCTTCGGCAGGATGCCTGAAATCGCGAAGAAGCAGGTCTGCATGATGGTGTTGATGCGCCGCCCCATGCCGGCCTCGGCCGCGACGGCGTAGGCGTCGATGATCCATAGCTGCAGGCGCTTGTCGCGGATCTGCCTGCGCATCGCCGGCGGCAGCGCGTCCCATGCCTGATCGGGCGGGGCCGGGGTGTTGAGCAGGAAGACGCCGTCCGGCGCAGCGTGCGCCAGCAGATCGTAGCGCTCGACGAACACGGTCTGGTGGCAGGCGACAAAGCCGGCCATGCCCGCCTCGACCAGATAGCTCGAACGGATCGGCGCCCGGCCGAAGCGCAGGTGCGACACCGTCACCGCGCCGGATTTCTTCGAATCATAGACGAAATAGCCCTGCGCCTGCAGCTCGGTCGCCTCGCCGACGATCTTGATCGAGTTCTTGTTGGCCGACACCGTGCCGTCTGCGCCCAGGCCCCAGAACACCGCATGCTGCAGCGCGCGAGCCGCATCGGTGCGGAAATCCGGGTTCCATGGCAGCGACAGCCGCGTCACGTCGTCGTGGATGCCGATGCTGAACTGGCGCCGACGATCTTTCACGGGCGTCTGCCCGCTGAAAGCCGGCGTCCCGTCGCGCGGCCTGGGCACGTCCTGCCCGAGTTCGTCGAACACGGCCTTGACCATGCCCGGATTGAACTCCTTGCTGGCAAGGCCATAACGCCCGCCGATGACCCGGGCCATGGCGCGCACGCCGTCGGCCGCCGCCTGCGCCAGCGCCGTCACCACGTCCTTGTAAAGCGGCTCGCCGTCGGCGCCCGCCTCCTTGCAGCGGTCCAGCACGGCGATGGCACGGGTCGTGGCAGGCAGCGCCGCCAGCAACGCATCAGCCGAAAACGGCCGGTACAGCCGCACCTTCAGCACACCGACTTTCTCGCCGTGGCCGAGCAGATGGTCGACCGTCTCGTGCACGGTATCGGCACCCGACCCCATGAGCACGATGACCCGCTCGGCGTCGGCCGCGCCGACATAATCGAACAGCCGATAATGCCGTCCGCTGAGTTCGCCGAAGCGGTCCATCGCCGCCTGCACGATCTGCGGGAACGCGTCGTAGAACGGGTTGGCACGCTCGCGCGACTGGAAGAACACGTCCGGATTCTGCGACGTGCCGCGCAGCACCGGATGTTCCGGCGACAGGGCGCGTGCCCGGTGTGCCGCGATCTGCAAGGGGTCGAGCATCGCGCGCACGGTTTCGGGTTCGACCACGTCGATCTTCGCCACTTCGTGCGAGGTGCGGAAGCCGTCGAAGAAATGGATCACCGGAATGCGCCCTTGCAGCGTCGCGGCCTGAGCGATCAGCGCGAGATCCTGCGCCTCCTGTGGCGAGTTCGAGGCCAGCATGGCGCAGCCGGTCGCGCGGCAGGCCATGACGTCGGAGTGGTCGCCGAAGATCGACAGCGCATGCGTCGCCAGCGTGCGCGCGGCCACGTGCAGCACGAAAGGCGTCAGCTCGCCGGCGATCTTGTAGAGATTGGGAATGAACAGCAGCAGGCCCTGGCTGGCGGTGAAGCTGGTCGCCAGCGCGCCCGAGGTCAGCGCACCGTGCAGCGTGCCGGCGGCACCCCCTTCGGACTGCATCTCGATGATTTGCGGCACCGCTCCCCACAGATTGGGACGGCCCTGCGATGCCCATTCGTCGGCCCATTCTCCCATGCTCGATGCCGGCGTGATGGGATAGATCGCGATGACCTCGTTGCCGAGGTAGGCCATGCGGGCAACGGCCTCGTTGCCATCGATGGTGAGCGTGGTTCTTGACGCTTCAGCGTCTTTAGAGCGTGGTTGTTGCCGATTCATCGGCTCTACAACCACGGCCTCCCCCTCGCGGGGAGAACCACGGCCTGCCCCTTGCGGGTGGAGCGTGGTCCCAGATGCCTTATCCGAAGGTGTATCCCTCGGGACAGCACCCCTGGAACCACGCCCTTCTCCCTGCGGGTGGCGCGTGACGTTCATGGCAGGCCCTATGAGGACAATTCAGTCTTTTATTCTAGACCCGAGATGCGTCGGCGCCCACCCCGCCCCAACCGGTTGGGCCGCGATTGACCGGACCAGGATACCTGGTCTGCATGGTATCGATGCCGCATGCTGCGGCGGTTCCGCCAGACTCAGGACCGGGTGCAGTGACGCGCCAGTTCTCCGGCGCACCGTGTCTTCTGGACATCGCGCCGCTGCATCCGCCGCGGCAGCCAGCGCAGGGCCCTTAGCCAGGCGGTACGCCGCATCGCGCGGAGCACCCCGTCGCGCACGGCGGCGTCCTCCTGCGCCAGTGCGGCGCGGGTGGCCTCGCACAGTTCGGGCAGCCGGGTCTTGAAGTAGATGGCGGTGGAAAAGAGATAAGGCAGCCAGTCGCGGACCTGCGCCGCCGCCAGCGGCATGGCGCCGATCGGGTCATCCTCGAAATCGATCGCGCCGAGCCCGCCGTCCGGCGACGACACCAGATTGCGGGCGAACGCCTGGCTCAGATACTGCCCGGCCCGGTGCGCCTGGAGCAGGTAGTCGGCACCTCTTTTCCAGTGCGCCAGTTGCGCCTCGCCCTCGGAATGACGGATCAGGGACTCGAGCGTGGTATGGCCGAGATCGGAAATCAGCAGCCAGTGTTCGCCGTGATCGAGCAGTGTCGGGACATTGAGGCCGGCTGCGGCCAGTGCGTCGAGCCGCTCGATTTCGTTGCGGATGCCGGCCGCGCCGCCGTGCGGGCGCACCGGCTGCAGCGCCGGCATGCGCAGCAGCCAGGCTGCGCCGCCGAGCAGCCGATAGCGCCAGGCCGGGGGTTGCGGCACGCTGAGCTTGAGCCAGGCCGGCTGCCCCTGCCACAGCACCGGCGCGATGTGGCGGCCGGCCTGCAGCAGGGTCGCCACCTGCCGCTCGGTGTCGGCACGGCTACCCAGGGTCGGGCGCTCGGTCTTCATCGCCGCGGATCAGCGCAGGTGGGCCGGGACTTCGAGCGGGGTGGGATGCGCCTGTTCGCTGTGCGATTCGGGCTGGAACCAGCCGAGCTTCTCGCGCAACCTGACGACGTTGCCGACGATGATCAGCGTCGGCGCCTTGAGTCGAGCCGCCTCCGCCAGCGCCGGCAAGGTACTGAGGTCGCCCGTGATCACGCGCTGGGTCGGCAGCGTGCCGTGCTGCACGATCGCAGCCGGCGTATCGGCCGTCAGCCCGTGCTTGATCAGCGCATCGCACAGCAGCGGCAGGCCCTTGAGCCCCATGTAGATGACGATGGTCTGGTCATGGCGCGCGATGCCTTCCCAGTTCAGGTTGAAGGTGTTTTCCTTGAGATGGCCGGTGACGAACGCGACCGATTGCGCATAGTCGCGATGGGTCAGCGGGATGCCTGCGTAGGAGGCCACCCCTGCCGCCGCCGTGATGCCCGGCACGACCTGGAACGGCACGCCGTGCCCGACCAGGGTCTCGATTTCTTCGCCGCCACGACCGAAGATGAACGGGTCGCCGCCCTTCAGGCGCAGCGTGCGCTTGCCTTCCTTGGCCAGACGCACCAGCATGAGGTTGATCTCCTCCTGCGGCACGGCGTGATCGTCGCGTTCCTTGCCAACGTAAATGCGCTCGGCGTCGCGCCGGCACATGTCGAGTATGGGCTGCGACACCAGGCGGTCGTAGACGATCACGTCGGCCTGCTGCATCAGGCGCAGGGCGCGGAAAGTCAGCAGATCGGGGTTGCCCGGGCCGGCACCGACCAGATAGACCTCGCCGCGGGGGATATCATGCGCGGCGCTGTCCTCGATCATGGCCTGGAGTTGCGCCTCGGCCTCGACGTCGCGGCCGGAAAACACCATTTCCGCAACCGGCGACAGGAACACCTTTTCCCAGAAGGCGCGCCGTTGCGCCGGCTTGATCGCCGCCCGCACGCGATCCTTGTAGCGTGACGCCAGCGCACTCAGGTGGCCATAGGCCGCGGGAATCAGGGTTTCCAGCCGCGCTCGCAGCATGCGCGCCAGCACCGGCGATTCCCCGCCGCTGGAAACGGCCACCATGATGGGCGAACGATCGATGATGGACGGCAGGATGAAGCTGCACAGCGCCGGCTTGTCCGCGACGTTGACCGGAATGTGCCGGGCGCGGGCTGCGTCGGCGATGACGCCCGCAACGGCCGCGTCGTCCTCGACCACGATCACCGCATCCTTGCCGTCGAGCAGTTCGGGGCTGAAGCCGTCGGCGATCCGGTGCAGGTGGTCGGCATGCGGCAGGCGCAAGAAGCCTTCATGCAGCTCGGGCGCTGCGACCTCGACATGCGCGCCGGCCCGCAGCAGCAGTTCGGCCTTGCGCGCGGCCGTTTCGGAACCGCCCACCACCAGGCAGCGGCGATCACGCAGGTCAAGGAAAATGGGCAGGTAGTTCATCGGGCTTACTCGGTCGCAGGACCGGACGCGGGGGCGCTGCCTGCTTCGGACTCCGCAGAATACGGCGGGATGAAAATGAAGCGCATGTCGCCCGGGTACATTTCGACGAAATCGAGCGTCACCCCCTGCAGATACGGCGTGCTGCTTGCTGCGATCAGGATCTGGATGCCGTTGCAGATCAGTTGCTCGTCGGCCTCCCTCTCCTGGTCGAATCCCATGCCGTAATTCACGTTGCCGTCGTCTTCCTGATAGGCTGCCACGCGCAGCACCATGCCGTAGACGTCCGGGTTGTTCGAAACGGCTCTGATCTGCTCGGCCGCAGCGTCGGTGATCTTGATCATGTGAAGCGTCCTTGTGTCGTTAGGCGGCCGCGCGCGCCTTGTGCGCACGCACCTGTTTCAGAAACGGGGCGATCCAGCCCTGCTGGCCGGCTCCACGCCGATGCACGTAAGCAGCCAGGAGGTTCTGCACCTGCAATCCGTCACGGCGACCATCGATGCCATGACCCCGCTTTACCTCGTATGCGTATATGGAGTCGACAGGCAGGTTTTCCAAGCTGGAATAGTGAAATTCGTGTGCGGGAATGCTGTCCACCTCCTGCCAGCGATCGTCGCCGGTCGGCTGCAACCTGGCGTAGCCGCGTCCAATCGGGCGCTCATGCATCATGGTATCGCCCGGCACCACGCCGACCATTTCACACGTCCGGCCCTGCCAGCTCAGCGAGCGCGACAGGTACATCAGCCCGCCACACTCGGCATAGGTCGGCAGCCCGGCTTCGATGGCGCGACGGATGGCTGCGCGCAAGGACCCGTTGGCCTCGAGCGCAGCCATGAACATTTCAGGAAAACCGCCGCCGATCACGAGGCCATCAAGCTGTGGCAGTGCCGCGTCGTGGAGCGTGTCGATCCGGACCAGCTCCACGTCGGATGCCCGCAGGGTATCGAGGTCCTCGCTGTAATAGAAGCCGAACGCCTGGTCCTGGGCGATGCCGATGCGCACCCGCTCGGCTGGCGCGATACGCTGATCGGGGCAGGAGGCCGCCGCCCAATCGGGCGCGCTGTCGGCGATGGCCAGCAGGCGATCGAGATCGACCTGCGCCGCCACACGATCGCCAACCTGTTGGATGCTGGCATGCGCGGCCTGCTGCTCGTTCGCAGGCACCAGCCCGAGGTGCCGCTCGGCAATCTGCATGGCGGGATCATGCTGCACCGCGCCGATCACGGCGACATCGGTGTAATGCTCGATCACCGCGCGCAATTTGGATTCATGCCGGCTGCCGCCGAGATTGTTGAGGATGACCCCGGCGATTCGGATGTCGGGATCAAAAGCCTGATATCCGAGGATCAAAGGCGCCACCCCCCGCGTCATGCCTCGCGCATCGATGACCAGCACGACGGGTGCTTCGAGCAGTTTGGCCAGTGCCGCATTGCTGTTGCTGCCATCGAGATCGAGCCCGTCGTAGAGTCCCTTGTTGCCTTCGATCAGGCTGATGCGCGCGCCCGCAGCGGCACGCGCGAACTGATGCCCGATTTCGGAACGCTGCATCATGTGGAAGTCGAGGTTGTAGCAGGGGCGCTGCGCCGCCATGCCCAGCCAGAGCGGGTCGATGTAGTCCGGGCCCTTCTTGAAAGGCTGCACCGTCAGGCCACGTGCCGTCAATGCGGCACACAGGCCCAGCGTCAGCGTCGTCTTGCCGGATGACTTGTGCGCAGCCGAAATGAAGACGCGGGGCATAGTAGCCCCGCGCCCGGATGATGCTCTAGTGGAAACTTGCGGATTCATTCCGTCGGACTCCCTGCCAGGCGTCCGCCCGGCAGGATCACGCATCATTCCCCGAGCTTGGCGATGGTCGCGTCGTCGAGGCTTGCCGGCAACAGCCGCAATACCTTGACGCCAAACGTCGTGACCAGAAGAGCGATCGCCACGCCGCCGAGGCCAAGGAACACCTCGGGCGCGCTGGGCGAGTAGTGGTGCACTTCGCCATCGAAGAAGCTGCTCGACTCGCTCCAGCCGGGGAACATGTCGAGCGGAAAGGCCTGGGCACCGATGATGGTGACGTACATCTGCGCGATGCCGCCGAGGACGACCATTGCGCTTGCGATCATGAGCCAGCTGCGCTGCCTGCCCAGTGCGGTCAGCAGGATCACCAGCGGCAGCACGCAACCGATCAGGATCTGGCCAATCCAGAACAGCTGGGTGATCACGCCGCCGTCGCGCAGGATGAAGGCTTCGACCGAGTGGTGATTGGTGAAGTAGAGGTTCGTCATGTGGTAGACGACGACGAAATACAGCACGGCCGCGACGAACACGGCAAGCAGGGTCTTCAGTCGCAACAGCACTGCATCGCCGAGGGAACGGCCGGTCCAGGCATAGGCTGCAACCAGCACCATCAGGAAGATCGCCAGGCCGTAGGCAAACGACATGATGATGAACATCGGCGCCAGCATCGAGGTCCCATACAGTTCGCGCGCGATGAGGAAGCCGAACAGCGATCCGGTACCGGTCGTCAGGGTCAGGCGCCAGATGAAGGCAGCCGTACCGGCAGCCTTGGAATAGCTCTTGACGGTGCGGTCCAGCATGGTCCACAGGTAGGCCCCCACCAGCGCGAAAAAGCCGGAATAGAGGAACACGTTCCAGGTGAACATCGACTTGAAGTTGAAATGCGTCATCGCCACGATCAGGCGGTCCGAGCGCCCCAGATCGAGCACCAGCACGAGCAGCCCGCCCAGCATCAGCGCCAGCGCCAGGATCGCAGACAGCGGCGCCAGCGGCTTGTACATGGGCTTGTTGAATACTGAGGCGATCGAAGCCACGTTCAATGCCCCCGAAGCGGCAACGATCAGGAAGACGGCGAATACGTGCGGCAGGCCCCAGACGATCTGGTTGTTCATGCCGGTGATGACGTGGCCATGGTGATGCATGGTGTTCCAGGCCAGCGCTCCGAACAGCACGAACAGGCCCAGGAAACCGAACAGCATCCAGTATTTCGGGCTGCTGCCCTCCACTTCGCGGAAAGTAATGCTTGCCATGTTGATTTAGATTCCGTGGTAGCGAACACCAAGATTGAGATTGAGGTCCGCGCGCACCTGCTTGGTAGGCAGTTCGCGCAGGCGCTTCGATATCTCGCTTTCGGGGTCATTCATGTCGCCGAACAACAGGGCATCGTGGCCGGAGGCCGCGCAGGCTTCGGCACAGGCCGTCGTGCCGTCGCCGCGGTCGACCTTCTGCACGCAGAAAGTGCAGGACTCGACGCAACCAACGCCGCGCGGCACGTCAGGTTTCTGCGTATCGTTCAACGGCTCATGGACCAGAGAGCGTGCCTTGTAGGGGCATGCCATCATGCAATAGCGGCAGCCGATGCAGGTGTGGCGGTTGACCAGCACGATGCCGTCGGCGCGCTTGAACGATGCACCCGTCGGGCAGACGTCGACACAGGGCGGCTCGGCGCAGTGCTGGCACATCATCGGCAGGTTGGTCTGCATCTGCGTCAGCGGGTCCTGCAGTTCCAGCTTGCGGATCCATTGCGGCGCCTGCGTGGGGTGCGCGCTTTGGGCGACAGGCGTCCAGCCGTTTTCCGTACTGCAGGCGGTCACGCATTCATCGCAGCCGGATTCGCACTTCGTGGCATCGACCAGCATGCCCCAGCGTACCGCGCTGCTGGCGGCCTGATCTTCGGGTCGACCATGTGCCAGGTCGATCAGCATGATGCCTGGCGCAATGGTCAGGCCTGCTGCCGTGGCTGAAGCCGCGCCGATGAAACGTCGGCGATCGGGTGAACTGGGCGCCGCGCTGGGCACCTGATCAAGTTCGCTCATTGCTCGTCCCCATCCATCTCGTGGCTGTAATGCGGGTTTTCCGCGTCTAGCGAGTTCTTCGCCACAGAAGCCTGCGGTTTGGTTGAATGGCAATCGAAACAGTCGATCTTGACTGCTGCGTAGCGGTGGCAACTGACGCAGAAGTCGTCCTTGGCAGTCGCCACGCTGCCGGTCTTTTCGCTGGCGTGGCAGTTGATGCATTGCTTGAGGCTGTATTTCTTGGTGCGGATGCCCTTGAGCACCGTCTCATCACGATGATGATCGAGCAGCTTCATGTGGTTGCGCCGCATGAAGGCCTCATCTTCGACGCAGCGATCGCCCTTGATCGGCTCCGCGATCACGGGCCTGGGAGCACCGCCCGCCCTGGGCTCGTCGTCATCCATTCCAGCCCAGGCCAGGGCAGCCGTGGTCAGCACCACCGCTCCCACTGCCAGAAGACGCTTCATCATTCCTGCCACGCTCAGTCACCCATGCCCATGACGATGTAGCCGGTCGGGCAGACGTCTGCACAGATATGGCAGCCGATGCACTTGGCGTAGTCGGTGTCGACGTAACGACCCACGGTGGGGTTGTCCTTCTTCTTGACCTTGAACACGGCAGTCTGCGGGCAGTAAACGACGCAGTTGTCGCACTCGAAGCACTGGCCGCAGGACATGCAGCGCTTGGCTTCCTCGACGACTTCTTTGTCCGACAGGGCGTGCAGACGCTCTTCGAAGTTGCCCAGCGCGCCTTCCTTGTCCAGCACGGTGACGTCACGGATGTGGCGCGCCACGTTGGGGAAGTGGCCCAGGAACAGTTCGTTGTGCGGAATGATGTGGCGCTGCGAACGGTCTTCGAAGTTGTGCAGGATGTCCTTGCGCTCCGAGGTACCCCAGATCTGGCCGTGGACTTCGCTGTACTCGTGACCGGACTCGAGCCACTTGCGGATTTCGTCGAAGTGGTGGACGTCAACCTTCGGGCGCTTGTCGAGTTCCTTGCCCTTGAGGAAGGCATCGATGCCGTCGACGGCGATGGACGCATGGCCGATCGCGGTCGTCAGGAGGTGCGGACGGATCACGTCGCCGCCGACAAAGATCTTCTCGCTGCCGGGGAAGCGGTAGTTCTTGTCAGCCTTGATCAGGCCATTGTTGTTGTTGAATTTCTCCAGGCCGGTGAAATCGACGCCCTGACCGATCGCGGACACGATCAGGTCGCCCGGCAGATCGCGTTCGGTACCTTCGATGATCTTCGTTTCCTTGCCTTCCATCACGAAATCGGCGACGCGCAGGGCGGTGGCACGGCCATTCGCGTCGACGACCACGGCAACCGGGGTCACGCCGCCGATGATCTCGATGCCTTCCTGCTGGGCATGCTCGACTTCGTGCTTGTTGGCCGCCATCTTGTCGATGGTGGCGCGCGAAACCAGCACCACCTCGGCGCCTTCACGGGCGGAGATCGAGGCGACGTCGGAGGCCATGTGGCCGGCAATGACGTTCTCCGGACGGTCGTCGTGTGAACCGGTCTTGGTGACATTGCCCAGGCGGCGGGCAACGGTTGCGACGTCGATCGAGGTATCGCCACCGCCGATGACCACCACGCGGTTGCCGACGTGCTGCAGGCGGCCTTCGTTGAAGGCGCGCAGGAACGCAACGGCGGTCACGCAGTTGGGTGCCTCGGCACCGGGAACCGGCAGCGGACGGCCAGCCTGGGCGCCCATCGCCATGAAGATGGCGTCGTAATCCTTTTCCAGCTGCTCGAAGCTGACGTCGGAACCGATACGGGTCTTCAGGCGGGTTTCTACACCCAGCGCGATGATGCGGTTGATTTCGGCATCAAGCATTTCACGCGGGGTACGGAAACCGGGAATGCCGTAGCGCATCATGCCGCCGAGCTCTTCGTGCTCGTCGAAAATGGTCACGCCGTGGCCACGCAGGCGCAGCTGGTAAGCGGCGGCCAGGCCGGCAGGGCCAGCGCCGATCACGGCGACCTTCTTGCCGGTTTCGGCGGCGGTCGACGTGTACGTCATGTTGTTTTCGATGCCCCAGTCGCCCACGAAGTGCTCGACCGAGTTGATGCCGACGTGGTCTTCGACCATGTTGCGGTTACAGCCGGATTCGCACGGTGCGGGGCAGACGCGGCCCATCACGCCGGGGAAGGGGTTGGCTTCGGTAATGCGGCGGAAGGCATATTCCTGCCAGGTCACGCCTGCGGGCGGCTTCTCGATGCCGCGCACGATGTTGAGGTAGCCGCGAATGTCTTCGCCGGCCGGGCAGGAGCCCTGGCAAGGCGGCGTGGAGAGCATGTATTCCGGGCACTTGTGAGTCCAGCTCGACTGGAAAATCCTGTCCTGCGCGGAACGGATGTCAGCGTCTGACTCGCCATCCTTATAACGACGCCATGTAACGCCTTCTGTTTTTGCCTTGTTCGTCGTGACAGCCATGTTGGTTCTCCTAACGCCTACGTAACTAAAAATAGATAAATCGTAACCAGCCAGAACGCTGTTTTCAGTCCAGCTTGATCGCCTTGCCGACCAGTTGATGTACACCGCCCACCATGCTCATGTCGAAGCCGTACTTGGGCAGAACCTTGGTGAATTGCGCCTTGCAGATGGCGCAGATCAGGGCCAGGAAATTGACCTGGTGTTCCTTGACCACATTGTTGAGCGCCGTCGCGCGTGGCAGCGCACCCTTGACGCGGACCTCCATCAGATCGTCTGTCAGGATGCCGCCTCCGCCGCCGCAGCAGAAGGTCGCTTCACGGATCGTATCGTCCGCCATGTCGTGGTAGTTGTTGACGACCGCCTTGATCAGCTCGCGCGGAATCTCGAACTGGCCGCCGGGCTCGGTGCCCATGCGCGAAGCACGCGCGACGTTGCACGAGTCGTGATAGGTCACCACCAGATCGTCGTTGGCAGACGGGTCAACCTGGATTTTGCCTTGCTTGATCAGGTCATTGGTCAGTTCGCAGATGTGCTGCGGCTGCGGGTAGTTCGAGTCGAGCTGCTTCTGCAGTTCGATCGAGAAAGGATCGTTGCCGCCGTAGCCAATACCGGTCAGGGTATTCCAGAAGCTGTAGGCAACGCGCCAGGCGTGGCCGCATTCACCGACGACGATGCGCTTGACGCCGAGTTCCAGCGCGGCGTCACGGATGCGCATGGCGACCTTGCGCATGGTTTCGTAGTTGCCGTTGAATAGACCGAAGTTGCCAGCCTCCGAAGCATGCGACGACAAGGTCCAGCTTATGCCGGCTGCGTGGAACACCTTGGCGTAGCCAATCAACGACTCGACGTGCGGCTCGGAGAAGAAGTCAGCCGAAGGCGTGACCAGCAGCACTTCGGCCCCCTTCACGTCCATCGGCATTTTGACCGGGACGCCCGTGTCGGCCTCGATGTCCTCTTCGAGGCCGGCGAGCGTGTCTTCCAGTGCCGGGCCGGGCAGGCCGAGGTTGTTGCCGATCTTCTGAACCTTGCCCAGAATTTCGTTGGAATACTTCTGGCCCATGCCGACATGATTCAGGATCTCGCGGCCGGCCATCGTGATTTCGGCGGTATCGATGCCGTAGGGGCAGAACACCGAGCAGCGGCGGCACTCCGAGCATTGGTGGTAGTAGCTGTACCAGTCGTCCAGAATTTCCTTGGTCAGATCCCTGGCGCCCACCAGCTTTGGGAACAGCTTGCCGGTGGTGGTGAAATAGCGGCGATAGACTTGGCGCATCAGGTCCTGGCGCGCCACCGGCATGTTCTTGGGATCGGAGGTCCCGAGGTAATAATGGCACTTGTCGGTACACGCGCCGCAATGCACGCAGGCATCCAGAAAAACCTTCAGCGAGCGATACTTGCCCAGCAGGTCGCCCATCTTGTCGAGGGCGCGCTCTTTCCAGTCCTCGCCCAGCTCGTGTGGGTAGCCCATGAAGTCCTGCACCGGCTTGCCGGCGATAAAGGACTTGGCATGTGCCATCACGCCTTCGCGAAGCTTGGGAACCTCGATCTCGTCCTTGAGTTCCGGAATGTCAAATTCAGCAGCAGCCAATTGAAAGTCCTCTGTCCGTACCTATCGTTCGCTAATCTTCAAGTCAACGAATCAGTTGTTCTGATCCAGGCGCGCGGCCCAGGCCGCCACATGGCGATGTTCACGCGGGTTGTCCACCTGGTTGCGGGTGGGGCTGAAGAAAACACCCGGCGCATGAAGCAGCTTGCTGATCGGGAATATCACCATCAGCAAGGCCACCATGGTCAGATGCGCCAGCAGGATCGGGTCCTGCGGCAACGGCTGGATGTCAAAATACATCAGCCCCATGAAGAAGGCCTTCAGCGAAACGATGTCGGTGTGCGACACGAAGGTCATGAGCATGCCGGACAGACCGATCGCCAGTAGCAGCACGAGCATCAGATAATCGGAGGGAGTGGATATGTAACGGACCCGGTCGACCACGAAGCGACGCGCCAGCAACCCAGCCAGACCCACCACCATCATGATGCTGGCATATTTGCCAAACGGCTGGACGATGCCGACCCAGAACCAGACGGGTTCGGTGAAGTAGCGCAGATGTCGCGCCAGCACCAGAAACAGGCCGAAATGGAAAAGCCAGCCGAAAGTCCAGATCCACTTGTTGGACTTGAACAGCGACTCGAACAGCACCACCTCCTTGGCCATCCGGTAGACCACCCCCTTCTGCGTGATGGGCGCAGGCGTGGTGGGAATCTTCAGCGGGGCCGGCGTGCGGCTGTAGTCGAAAATCTTGTAGACCAGGCCGGCCACCAGCAACAAGGTCGCGATGTAGAACACCCCGGCATATATCATCGTCACAGTAGTCAAACTCGATCTCCTAGTGGACTGCGTTCCACCGGCCGCCAAGGCGACATCGGCAGAGCTGCCCTAAACATTGCAACTGTTTGCAAATCAAACGAGCCCGTCTGTGCACTTACCAGCCGTCACGCACATTCGATTTGAAAACAGGAGCCAGAATCGAAGTCGCCCCGGAATTTACACCGGGGCGACCCGATAGCACGACGCTTTAGATACAACCGGTCGGCTTGGGCAGGCCGGCAATCTTACAGGCCTGCTTGGCAGGTCCGTAGGGGAACAACTCGTACAGGTACTTGTTGTTGCCTTTTTCCGGGCCGAGCTTCTTGCCGATCGCCTTGGTCAGCACGCGCACCGCGGGTGCAATCTGATATTCGGCATAGTACTCGCGCAGGAAATTAACCACTTCCCAGTGGTTGTCGGTCAGATCGACCTTCTCTTCCTGAGCCATGTACTTGGCAATGTCTTCGTTCCACTGCGACAGGTCGATCAGATAGCCTTCCTCGTCGACTTCGACTTCCTTACCGGCGATATTCACCATGGGCATAGCAATACTCCTTTTGTTAAAAGTTACAGCCAAGACTGACAGTTGCTGTGTTCTGCGACCAGATCCACAAAACCGCCGTAATCCACGACATTGACTCCGTCCAGCACGCGCCCGGCCATGCCACGCGCCGCCAGATCAGGACCGAGTGCGTAAATCTTGAGGCCAGCCATCGCTGCCTGGATTTTCGCCGCTGCCGCGCTACCGTTCGTGACGGCATACACCGCATCCTCGATCAGCAACACTGCAGAACCTTTTTTAGCCATGCGCAGGCAGCTTTCCAGCGAACTGCGTTCCGTGGCCGATTTATTCACAATATGCAGCATGATTCGGTCCCCTTAGAAGCTGATCACGACGTCTTGCTCATCCATGAGACTTGCCATCTCATCGACGGAGAGCACCGTCACATCCACAATCAGGTCGTCTTCGGTCAGACCCCTTGCATCCATCGATACCTGGTCGACATAGAGCTTCTCGATGTCGTAGCCTTCAAGCGCACGGTAGGTCTTGGAGAAATCCTTGACCTCGATCCCCTTCGTGTCGATGCCCTTCATCAGCTGGTAGACACCATCATCGGTGAACACCATGCTGACGTCCTGATCGAAAGCAGCGGTAATCAGTACCACTTCCAGACCTTCCAGCGCGTAAACGGTCCCGTGCGGCGCCTTGCGGTTCAGGAACATGAATTTCTTGACGACACCGGAGCCGTCATCCATTTCGTCCATATCGCTCATCTCGTTATTCCTCAATCACCGAACGTCACGAGACGATCGTACTGAATGCCCATTTCAACCAGCTGACCGAGGCCTGAAATACGGAATCCCGGGGCCAGCAGTTCGTCCTTGATGCCGCGACGCAGCGCAGCCGCAACACATACGACGAGATCGATACCGTGCTCTTCTGCCAGCTTGGACCAGCGCATCACGACATTGCGGTCATCCTGCGGCGGTTCAGCCATGCGCGTCGAGTTGTTCACACCATCATGGTAGAAAAAAATTCGCGGAACTTTGTGGCCCTTCTCGATCGCCGTACGGGCGAAGAGATAGGCGGAGTCACTGGCCTGGTGGTTATAAGGCCCTTCGTTTACAAGAATGCCGAATTGCATGGCTGGTTCACACTCCGAAAAAGTCGGTCATTGTTATCAGGTTCCGCCAGCGTTTGAACGTGGCGGAACCATCAGCTCCCCAAAACTGCTCAGAAGCGAATGTGCGCAGAAGCGTTCAGGTTGTAACGGCCACCACGCCAGTTATCAATGTGATACTTGGTGAAGGGCAGACCGGTCTTCTCGAAGAATGCGGGCCAGCCAATACGGTCGATCCAGTCGATCATGCGCTCCCACGGCTTGCCATCCGCCTTGTAGGTCGCAAGGATCTTCTTGACCACCTCGCCCACCTCCGGCCAGCGTGGCGCATTGTTCGGCAGGCCAGCGGCAACCAGCTTGTGGAAGGTCGGCTTGGAGCGGGCGTTGGAGTTCTTGCCGCCCACCCAAATCGCGATCTTTGAGTGCTCGGGGTCGTTGATCTGCATCGGCGGGCAGGGCGGGAAGCAGGCGCCGCAGCAGATGCACTTCTTCTCGTCCACTTCCAGCGAGGGCTTGCCGTTCACCAGAGCGGGACGGATCGCGGCCACCGGGCAGCGAGCAACGACCGAGGGACGCTCACACACGTTGGCGACCAGATCGTGGTTGATCTTGGGCGGCTTGGTGTGCTGAACGATGATGGCGATGTCGGCCTGGCCGCCGCAGTTGATTTCGCAGCAGGAGGTGGACAGCTTGACGCGGTTGGGCATCTCGCACTTGACGAAATCGTCGTACAGTTCGTCCATCAGCGCCTTGACCACGCCGGAGGCGTCGGTACCCGGGATGTCGCAGTGCAGCCATCCCTGGGTGTGGGCGATCATGGAAACCGAGTTGGCGGTACCGCCGATGGGGTAGCCCTTGTCGGACAGCGCCTTGATCAGCGGCTCGACCTTGGCGCCGTCGGCCACCATGTATTCGATGTTGGAACGCGCGGTGAAACGCACGAAACCGTCGCCATACTGGTCGGCAATGTCGGCCAGTTCGCGAATGGTGTAGTGGTCCATCTGACGCTGGGTACCGGCCTTGACGGTCCAGATTTCATCGCCGGACTCAGCACGGTGGTACAGGACACCCGGCTTCGGATGGCTGTGGAAAGCCCACTTGCCATAGTTCTTCACCATCACGGGATGCATGTAGGGCATCGGATCCGGTGCGCCGGACTCGATAGGCGGACGTAGTTCTGCCATGTTTTATCTCCAACTGATTTAATGCACGGATCCCGGCTCGCACCGGAACCCGCGGTAAACAAAACTCAAGCGGCGGACTGCTTGTACTCGTTCCACTTCTCGACTTGCTCGTCCCAGTCATCGGAACGGAAGTAGGGGTTGGAACGCGGCTGGCTGATCATGTTGGGATCGACCGGAATGTCCATGCCTTCGAGGAAGTTGGTCAGGCCGATACGCTCGATCATCTCGCCGGTACGCTCGTGCTCCAGCGCGTTTTCCGCGAAGAAGTCGATGATGTTGCGAGCCAGTTCGTTGAGCTTCTCGAAGTCCTCGTCGGACTCGAGCTTCATGAACGGGATCACCACGGTGCCCATGGTGGCGCCGATCTTCAGCACGCCCTTGCCACCGACCAGAATCGACACACCCTTGTCCTGGCCGGGCAGCAGGCCGCCGGGGATGACGTTCAGGCAGTGCATGCAGCGCACGCAGTTCTTGTTGTCGATGCACAGCGCGTTGCCGTCGCCCAGGTGCGCCACCGCGGTATGCGGGCCGGCCTGCACCTGGTCGGACGGCACGACCGTGATGGCCTTGGTGGGGCAGCGCCCGACCACGTCGTCGTAGAGAT
>JAYRNU010000145.1:0-7857 GCA_041912015.1 Thiobacillus sp. | reverse complement strand
GCTCGTCCTTGCGGATCATCGGACGATGCGTCGGAATGACCACGGTTTCCAGGTTGTAGATGCTCTGGAATTCGAAGGCCTCGGTATCCGCCGTACCGGTCATGCCCGAGAGCTTCTGGTACATGCGGAAGTAGTTCTGGAAGGTGATCGAGGCGAGCGTCTGGTTTTCCTTCTGGATCGCCACGCCTTCCTTGGCCTCGACGGCCTGGTGCAGGCCTTCCGACCAGCGGCGGCCAGTCATCATGCGGCCCGTGAATTCGTCGACGATGATCACCTCGCCGTTCTGCACGACGTAGTGCTGGTCGCGGAAGTACAGCGCATGGGCGCGCAGCGCAGCGTACACATGGTGCATCAGCATGATGTTGGACGCGTCGTAGAGGCTGCCGCCCGGTTGCAGCAGGCCCATCTGGGTCAGGATTTCCTCGACCTTCTCGTGCCCCACCTCGGACAGCAGCACCTGGCGCGATTTCTCGTCGACCGAGTAATCGCCTTCCGATTCCTCGTCCTTCTGCCGCGTCAGCTTCGGCGGCACGAGGTTCATCTGCTGGTACAGCGCGGTGTTTTCTTCCGATTGCCCGGAAATGATCAGCGGCGTGCGCGCCTCGTCGATCAGGATCGAGTCGACTTCGTCGATGATGCAGAAAGCCAGCGGACGCTGCACCTTTTCGCCCATCTGGTAGACCATGTTGTCGCGCAGATAGTCGAAGCCGTATTCGTTGTTGGTGCCGTAGGTGATGTCGGCCGCATAGGCGGCCTGCTTGGCGTCGTGAGGCATCTGCGACAGGTTGACCCCGGTGGTCAGGCCAAGGAAGCCGTAGACATGGCCCATCGATTCGGCATCGCGGCTGGCGAGGTAATCGTTCACCGTCACCACGTGCACGCCCTTGCCGGTCAGGGCGTTGAGGTAGGCGGGCAAGGTCGACATCAGCGTCTTGCCCTCGCCGGTCCGCATCTCGGCGATCTTGCCGTCATGCAGCACCATTCCCCCCACCAGCTGAACATCGAAGTGACGCAGGCCGAGCACCCGCCGCGATGCTTCGCGGACCACGGCAAAGGCTTCGGGCAGGAGCTTGTCGAGGGCCTCGCCGCCTTCCAGCCGCGACTTGAACTCCGCGGTCTTGCCCCGCAGTTCGGCGGCCGACAGCTTCTCCATCGCCGGCTCCAGCGCATTGATCGCCCTGACCTTTTGCAGGTATTGTTTGACCAGCCGGTCGTTGCGGCTGCCGAAGATCTTCTTGAACAGGGATTGCAGCATGAGGAATCCGATAATGCCCGCAGGACGCGGTAAATCTTTGAATTTTAACATAGCGGCGCAGACTTCCCGCGGACCCGGTTTCGCCAGTCCATGAGCGCCGCCAGCCTCTCCGATCTGCTTGTCCGTGAACTGCCGGGCGGCCTCGCGGCGCACGCCCGCACCCTGCTCGATGCCCAGGCAGCCCTCGAGCGCACGCTTCCTGCCGCGCTCAAGGGTCGCGTACGCGTCAAGCAGCTGGAAAACGGCGGGTTGCGCCTGGCCTGCGACAGCGGCGCCAGCGCCAGCCACCTGCGCCACCAGACGGATGCGCTGATCGCCGGCCTCGCCAGGAACGGGGTGGCCGTATCCAGCGTGCGCGTCAGCGTCGAGCCCGGGCTGTCGCCGCGCTATGTCCGGCCCACGGAAAAAACCGGCCTGCCGCCCGACGCCCTGACCGGGCTGGCCCACCTCAACGCCGGCATCGAGGACGGTCCGCTGAAGGAAGCCCTGAGCCGTCTTCTGCAGCACCATGGCCAGCCGCCCGGCGAATAGTTCCACCCCGCCCGCTGTCGGGTCGCCCATTCCCGACTGCGGGCCCCGCCGTGTCTCAAGAATCTTCCTGTTGAGCCACATGCGGGCCTATACCAGCCTGCTCGGACACATTCTCGGTTCGCATCCCGAAATCGCCGGTTATTACGAGATGCACCGGTCCTATGCCTCAAGTGCTGACCTGGCGCAGCAGGCACGGGAATACTTCGCGCAGGAGCCACCCAAGCCGGGCGGCCGCTTCCTGTTCGACAAGCTCCTGCACAACGATTTCACGCTGGACCTGAGCCTGCCGGAACTCGGCGACGCGGTGGTCCTGGTCACGCTGCGGCAGCCCGATCCCACCCTCAGAAGCATCATCGGCCTGTTCGCGAGCAAGCATGCCGACGACCCGTACGCCGATCCGGCCGGGGCGACCGGCTATTACGTCGAGCGGCTCAATGCGCTCGCCGCGTTCGGCCGCCGGCAGCCGAAGCGGTATTACTACTTCGACGCCGAGCGGATCCGCACCGATACGCGTCAGCTGCTGGACGCGCTCGGTCATTGGCTGCGCCTGGCATCGCCGCTGACGGAGCATTACCGGCTGTTTGCCCAGACCGGCGTTGCCCGGAAAGGCGACTCCTCGCCCGCCATCGCGGCCGGGCGCGTCATTCGCGAGACCAGTCGGCACCCGGATGTCGCGCTCGACCCCACCCTGCTGCAGCGGGCCCGTCATGCCTACCAGGACTGCCGCCAGCAGCTCGTCGCCAACGCGATCAACGCGTGATCAAAGCGTCCCATGCGGCGCGTTCGCCGCGGTAGTGCACCAGGGCATCGACGATCTGCCGCTTGCGCGCGTCGCGGTGCGCGGCGTCCTGAATCCGCTGCCAGGCGGGCGACACATCGCCGAAGTTCGATTGCATGTCGCGCAGGAAGCGGGTCAGCTTGTCCAGCGCCGGCGCGCCTTGCCAGGCAGGCGGGGCCGCCGCGCACCACTGCTCAAGTTCGGCGATGCGCGCTCTGACTGCGCGATGGGTGGCAGCGTAGAGGTCGAGCAGCCCCGCCTCGACCTGGTCGACCACCGGCTGCAGCCGCGCTGCATCGGCCAGCTCCGCCAGATCGTTCTTCTTGAGCCACTCGACGACGGAAAACAACATCAGGTCGCCGAAGAACTGCCGCTCGAATTCATCCGAAATGTCGGTTGCGGCATCAGGCTGCCGTGCCACGCCGGGTCGAAACTCGGCCTCCAGATCGACAGTCGCGGTGCGTCCATGCAGCATCGGCAGACGGGTCGACGCGAAGCGCGCGCCGATTTCGGCCTGGATAAGCCGCCCTGCAGTGGGGCCGGACATGCGCAGGCGCAGGTGCCCGAAAGGGATGATGTAGCGCAGGCCATCGAAATCGACGATGTAGTTGCCCGGGTAGATCGTCCGCGCAGGCGCCAGCGCCGTGAAGGCGCCGTCGAACCTGTAAAGGATCCTGCGCGTCAGGTGCTCGCCGAAGAAGAACGCGTGCAGCCGATCGGTGAACCGCTCCAGGCATGCCAGGTGGTCGTGCGCCCCGGTGAGTGGGCAGCGGTAGTCGTAGTGATCGGCCTGCGCATCGAATCCGAACAGCTTGGCCATGTCGTGATAGGCCGCGTCAGCCGGTAGCGGCCCGGACCCGGAATGGAAGCTGCAGGCGCCGTGCGGGTCGCACCCCGCGATCTGGCGCAGAAACGCGACCACGTCGTCGAGGAAATTCGCCGCCATGACGGCAGGCGATACCGGAGGATCGCCCACCAGCTTGCCGCTCAGCACGCGGACATCTTCGGTCCGGAAAATGCGGTCGATATAGTAGAAGTAGTTCAGCGCCGCGACCTGCTGCTCGCCCGAGGCGGTCTGCCGGTTGACCAGGAAGGTCTGGTCGCTGTCCACCAGATAGTAGAGCGTGCGACGCCGGTCCTGCGTCAGTTCCCGCATTTTCAGGTAGCAGAGATTGCGGTTCGCGGCCTGACCCTTCCAGTAGAAACGTTCCGCCGGCTGGGCCGTGAGCAGCCGCTCCACCTGCCGGCGTACGGCTGCGGGAATCGCCTGCAGCAACCGGTACTGCTCCGGCAGGTCGAAATGCACGACCTGCAGACCCTGGCCGCGGAACTCCTGGGCCAGGGCCCGATGCGCAGCGACATTCGCCGGATCGCGGCTGTCCTCGGCGAGGATCACCGTGAACCCGGCGTAGCGTCCGTCCGCATCCTGCCCGCCATAGGCATACAGCCGGCATTGCTGAAGAATGCTATCGAGGCAGCTCCGGACGTGGGCCGGCCGGTCCGCGACCGGAATGCCGATCAGGAAATGGTGCTGGAATACCTGGCCGGACTGCCCGATCAAATCCTGCTGCTCGCGGAACAGCGATTGATACCGTGCCAGCCAGGCTTCGAATGCCGGCGAGGGCGCCGCCCACATGCGCTGCTCCACCTGCGGAAACAGGTTGTCGTAGAGCCGGATCAAGTCGTCCGCAGCGGTCGCAGCCAGGTCGGGGACGTCCGCCAGAAGCGAGGGCTGCGCCTGCAGCAGTGCCCGCAATGCCTTCGGATCGAAACCTGTCATGGATGGCTGTCGTCAAGTTTGAAAAACCGCATCGTATCCGACCGCCGCGGCGCGCGTCTTCCCTGCGGCCCTGCCCGTCGCCTCGTCGATTTGGGCGTTGGTGATGCGAAACATTTGCATGTATTGTTCAGGCAACCCAGCGAACCGATTCCAATGGCCAGCCTTCCAACCGCCGCTTCCGCCCGTCACGGCATCCTGACCAGCGTCCTCGAGAGCGAGCGCCAGCGCACCACCCTGACCGCGGGCATCTTCGCGCTCATGATCCTGCTGCTGCTGGCCGTGGTGTATCTGCCCGGCGCCTGGCCGGCTTCACTGGCCGAGCCGATCCGCGGCCTGTTCTGGCCTTTCATGGTCCTGTTCGGCACCATGATGCTGTACGAACTGGTCTTGCGCCTGCGCATCGGCCGGCTGATCCACAAGAGCAAGCTGCCGACCTGGCTGTTCTGCTATGCCAACGTGCTGATCGAGATCAGCGTCCCCAGCGTCATGCTGCTGCTGCTGACCATTGCCATGGGTCCCTGGCAGGCGATGGCTTCGGCGACGCCCATGCTCTACCCGCTTTTCATCTTCATGGCGGCGCTCTACCTGAACTTCTGGGTCTGCGTGTTCGGGGGCGCGGTGGCCGCCCTGCAGTATTTGCTGATCGCCGTCATCTACATCGGTGACGAGGCACCGCTCGAGGGACTCGAAATGCTGACCGACCCCTCCGCCTACAGCGTCAAGGCGGCGCTGCTGCTGGCTTCCGGCCTGCTGGCCGGTTTTTTCACCATCCTGCTGAAGCGGCAGATCCAGCTGTCGGTCGAGAATGCCCGGCAGCGCGATCATGCCATCAGCGTATTCGGCCAGCACGTCTCCCCGGTGATCGCGCAGCGGCTGTTGCAGCAGAACCTCGATATCGGTGGGGAGACCCGCGATGCCTGCGTCATGTTCCTCGACATTCGAGGCTTCAGCCGCTTCGCCGCCGACAAGACCCCGCAGGAAGTCATGCTCTATCTCAATACGCTGTTCGGCGAGCTGATCGACGTGGTCAATGCGCATCACGGCATCGTCAACAAGTTTCTCGGTGATGGCTTCATGGCCGTGTTCGGCGCCCCCGCCGACGACAGGAACCGGATTCCGCACGCCTGCAACGCGGCGCTGGCCATACTCGGGCGCATCGATGCGCTCAACCGCAGCGGCACCATCCCGCCGACCCGGGTCGGCATCGGGCTGCACGCCGGCCAGCTCGTCACCGGCAATGTTGGGACCCATGCGCGCAAGGAGTACACCCTGATCGGCGAGACGGTCAATATCGCCGCCCGCATCGAGCAGGCCTGCAAGGAATTCGATGCCCAGCTGCTGATTTCCGAGACCATCTGGAACAGGCTGCCCGAGCCGCCCGCCGACGCGATCGACCTGGGGCCGGTGCAACTCCGGGGGCAAGGCAAGCCGGTCCGCCTGTTCAAGCTGCGCTGAAGGCCGCCTGTCCGGGTATGCGGTTCAGGGCTGCAAGGCCTCGATTCCGCTGCGGATGTGCAGGTCGCGTTGCGGGAAGGGAATGACAATGCCGGCACCCTTGAAGGCGCGCCAGATCGCCAGATTGATGTCGGAACGCACGCTCGCCAGGCCTGCTTCGGGGTCCTGGATCCAGACCCGCAGTTCCAGCTCGATGCCGTTGTCGCCAAACGCCATCAGGCGGGTGGCGGGCGCAGGATCGGCAAGCACCCGCGGGCTGGCCAGCGCCGCCTGCTGCAGCAAGGCCAGTGCCTGCTCCGGGTCGTTGTCGTAGCTGATGGAAACCGGAATCTTCAGGCGCACGTTGCGGTCGCTGTAGCTCCAGTTGATCACCTCACTGGTGATCAGCGTCTCGTTGGGAATCAGCCGCTCCACGCCATCGCGGTCCTTGACCACCACGTAGCGGGCATTCAGTTCCTGCACCCAGCCGAACTTGTCGCCGATGGTGATGACGTCGCCGGGCTGGATCGAACGGTCGAACAGCACGATGAAGCCGCTGATGAAATTGCTGGCGATGCGCTGCAGGCCGAAGCCCAGGCCGACGCCCAGCGCACCGCCGAACACCGTGAGTGCCGTCAGGTCGATGCCGACCGCGCTCAGCGCAAGCAGGAACGCGAGCACCAGCAGCACGAACTTGCTGAGCTTGATCAGTGCCACCTGCATGTTGGCGCTGACGTAATCCGCCTGGCTCAGGCGATGCTCGATCATGCGTGCCAGCCAGAGCGCCAGCACCCATAACAGGGCCACGGTCAGCAGCAGCTTGATCGCCGCCAGGACGGAAACGCGGCTGTCACCGACCTGCATTCCCATGCTGTCGAGCCCTTCGAGCACGGCGGGCAGCCAGCCCAGCAGATGCAGCGCAACGACCAGCCAGATCGAGGTGGCAATCAGGTTTTCCCAGGCCTTGACCGCCGGCCCGGGGCGAAAGGTCTTGCGCAGGAAATAGACCGCGATGCGGATGGTAGCCAGCGACAGCAGCAGCGGTACGGCGAGGTTGAGCAGGTCGACCGGCAGGTTCTGGTACCGCAGCAGCGCCCTGCCTGCCAGGACGCCTAGCAGCATGCTGATGGGAAACAGGATGCGCTGCAGCGTCTTCAGCGCCAGGCTGCGGACCGCAAACTCGGTATTGCGCTCGCTCTGGTCGGTCAGTCCCTGGTTCAGCGCGCGCTGCACCACCATGGCTCCTGCCGCCGCCAGCACCAGCGCCACCACCTGCCACCAGAACGACGACGCGTGGACCCGGGATTGCCAGATGGTCAGCAGGGCCTCGAAATCAGCGGGAAGGGGCAGGGGCATGGCGGAACTCAGGTGCAGAATAAAGCAGGACCATACCGGACACCAGCCGGAATCGACAACTCATGCTTCGGCGGATCGTGATCGGCCCCGAACGCTCTACACTGCAGCGCGGCCCGGTGATCGGGGCTGCCTGGACGAGATGTCAGCTGCAGCCGCGGGTGCCTGGCCCTGGCCCTGGCCAACGGACGACAAGAATGCGACATCCGAAACGGCTGATCGCCGTCGCGCTGCTTCTGCTGCCGATGCTCGCGGTCTTCGAGCTGACCGGCTTCGGGAACCATCTGAGCCTCGAGTTCCTGCAGCAATCGATGCGCAGCCGCCTGGCAAGGAGACTGCCGAGCTTCGTGCTGGGTTTTGCGCTCGCCAATCTGGCTCAGATCACGGGCTGGGTGTCGCTGGCGGCGGCGGTGCTGGCGCGGGGACAGGTCTGAGGCCGAATTGCCACCGATATCGCTGCATGCATCGCCACCTTCCTTGTCATCGGGTTCGTCGGTGGTAACGCGCTCGGACAACTCGACTGCAAGCTCGCTGGCCGCCTGCTGAGCCGCCTGGACGCGGAGCCGGTGCACAACTTCTTGGTGTTGCGCAGGGTGTTCCAGACCGTTCCTGCCCTGAACTACACCCTGGCACTGAGCGGGACCCGGTTTCGCGACTGTTTGCTGGGCACGCTGCTCGGGCTTCCCCTTCCCATTGCCGCCTGCTGCCTGTTCTTCGATTACCTGG
>JAYRNU010000144.1:0-4970 GCA_041912015.1 Thiobacillus sp. | reverse complement strand
TACGCCGGCCTGTTCGATCGGGCGCCGCCGATTGCCTACCGCCGCGAGCGCATGGAACTGCCGGACGGCGATTTCCTCGACTTCGACTGGGTGGACGCGCCACCAGGTTTCCAGAGGGCGTTGGATGTCCCACAAGGGGACTCCGACTTTCTACGGGCTCAAGCCCGTGAAAGATCGTATGCCCCAGTGGTGGTGCTGTTTCACGGACTGGAAGGCAGTTCTGCGAGCCACTATGCGCGCACGCTGATGGCCGCCGTTCAGGGGCGCGGATGGTCCGGCGTGGTGGCGCATTTCCGGGGATGCTCAGGCGAGGACAATCGGCTGCCACGTGCCTATTACGCCGGTGACAGCGAAGACGTCGAGCGCATGCTGCGGCGCATCAGGGCGCATCACCCCAATGCGCCGCTTTATGCCGTCGGCGTATCGCTTGGCGGCAACGCGCTGCTGAAATGGCTGGGTGAACAGGGCGACGCCGCCAGCTCGCTGGTCGATGCGGCAGCGGGCATATCCGCCCCCCTCGACCTGACTGCTGCCGGGCAGGCGCTCGACCGTGGCTTCAATCGCCGCTTCTATACCGCGCGCTTTCTCCGGACGCTCAAAGCCAAGGCTCTGCGCAAGGCTGCGCGATTTCCGGGGATCCTGGATGCGAGGGCCATCGCTGCTGCCACCACCTTCAGTGAATTCGACACCCTGGTCACGGCACGCCTGCATGGTTTCCGCGATGCCGAGGACTACTGGCGCCGCGTTTCTTCCAAGCCGTATTTGAAATCCGTGCACATTCCCACGCTCGTCCTCAATGCGATAAACGATCCCTTCCTGCCGGCCTGGGCGCTGCCGAAAGCCATCGACGTCGCACCAACCGTCATTCTCGAACAGCCCGCAAGCGGCGGCCACGTCGCCTTCCCGTCAGGCCCGTTCCCCGGCAATCTCGACTGGCTGCCGCGACGGCTGATGCAGCATTTCGGGCCGGGCAGGTAAAATCGGCGTATCGCATACCAGGGACTGCTTTGTGGAATACCCCAAGGAAATTTTCAAGGCCTACGATATCCGCGGCATCGTCGGAAAGTCTTTCACGGTGGAAATCGTCGAGTCCATCGGACATGCCATCGGCAGCGAAGCCGTGGCGCGCGGCCAGAAGGAAATCTGCATCGGCCGCGACGGCCGCCTGTCCGGTCCCGACATGGCGGCAGCCCTGGCACGTGGCATCCGCAAGGCCGGGATCGGGGTCGTCGACCTGGGCATGGTCGCCACCCCGATGACCTACTTCGCCGCCTATCAGCTCGGTACCAACAGCGCGGTCATGGTCACCGGCAGCCACAACCCGCCCGACTACAACGGCCTGAAGATGGTGCTCGGCGGCGAGACCCTGTCGGGCGACGCGATTCAGAAGCTGCGCGCACGCCTGGTGAATGGTGATCTGATCGACGGCAACGGCAGCTATCGCGAGTACGACATCGCCGGCGAGTACATCGCGCGCATCGTGTCCGACGTCAAGCTCGCACGCCCGATGAAGATCATCGTCGACTGCGGCAACGGCGTACCCGGCGCCTTCGCGCCGAAGCTCTACCGCGACATGGGATGCCAGGTCGAGGAGATGTTCTGCGACGTCGACGGCAATTTCCCCAACCACCATCCCGATCCCTCGCAGCCGAAGAACCTGCGGGACCTGATCGCACGCCTCAAGACCAGCGATGCCGAGATCGGCCTCGCGTTCGACGGCGACGGCGACCGCCTCGGCATGGTCACCAAGGACGGCAGCATCATCTTTCCCGACCGCCAGCTCATGCTGTTCGCCGACGACGTGTTGAGCCGCAATCCGGGCGCCGAAATCATTTTCGACGTCAAGTCGACGCGCAAGCTGTTCGGCTGGATCCGCGAACGCGGCGGCCGTCCGCTGCTGTGGAAGACCGGCCACAGCTTCATCAAGGCCAAGATGAAGGAGACCGGCGCCCTGCTGGCAGGCGAAATGTCCGGTCACGTGTTCTTCAAGGAGCGCTGGTTCGGCTTCGACGACGGTCTCTATGCCGGTGCCCGCCTGCTGGAATATCTTTCGAAACAGGCCGACATCAACGCCACCCTGCACGGCCTGCCCGACACGGTCAATACGCCCGAGCTCAATATCAAGATGGCCGAGGGCGCGCATTACGCACTGATGGACACGCTGCAGAAGACCGCACGTTTTCCCGATGCCCAGGAAGTCATCACCCTCGATGGCTTGAGGGTGGAATACGCCGATGGCTTCGGCCTCGCGCGGCCGTCGAACACGACGCCTGTGATCGTGTTGCGTTTCGAGGGCGACAATGCCGAGGCGCTGCAGAAGGTACAGGCCGATTTCCGTCGCGTTCTGCATGAGGCCGCCCCCGATCTCGACCTGCCGTTCTGATCCGCGGTGAGCACACGTCCGGAACCCCCGACAGCCCGAGATTCCGCCGGACATGGTCCTCGCGTTCAACAGCGCGCCCCCGGCTTCAGTCCTGACCCCGATCAGGCCACGTGAGAGCCGGGCGCGCCAACACGATTCATGAATTCCCGCCCGGTACGGGTACGGAAAGGCCCGTCGTGCTCTGGTGGGGTCGATACGACCCGGACTACTCGCGAAACCGCGTCATGCGCACCCTGCTTTCGGGGCTGGGTATGCAGGTCAGGGACTTTCATCCGGCCTTCAGTCGCCTGGGCGACCGGGAGGCCTTGCTGCGGCGAATCCAGCGGCCCGCCCTGGTCTGGGTGCCATGCTTTCGTCAGCGCGACATCGCTGCCGCAAGCCGCTGGTCCAGAACGCTTGGCGTACCCCTGCTCATCGATCCGTTGATCTCGGCCTATGACAAGCAGGTCGACGAGCGCGGAAAGCTGCCGCCTGAAAGCGCGCGGGCGAAACGCCTGCTGGCATGGGAGCGCGATCTTTTCAAGCTAGCCGACCGGGTGCTCGCCGACACCACTGCCCATGCCGACTATTTCACGCAGGTACTCGGCGTCGCGCCGGACAAACTGGGCGTGGTATACGTGGGCGCCGAGGCAGCACTGTTCAGACCTGCACCACGGCCGGCCCGGCCCGCCGGTGCTCCGCTCGAGGTCCTGTTCTATGGCAGTTTCATTCCCTTGCAGGGACCACAGGTGGTCGTCGACGCAGCCCGGCGATACGCGGGCCCGCCGGTACGCTGGACGCTGCTGGGCAACGGCCCGCTGCGGGCTGAATGCGAAGCGCTGGCGCGGGGCCTCGACCGGGTCGCTTTCGAGAACTGGCTTTCCTACGAAGCACTGCCCGATCGCATTCGACAGGCCGACATCCTGCTGGGAATTTTCGGCACCACCCCGAAGGCAGGCCGGGTGATCCCGAACAAGGTCTACCAGTCGCTCGCCTGCGGCCGAGCGGTCGTCACGCGGCTGTCCGGTGCGTACCCCGGGGCGCTGGTCGACTCGACGAACAGCGGCCTGATCTGGACCCAGGCCGGGGATGCCCAGTCCCTGGCCGACCGCATTGCCGGGCTGGCTGCGGCTGCCGACGGCCTGGATCGACTCGGCGAAGCCGCATCGCGCACCAGCCAGCAGTTCTTTTCCGAAGCGGCCTTGCGCGAGCAATTGCGCCGTACGCTCAAGGACCTGTCGCCAGCGCTCCACTTGTGAGTGCTCTATAGTCCGGATAGCGTCCGCCTGCATGGAATGCTTATCGCGCCTCGCGACGATCCGAAAATCGAATTTGCCAACGTTCTGGAATCAGAGCGCTTTAGTCCTTCACTGCGGAGTCCATCATCAACTGCCTGCTCTTCCATGAATCCCGCGTGACGTCGATCGAATTCGACGATATCAGCACGCACGTCGGCCAGCCTGGCCGTTTCATCTGGGTCGAACTCAAATCGCCCGACACCCATACCATCACCCGCCTGGGCGAGGAACTCGGTCTGCACGAACTGGCGCTGGAAGACGCGATTTCCACCCACCAGCGCCCCAAACTCGAAGAATACGAGGAGCACGTCTTCATCGCCACGCGCACGGCGCAGTTGTGGGAGTCGCGCGTCGAACTGGGCGAGACGCACATGTTTGCCGGCAGCAACTACGTCGTCGCCATCCGCCACGACAATGGCAGCGGCTACCAGCGCGTCAGCGACCGCCTGCAACGCCGTCCGAACGGCATCGAGGCTTCCACGCCCTACGCGCTGTATCTGGTGCTCGACCTCATCGTCGATCAGTTCAGGCCGGTGATCGTGGGCATGCAGGATCAGTTCCACACGCTCGAAAGCCAGTTGATGAGCGGAGCAAAGGGCGGGCGCGGCGTGCTGGAAAAGCTTTACGAGTTGAAGCGCGACCTGGCGCTGCTGCGCGACGCCGTCGATCCCATGCAGGAAATCACGCTGAACCTGATTCGCCTGCATCCTGAACTGTCCACCAAGGAGCTCAAGGCCTACTACCGGGACATCCACGATCATGCGGTGCGGGTGTCGGCTGCCATCGACCACCTGCGCATGTCGACATCGGATGCCATGCAGTTCCACCTGGCGAGCCTGTCGGTCAAGCAGAACGAATCGGTACAGAAACTGGCCGGCTGGGGCGCCCTGCTGGCGCTGCCCACGGTGATATTCAGTCTCTATGGCATGAACTTCGAATTCATGCCCGAACTCAAATGGCCGTGGTCCTATCCAGCCGTGCTGATGCTGACCGGCGTGTGGGTACTGGTGCTCTACAGGCGACTCAAGAAGCGTGGCTGGATCTAGGCTCTGTCCACGCTAGTGCCATTCGCCACGGACATAACGAATGCGCGCCGCGGATTGCCCATCGCCGCGATCCAGCCAGACCAGATGCAGACGGCCGAGGCTGTCCAGCGTCGCCGACGGGTCGCTCTGCGTTCCCGGACCGGCGGCGGCCGGCACCGCCACGGCCACGCCCAAGGCCCTGCCGGTGCAGGCCGACACCCAGACAACCGACCTACCGGCGCGGGCGTCGGCCCCCCGCGCCCGCAGCCCGCCGCGTGCGTCGCC